>DATKEZ010000038.1:0-18693 GCA_035511775.1 Steroidobacteraceae bacterium | reverse complement strand
CCCTGGTGTGGGGAAATCTCGGCATCGCGCTCGCCGCCGCCTGCGCCGCCACCCTCAATCACGTGCTCGACCGGCGCATCGATGCGCAGATGGCCCGCACCCGCGCGCGGCCGCTGCCGAGCGGGCAGCTGAACGAGCGTGAGGCGCTGGTGTTCGCGGCCGTGCTGGGCGTCGCCGCCATGGCGATGCTCGCCTTGCTGGTGAACCTGCTGACCGCGGTGCTGACCTTCCTGACCCTCATCGGCTACGCGGTGATCTACACCCTGTGGCTGAAACGCGCGACCTCGCAGAACATCGTGATCGGCGGCGCGGCCGGGGCGGCACCGCCGGTGCTCGGGTGGGCGGCGGTGACCAACGGCATCGACCCGAATGCGCTGCTGCTGTTTGTCATCATTTTCGTGTGGACGCCGCCGCATTTCTGGGCGCTGGCGATCGCGCGCCGCGATGAATACGCGCGCGCCGGCATTCCGATGCTGCCGGTGACGCACGGCCTCGCCTACACGCGCCTGCAGGTACTGCTGTACACCGTGCTGCTCACGGTCGTGACGCTGATGCCGTTCCTCACCCGCATGAGCGGCCTCATCTATCTCGTCGCCGCGCTGGCGCTGAACGCCGGGTTCCTCTACTACGCGCTGGCGCTCAAGATCACCGGCCGCGAGGAGCTGCCGATGCGCGTGTTCCGCTTCTCGGTGACCTATCTCATGTGGCTGTTCGCGGCGCTGCTGGTGGATCACTACCTGCCGAGGTAAGCGCGGGCGTGCTCAGGCGCGCTAGGATGCGCGCTGCAGCATCATCCGCCAGGAATAGATGATCTGGTCCTTCAACAGCAGCACCCCGGCGCTGCGGTAGGTGCCGGCGTCGATCTGGCCCAGGTGCTCGGCGCCGTGATAGCCCGTGGACTCGCAGGCGTACACCGACAGGATCGACTCGCCGATGACCGCGAACCGGCCGAGTAGCGTGCCGAAGGTCGCGTCCTCGAAGCGCCATTTCATGCTGGTACCGTCGGGGCCGGGAGGCTCGATCCAGTAGGCGTGCACGAATTCCGCCGGCGGCGATCCCAGCACCTTGAGCGTGCCCGACAGCAGCCAGCACTCCGCACGATGCGCGATCTCGGTGCGGCCGATCGCCTCCAGTGGCTCGCCGTCGGCGCGCCACAGCGTTCCCTTCGCGGTCCATACCGCCGGTTGGAACAGAAACGTGTGCGCCATGGGTGCATTATGGCGCGCACGGCACGTTTCAGGGTACGTTGCGACTTAGCGACAGCCAAAGGTGCTCTATGTTGACGGAACGTATCTGGTCGGGAAACAGCCTGCGCAATTTCCACTATCTGATCGCCTGTGCCGAGACCGGCGAGGCGCTCGCCGTCGATCCGCTGGAGTGGCGGCTGTGCCTGGAGGCGGCGCGTAAGCGCGGCTGGGAGATCACGCAGATTCTCAACACCCACGAACACACCGACCACACCGGCGGCAATGCCGGCCTGAAGGCGGCGACCCACGCCCAGGTCGCCGCGCACGCGGCTGCCGCCGCGCGTATCGGCGGCGTGGACCGGGGCCTCGCCAAAGGCGACATCATCAAGGTCGGGCGCACCGTGGAGCTCGAATGCCTCGACACCCCGGGGCACACGCTCACGCACATCTGCCTGCTGTCGCGCACCGAGGAGCCGGCACTGTTCTGCGGCGACACCCTGTTCAACGCCGGCGCCGGCAACTGCTTCAACGGCGGGGACCCGGATAAGCTGTACGACACCTTCGTCACGCAGCTCGCGCGCCTGCCGGACAAGACCCGTGTGTTCCCCGGCCACGAGTACCTGGCACGCAACCTCGAGTTCACGCTCGATCGCGAGCCCACCAACCCGGACGCGGCGCCGCTGCTCGAGCAGGCCCGCCACCACGACCCGGCGGCCGCGCCGGTGACCACGCTCGGGCAGGAGAAGCGCATCAACACGTTCCTGCGGCTGCAGAGTCCCGGGGTCCTGGCGCGGCTGCGGGAGGCGTTTCCCGACATCGGCGAGCATCCCGATGCCCGCACCGTGTTCGTGAAGCTGCGCGAGTTGCGCAATCGCTGGTAAGCGCGTGCGCGTCGTCGCGGCAATCCTCATCACGGCAGCGCTGGCCTTGAGCGGCTGCGAGCCACGGCGTGATGGCGGCAGCGCCGCCCCGGCGGCCCTGAGTGCGGCGACGCGCAGCGCCGTCAACGACGCGGTGCGCCAGTTCGCCCGGGACGTCGCGCACGACGTCACGCGCGAGGGCCCGGCCGCCTGGCGCCGTTATTTCTCCCCGAACACCTCGTTCTTCATGGCCTCCGACGGGCAACTGGTGTTTTCGAACGCCGCCTCCGCGGCGCGCGGGATCGACGATCTCACGCGCACGCTGCGCTCCATCGAGCTGCGCTGGGGAGACGATCTGCGCGTCGACCCCCTGACGCCCGATCTGGCGGTGATGGCGAGCTCGTGGTCCGAGCTGCGGGTGGCCGCCGACGGCGGCCGGATCACGGACCGCGGCTACTTCACCGCCGTGGCGGAACGGCGCGATGGCCGGTGGAAATTCCGCAACGTCCACTGGTCGGTCGCGGCGCCGGCGCCCAAGGCGCCGTAGGCGCGCCGGGTGAGGGAACGGCCATCGGCTGAAGGCGCGCGCGCGCCGGTTGCCCGCTGCGGTGCCAGCGTTGCAGCATAGGGCTTTCAGGAGGACCGTGTATGCGCATTGCTCTTCGGGTGCTGGCCGGCTTGCTGCTGGCGAGCGGGATGGCCGCGGGCTGGGCAAACGGCGGCGGCGGGATGTCCATGCCCTCACCACCGCCCACGCCGCGCGAGCAGACGCCGCAACAGAAGGCGCGTGACGCCTACAACGACGGCGTGCACTACGTAAAGAAGGCCGACAACGCACAGACGGCCGCCGCGCAGGCGAGCGATGCCGGCAAGAAGGACAAGGCCGCGCGCGAGGCCCGCGAGCGGTATGCGCAAGCGCTCGCCAAGTTCCAGGAGGCGAGCGGGCTCGACCCCCAGCTGCCCGAGGCATGGAACTACGTGGGCTACACGAGCCGCAAGCTCGGGCACTACGAGGAGGCGCTCGCGGCGTACGACAAGGCGCTCACTCTGAAGCCGGGCTATGCGGATGCGCTCGAGTATCGCGGCGAGGCGTATCTCGCGCTCGATCGCGTCCCCGACGCGCAGCAGGCGTACCTCGACCTGTACGCAGGTAACCGGACGCTGGCGGGCAAGCTCCTGGCGGCCATGAAGAGCTGGGCCGCGGATCAGCGCGCCAACGCCTCCGGCAGCAATGCCACCAGCCTGGACGAGCTCGACAAGTGGATCCAGGAGCGGGCGCAGATCGCGGGCCAGACCGCGGCGTTGACGCGCGCCGGCACGGCGGCCAGCTGGCGCTGAGGCGCGCGCGGGGAGTCCTCCCGGCAGCCGCGCTGCTGCTGCTCGCCGCCGCCTCCGCGCTGGCGGCCGAAGAGTATGCCTGGCACCTGCCGCGAGGTTTCCCCACGCCCGCGGTACCCCCTGACAATCCCATGTCCGGGGCCAAGGTGGCGCTCGGTGAGCGGCTGTTCTTCGAGCGCCGCCTGTCGGTGACCGGCCAGTACAGCTGCGCGAGCTGTCACGAACCGGCGCACTCCTTCGCGCAGGATCGCCCGGTCGCGATCGGCGCCACCGGCGAGGCGCTGCCGCACAACGCCATGGCGCTGGTCAACGTCGCTTACAACATCAGCTTCGGCTGGATGAGGCCGCGGGTGCGCTCGCTCGAGGCACAGATGCTCGAGCCGATGTTGAATGAGCACCCGGTGGAGCTCGGACTGAAGGGCCGCGAGGCCGCCGTGTGCGCGCAGCTGGCGGCGGATCGGGCGTATGCGGCCGACTTCGCCGCCGCATTCCCCGGCGATCCCGCACCGGTGAGCCTCGGACATATGGTCAAGGCCATCGCGAGCTTCGAGCGCACGCTGATCTCGGGCGGCTCGCCCTTCGATCGCTACGTGTTCGGCGGCGAGCACGAGGCGCTGTCGGAGCAAGCCAAGCAGGGCATGGCGCTGTTCTTCTCGAGGCGCGCGGGCTGCTCGGGCTGCCACTCGGGATTCAACTTCTCGGGCAACTGGCGCGATGCGCAGGGTGAGACCGGGCCGGCGAGCTTCGCACGCAACGGCACGAGCGAGCGCCCGATGCGGGTGCCGACCCTGCGCAACGTGGCGCTCACCGCCCCGTACATGCACGACGGGCGCTTCGCGAGCCTCACCGCGGTGCTCGATCACTATTCGTCCCTCGCCCAGGCCGCGCGTGCCGATCGGCGTCTGCCACGGGTGCCGTTCTCCGCCGCCGAGCGCAGCGCGCTGCTGGCGTTTCTGGACAGTCTCACCGATGAGACTTTCGTCGGCGCCACCCGCTGAGCGCTCGGAGCGCCGCCCGCCGAGGCCGGCGAATGTCGGGTAGCCGCGAGCGCGGTTTGTTACTCTGCGCAACCAGCCAACGCGTCAGCGCAATGGCGCGCCACAAGAGTGACTACGCGTGTACGGCATGCGGGTGAACCATCGCTTCGGCAAGGAAACCAACTCCGGGTAGCGGCGTTGGAATCCGCCTTCTACCTGCGCACCTTCCAGATCGCGACCGCGGCGATCCTCGGCTACCTGCTGCTGAAGATCCTCGATCCCTTGAGCGGCATGCTCGGCTGGGCGGCGGTGCTGGCCTTCATCCTGCATCCCCTGCACGAGGGGCTCACGCGGCGCTTCAAGGGCCGGCGCGCGCTCTCGGCCGGCATCCTCACCGCGCTCACGCCCTTCCTGGTGCTGGCACCGCTGTCGGTGCTGACAGGCGCGTTCGTCGGCCAGGTGACGCGGCTCATCGGCTATCTGCGCGGCCACAGCTTCCTCTCCCTGCCGGAGCTGGTCGAGCGCCTGTCGGCCTATCCGCTGCTCGGCGGCGCGGTCGGCTGGATGCGCGAGAACGCGGTGGTGAGCGCCGAGCAGCTGCAGGGCTGGATGACCGACAGCCTGCAGACGCTGCTCAAGAGCGCCGCCTCCATGGGCGGGAGCGTGGCGCTCGGCGCGATCGGCACCCTGGTCGGCTTCTTCATGATGCTGTTCATGCTGTTCTTCTTCCTGCGCGACGGGCGCGCGATGCTCGACGGCCTGACACGCCTCGTGC
This sequence comes from Steroidobacteraceae bacterium, assembly GCA_035511775.1. GTDB lineage: Bacteria > Pseudomonadota > Gammaproteobacteria > Steroidobacterales > Steroidobacteraceae > 13-2-20CM-66-19. The sequence goes on along the minus strand of DATKEZ010000038.1, from coordinate 13,556 downwards.
CGGTGGAGCACGAGCGGCGCGCGCGGCTGCTGAAATACCTGGGCGACGTGACGCGCGCCGTGGTGTTCGGCTCCACCGTGACCGCCCTCATCCAGGGACTGTTCGTCGGCGTGGGCTTTGCCCTGGTGGGCCTGCCCTCGCCGGTGGTGTTCGGCGTGCTGGCCACCGTGGCCGCCTTCCTGCCGGCCGGCGCCGCCGCGGTGCTGATTCCGGCGGTGCTGTATCTCGCCTTCAGCGGGCGCTGGGGGGCGGCGATTTTCCTCGCCTGCTGGACCGCGGCCATGTGGGTCGGGGAGAACATCCTGCGCCCGCTCCTGACCGCGCACCAGGCGGAGGTGTCGACGCTGGCGATTTTCGTGGGCGCCATCGGCGGCGCCGCCGCCTTCGGCATCCTGGGTCTGGTGATCGGACCGGTGTTGCTGAGCTTCGTCGTGGCGCTGGTGCGCTTCGCGCAGGAGCGTTGAAGCGCCGGGGCCTGAGCTTTCTGCGTTTACCGTAGAATGCGCCCGCCATGGATGTGTCCCCGATCCTCGATCCCCTGAACGAGGCGCAGCGCGCCGCCGTCACGGCGCCGCTTGGGCCGGTGCTGGTGCTCGCCGGGGCCGGTAGCGGCAAGACCCGGGTGCTGACGCACCGCATCGCGTGGGTGATCCAGGCCGAGGGGGTCTCCCCCTACAGCATCCTGGCCGTGACATTCACCAACAAGGCCGCGGGGGAGATGCGCGCGCGCGTCGAGCGACTCCTCGGTCTGCCGGGCGGCGGCTTGTGGATCGGCACCTTCCACGGAATCGCGCACCGGCTGCTGCGGCTGCACTGGCGCGAGGCGAACCTGGCGCAGGGATTTCAGATACTCGACTCCGAGGACCAGCAGCGCCTCATCAAGAAAGTCATCAGGGCGAGGGAGCTCGACGAGACGCGCTGGGTGCCGCGCGAGGTGCAGTGGTTCATCAATGGCAACAAGGACGAGGGCCGTCGCCCCGCGCACCTCAAGGACGAGAACGACCCCACCCGCCGCGAGCTGATCCGGCTCTACGCCGCATACGAGGAAGCCTGCGCACGCGCCGGGGTGGTGGATTTCGCAGAGCTCCTGCTGCGAGCGTTCGAGCTGTGGCGCGACAACGCTTCGCTCCTCTCGCACTACCGGCGGCGCTTCCAGCACGTACTGGTCGATGAGTTCCAGGACACCAACGCCATCCAGTACGCGTGGCTGAAGCTGCTCGCGCCGCCCGCGCCAGTGGCAGCAAGGCCGTCAGCTACCGCACAGCTCCCGGCGCCCGGCCCTGCGGCAGCTGCTGAGGCGTCCGCCAGACACCTGTTTGTGGTGGGCGACGACGATCAGGCCATTTACGCGTTTCGTGGCGGGCGCGCCGAGAATCTGCAGAAGTTCCGGCGCGACTACCCTGCGGCGCAGTTGTTCCGCCTCGAGCAGAACTACCGCTCCACCGGCACCATCCTGGAAGCGGCCAACGGGCTCATCGCGCACAACGCCAGCCGCCTCGGCAAGAAGCTCTGGACGGCCGGCGCGCGCGGCGAGCCGATCCGCCTGTACACCGCCTTCAACGAGCGCGACGAGGCGGAGTTCGTCACGCACCGCATCCGTGAGTGGGTGGCGCAGGGCGGGCAGCGGCGCGAGATCGCCATCCTGTACCGCTCCAACGCACAGTCGCGCGTGTTCGAAGAGGCGTTTCTGTCGGCGCGCATGCCGTACCGGGTATACGGGGGCCTGCGGTTCTTCGAGCGCGCGGAGATCAAGGACGCACTCGCCTACCTGCGGCTCATCTCCAACCGCAACGACGACGCCTCCTTCGAGCGCGTGGTGAACCTGCCGACGCGCGGCGTGGGAGCGAAGAGCCTCGAGGTGCTGCGCGAGCATGCCCGGGGAGCCGGCTGCTCGCTGTGGCAGGCGGCTGCCGTCTGCAGCGGCAGCGGGGGGGCCCTCGCGGCCAAGGCGGGCGGCGCCATCCACGGCTTCCGCGCGCTCATCGAGCGCCTCGCCGCCGAGAGCCTGGGCCTCGCGCTGCACGAGCAGGTGGATCAGGTGTTGAAAGCGAGCGGCCTCATCGAGCACTACCGCCGCGAGAAGGCCGAGCGCGGCGAAGCGCGCGTCGAGAACCTCGATGAGCTGGTGAGCGCCGCGCGCGGCTTCACGCCCGAGGCCGCGGAGCTGCCGCCGCTCGAGGCGTTCCTGGCGCACGCCGCGCTCGAGTCCGGCGAAGGCCAGGCGGACGAGTGGGAGGACTGCGTGCAGATGATGACGCTGCACAGCGCCAAGGGGCTGGAGTTCCCGGTGGTGTTCCTGTGCGGCATGGAGGAAGGGCTGTTCCCGCATCAACGCTCGCTCACCGACCTCGACGGCCTGGAGGAAGAGCGCCGGCTGTGTTATGTCGGCATGACACGCGCCATGCGGCAGCTGTATCTGAGCTGGGCCGAGCAGCGGCGTCTGCACGGCGTGGACAGCTACGCCCAGGCGTCGCGCTTCGTGCGCGAGATTCCCGAGGAGCTGCTGGAGGAGGTGCGCCCGCGCGTGGGCGTGTCTTTACCCAAGGCGGTGGGGCGCTTTCGCTTCGAGGAGCCGGCGGTGGCCGGCGTGCGGCTCGGGGCGCGGGTGCGGCACGGCAAGTTCGGCGAGGGCGTGATCCTCAACGTCGAGGGGAACGGTGCGCAGGCGCGCGTGCAGGTGAGCTTCGAGCGCCAGGGCACGAAATGGCTGATGGTGCAGTACGCGAATCTCGAACCGCTGTAGGTCAGCATGAAAATCCTCATCCTCGGTGCCGGCCAGGTCGGTCGCACCGCCGCCGACCACCTGTCGCGCGAAGAAGCCAACGAGGTCACGGTGGTGGACGTCGACGAGGACGTGCTGCGCGATCTGCAGGACCGCCTGGACGTGCGTACCGTCGCCGGCAACGCCGCCCATCCGACGGTGCTCGAGAACGCGGGCGCCGCCGAGGCCGACATCATCGTCGCGCTCACCTCCAGCGATGAAGTCAACATGATGGCCTGCGAAGTGGCGTTCACGCTGTTTCGCACTCCGACCAAGATCGCGCGCATCCGCGCGGCCGACTACACCAGCCGCGCGGCGCTGTTCGGCGCCGAGGGCCTCTCGGTCGACGTGTTCATCAACCCCGAGCAGCTGGTGACCGAATACGTCGAGCGTCTCATCCATCATCCCGGCACGCTGCAGGTGCTGGATTTCGCCGACGGCAAGGTGCGCCTGGTGGGGGTGCGGGCGCGGCGCGACGGCCTGCTGGTCGGTCAGAGCCTGCGCGAGCTGAAGCGCCATCTGCCCAAGGTCGAGGTGCGCGTGGTCGCCATCTACCGCGACGGCCGCGGCGTTGCCCCCGAGGGTGATGCCGTCGTGCAGGAGGGCGACGAGGTGTTCTTCCTGGCGGCGCGCGACGACATCCGCCGCGTCATGAGCGAATTGCGCCACGCCGACGACCCGGCGCGGCGCATCGTCATCGCCGGCGGCGGCAACATCGGCTTCCGCCTCGCCAAGACGCTCGAGCCGCACAACCAGGTGAAGATCATCGAGCGCGATGCGCGCCGGGCACGCCGCATCGCGGAACTCCTGGACAACGCGATCGTGCTGCAGGGCGATGCCGCGGACGAGGCGCTGCTGATCGAGGAGAACATCGACAGCGCGGATGTGTTTGCGGCGCTCACCAACTCGGAAGAAGCCAACATCCTCTCGGCGATGCTCGCCAAGCGCCTGGGTGCGCACAAGGCGATCGCGCTCATCAACAAGCCCTCGTACACCGAGCTGGTCGAGAGCAGCAGCATCGACATCGCCGTCTCGCCGCAGACCGTCACCATCGGCTCGCTGCTCGCGTACGTGCGCCGCGGCGATGTGGTACGCGTGCATTCCCTCAAGCGCGGCGCCGCCGAGGCGCTGGAGGCGATCGTGCACGGCGACGAGCGCAGCTCGCGCGTGGTCGGCAAGATGGTGGGGCAGATTCCGCTGCCCGAAGGCGTCTCCATCGGCGCGGTGGTGCGGGGCGAGGAGGTCATCATGGCGCACCACGACACACGGGTAGCGGCCGATGACCATGTGATCCTGTTCCTCGCCGATCGCCGCCACCTCGAGGCGGTCGAACGCCTGTTCCTGCGTTCGACGCGTTAGGGCGCGGCGGTGCTCGCGGTCGCGCACGTTCTGGGGTTGCTGCTGACGACCTTCGCGCTCGCCTACGCCCTGCCGGTCGGCTGTTCGCTGGTGATGGCCGATGGTCTGTGGCCGAAATTCCTGCTGGCCGCGGCGCTCACCGCCGGCGCCGGGCTGCTGCTGGCGGGCGCGACGCTGCGCTTCCGGCGCGCGCTGAGGGCGCGCGACGGGTTCCTGCTGCTCACGCTCGGGTGGCTGCTGCTACCGGGCGCCGCGGCGCTGCCGCTGCTCCTGTCGCTGCCGGACCTGAGCTTCACCGGCGCGTTCTTCGAGGCCATGTCCGGGCTCACCACCACCGGCTCGACCGTGTTGAACGCGCTCGATCAGCTGCCGCCGTCGCTGAACTTCTGGCGCCATTCGCTGCACTGGTTCGGCGGGCTCGGCGTCATCGTCATGGCGCTCGCGGTGCTGCCGGTGCTCGGCGTGGGCGGCATGCAGCTGTACAAGGGACAGGCGCCGGGGCCGGTGAAGGACGAGCGGCTGGCGCCGCGCATCACCGAGACCGCGAAATCGCTGTGGCTGGTGTATGCGCTGATCACCGTTGCGGGCATCGCGGCGCTACGGATCTGCGGCATGTCGTGGTTCGATGCCATCTGCCATGCCTTCTCGGCGGTGGGGCTGGGCGGCTTTTCCACCCACGACCGCAGCATCGCCTACTTCGGCTCCCCGGCGATCGAGGCGGTGCTGATCGCGCTGATGCTGATCGCGTCGCTGAACTTCGCGCGTCACTTCGTCGCGCTGCGGCGCCTGTCACTGGAGAGCTACAGGCTCGACCCGGAATGCAAGGCGATATTCGCGCTGCTGGCGGTGAGCGTGGTCGCGATCGCGGTGCTGCTCACCCGCAACGACGTGTATGCGGATTTCTCCACCGCGCTGCGCCACGCGGCGTTCAACGTCATCTCCCAGGCCACCACCAGCGGCCTCACCACCCAGGACTACCAGCGCTGGCCGGTGTTCGCGCCCTACTGGATGCTGTTCCTGTCCTGCATCGTGTGCAGCACCGGCTCCACCGGAGGCGGCATCAAGATGTTCCGCACGCTGCTGCTGACGCGCCAGGCGGGGCGCGAGCTCACGCTGCTCATTCATCCGGCCGCCATCGCGCCGGTGCGCATCGGCGGCCGGCCCATCCCGGACGGCGTGGGGCACGCGGTGCTGGCGTTCATCTTCCTGTATTTCATGACCGCGGTGCTGCTCACCTTCGCCATGCTGCTCACCGGACTCGACTTCGACTCCTCCATGAGCGCGGTCATCGCCTCGATCAACAACACGGCACATGGCTTCGGGCCGCCGGGCGCGGTGCACAACCTGCACGCGCTCACCGTCCAGCAGACCTGGATCTGCACGGCCGCGATGCTGCTCGGAAGACTGGAGATCTTCAGCGTGATCGTGCTGTTCCGGCCGGCGTACTGGCGCAAGTAGCGCGCGAGCGGCAGGCGCCGCGGGTGCCTATCCGGCGCCGGCTATGGCTTCGGCTGCCACTGCGCGACGCCGGCGCGCCAGAACACGAACGCCGCGATGTCGGCGTCCTCCGCATCCCGGGTCGCCTTGGTCGTGCCCAGTCCGTGCCCGGCGGCATCCTCGATGCGCAGCAGCACCGGCTGGTGGTGGTCGACCTCCATCAGCCGCGCCGCCATCTTGACCGGCTCCCACGGCTCGACACGCGGATCGTTGAGCCCGGTGGTCAGGAGAAACGCCGGGTAGCGGGTGTCGTTGCGCACGTGCTGGTAGGCGTCCATCGCCAGCAGGTTCCTGAAGCCCTGCTCGTCCTTGAAGCTGCCGAACTCGGGGATATTCGCAGGCCCGCTCGGCATGGTCTCGGACCTGAGGGCATCCAGATCGCCCACCCGCCCGATGGCGCCCGCGAACAGCTCGGGGCGCTCGGTGGCCGCCCGCCCCACGGTGATGCCGCCGGCGGAGGTGCCCTGGATGCTGAGCATGTTGCGCGTGGTGTAGCCGCTGCTGATCAGCATCTCGGCGCAGGCGATGAAGTCGCGCCAGGTATTGGGTTTGTTGGCATCCTTGCCGCCCAGGCGCCAGGTCTCGCCCAGCTCCCCGCCTCCGCGCACGTGACATTCGGCGTAGCCGGCGCCGGCATCCGCCAGCGACACGATGCGCGGCGAGAAATACGGCAGCGTGGATATGCCGTAGGCGCCATAGGCATCGAGCAGCATCGGCCGCGGCTGCACGGCGCCTGTGGGCGTGATCACCGACAGCGGCACGCGCGTACCGTCCGCGGCCGGCGCGCTGAGCTCGGTCGCCTGGTAGCGGGCGGCATCGAAGGCCGGCCCGGAATCGAGGTGCAGGTCCGCGAACTTGCCGCTCGCCGGGTCATAGCGGTAGTGCGTGCGCGGATGCACCCACCCCACCAGCGACACGATCGCGCCGGCGCGCGTCGGGTCGGTCGCCACTTCATCGACCGTGCCTTCGAAGGGCAGCTTGAGCGTGGTGAGCTCCCCATGCGCATCGAGCCGCAGCACCCGCCCCGAAAGCCCGGCGCGCGCGACCACGTACAGAGCGTCGCGGGCGCAGTGGATCGACTCGATCACGCGCTCGGGGCGGGCCGGGATCGCGACGCGGGCGCCGGCCAGCGTGCCGTCCAGGGGCATGGACAGGACCTTGAAGGTAGGCGCGTCCTTGTGCGACAGCAGGTAGAGCGTGGTGGCGTTGCCGTCAAACCCGGTCACCTCATCCGCGCTCACCGTGAGCGGCCGCCACCTGGCGTGGCCGCCGCGCGCCTCGGCGAGCGGCGCGCTCCAGGAGGCGAACTCGTTCTGCACGCCGTTCTGCTCGACCAGCACCGCCCGGTTCGCCAGCGGCACGACCGTGATGAACGGGAAGCGCACCGGATCGGAGACCGGCCCGAGGCCGGTGGCGGCGCCCGCCAGCGGCGCCGGTGCGTCGTGCATGTTCCAGAAGTACGCCGCCGAGTTCAGGTACTTGTCGCTCGGCCTGGCGCCGGGCGCCAGTTCCTGCAGGCGCAGGAAGAAAAGTCCGCTGCCATCGTCGAGCCAGGAGGGCGAGGCCCACTGCGCCCGGTCGATGGGGCCGGCGAGCGTGCGGCCGTTCGCCACCTCGAGCACGCTCAGGCGCGAGGCCTCGGAGCCGCCGGGTGAGATCCCGACCACCACCTGCGTGCCAGCGCGCGAGACCTGGAAGTAATCGATCGCCTGCGGCACGCCGCCGGCGGCGCGGATGAGCGCCGCGGTGTCGACGAGGATCCGTTTGCGGCCGTCGGGCTCCTGCACGATCAGGTCAAACACGTCGGCGCCGGGTTTGCGCTCCAGGTAGAAGACGCGCGCGCCGCCGGTCTGCACGGTATTCACCACGCCGAAGGCGGCGCCGAGTTTGCCGAGCTTCTCCAGGTACGCAGCGCGCGGGGCGATCGAATCGAACACCGAGCGGGTATAGGCGCCCTGGGTCTTCATCCAGGCGAGGGTCGTCGGATCCTTGGCTTCGATGAAGCGGAAGCGGTCGGTGACCCGGGTGCCGAAATAGTTCTCCTCCACCGGCTGCGCGGCGAGCCCCTGCGGCGCGCCGCCGGGCGCCACCGGGCTCACGCGATCGATCGCCACCGCGGCGCCGGCCAGGCTGACACCGGCGAGCCAGGCGCATCCCGTGCGCGTGTTCATGGGCATCAACTCCTTGGTTGAGAGAGCGGCGCGAACGCGTCGCGGCGTCCTCAGCTGTGGATGTAACTCTCGAGCTGCTCGATCTGCTGCTGCTGCGCGGCGATGACCGCCTTCACCAGGTCGCCGATCGAGACCATGCCGACGACGCGGCCCGCCTCGAGCACCGGCAGGTGGCGCACGCGCTTGTCGGTGACCAGCTGCATGCACTGCTCCACGGAAGTTTCGGGCGACACCGTGAGCACCGGGGTGGTCATGATGTCGCGCACCGGCGTGTCGCTGGAGGAGCGCCCGAGCAGGATCACCTTGCGGGCGTAGTCGCGCTCGGACACGATGCCGGCGAGCACCTCGCCCTTCATGACCAGGAGCGCCCCGACGTGATGCTCGGCCATGGCGCGGATCGCCTCCAGCACCGGCGTCTCGGGTCCTACTGAAAACACCGCCCGATCCTTGCGATCGAGCAACTGACGCACCGTGGTCATGGTCGGTCCTCTTGAATTTGAGCCTAACGTGCCGAGGAGCTCACTTCCACCGTGAGCACGACGTTGGCGCTCACGTCCAGGGTTCCCGCCTCCACCGGTGTCGGCGCGCCCGCGGTCGCCATCGTGGCACGCTGCGCTCCCATGTAGGCGCGCACCGGCAGCACGCGCGGACTGTTCTCCTCGACGCTGAGCACGCGCACCACCTTCAGTCCCAGCGTCGCGGCGAGCACGTCGACCTCGGCGCGCGCCCGGCTCGCCGCCTCGCGCAGCGCCTGGGCGCGCACCGCGTCCTGATCGCGCAGCGTGAACTGGATGCCCTGCACGTAGTTGGCGCCGGCCTCAGTTGCGCTGTCGATGACCGTGCCGATCCTGGCGAGATCATCGAGCGTCACCTGCACCACGTTCACCGCGTTGTAGCCGGTGAGCGTCGGCTCCTCGCCTTTCGGGCGGTACTGGTAGGTCGGATTGAGCGAGTAGCTGATGGTCTTCAGGTCCACCGCGGGACTGGTGGCCTTGCGCACCGCCGCCAGCACCGCGTCCACCTGGCGCGCGCACTGCGACGCCGCCTCCTGCGACTGCGGCGCGCGCGTGCTCACGCCGATATCGATCTGTACGCGATCGGGCCGGGCGGTGATCCTGGCATCCCCGGTGACGCGAATCGACGACACGGGCGAGGCCGGCGCCGGTTGTGCGCGCGCCGGGGACTGCGCCACGACGCACGCGAGCATGACGGCGATGAGACAGCGCATATTCCCCAGCCCGCAGCCCATGGGCATATTCTACGCGTGCTTCGTGCGGCAGTTCATAGTTTGGGCAGGAGAAACGCGCACCCTCATGCGGCGCGGTATACAACAGTGCATGGCAAGTGCGGAAGTTCATGTCGCGCCCGATCGGTTCGAAGTCAGCTCCGGCGAAGCGTTGCTGGTGGCCGAGCTGCGCTCGGCGATCGCGGTGTGCGTGTACGACGCCGACGAGGAGGCCGGGGCCCTGTTGCACCTGCGCTGCATCGTCAGGCACTCCAAGCCCGCCGACGTGACCGACTCGACGCTCGCCACCGAGCTGCTGCTGCTGCACCGCTGTCTGGAATCGCTGCGCGAGAGCGCCCCCGCCGCGCGCCGCCTGCAGGCGCGGATCGTGGCCCATCTCGTGGACAGCCCGCAGCTGAACCCGGCCTGCGACATCGTGATCAAGCTGGTGCGCCATTACCTCGAGGACGCCGGGGTGCAGGTGCTGCCCGAAGACATCGCGGCCGGCCCCGCGCGCACGCTGCGCTTCCGGCCGGCCATGGGCTGGGTGCACACGCACGCCTGAGTTGCGGCCGCGCATGAGACGCGCACGCGAGGCAGCGCTCCCACGAGAGCTGCGCACCGCCCTCGAAGTGCTGCTGGGCACGAGCGTCGCCCAGGTCAGGGTGATCGAGCATTCCTGGTTCGCCCGCCTGCACGGCGCGGTTGCGACCACGCGCCCCGGGCGCATCTACCTGCGCGGCAGCGCCGCCGAGTTCTTCGCCAACCCCTGGCTGATGCTGCACGAGTACTGCCATGTCATCAGGCAGTGGCAGCCGGGCGAGCTCACCGCGGCCCGCTACCTGCTCGAATGCCTGCGGCGCGGCTACTGGAACAACCGCTTCGAAGTCGAGGCACGCGCTTTCGCGGACGCGCACCTCGCCCAGCTGCACGCGCTGCTCGCGCGCGCGCCGCCGCCGGCCGCCGCCGTGCCTTATCCCAGCAACGCCTCGCGCCGGTAGAGACGTCCGGCCAGGGCGATGAGCAGCGCCCCCAGGGTGAGGGTCGCTGCGACCGAGGCGGCGAGATACGCCGCCGGCACCCGCTCATCGCGCAACAGACTGGTGATGAGGAAGTGCTGGCTGAGCGAGGGGACCGCCATGAGCGCGAGCGTCGGACGCAGTCCCATCACGCCGGCGAACACCAGCGGCAGCGTCGGCACGAGCAACACCAGACCGAGCCAGGTCTGCGCCTCGCGGTAGCTGCGCGTGGAGGCGGCCACGATGGTCATCAGCGCAGCACCGAGGGGCACCAGCGGCAGACAGAACAGGACGACCGCGAGGCCCACGAGCGGGCCGAAATTGACGCTCATGCCGAAGCGCTCCAGCCCCGTGAACCGCAGCATGATCGCGAATGCCGCCACGGTAAGGGTCAGCGACAGCGTCATGTAGGCGCAGGTCGCGAGGATCTTGCCGAAGATCAGAGCTTCGCGCGGCACCGGCACGGTCAGCAGCGGCTCGAGCGAGCCGCGCTCGCGCTCACCGGCGGTGGTGTCGATGGCGAGGTACATACCGCCCATCAGCATGGTGAGCAGCACCAGATAGCTGAGCGTCCCAAGCGCCAGCACCGAGCGGCTCGCCGGCGTGGCGACGTCGATGTCCTGCAGCGCGAGCGGGGACAGCACCAGGGGATCCACTCCGCGGGCCACCACCCGCAGCCGCGCGAGGAGTGAGCCGTACTGCTCAAGGAGCGCGCTCACCCGCGCGAGGGTGCCGGAGACGGACGGGTCGGAGGAATCCGCGTACAGCAGCACCGCGGCGGGCCTGCCCGCCGCCAGGTGCGCGGCGAAGTCCGCGCTCACGGCCAGCACCAGCTCGTGGGTGTGCGCCTGCACCGCGGCACGGGCCGCGGCGGCGTCGTAATCCACGGACTCGACCCGCACCCCGTACTGGCGCAGGAAGCCGAGCAGGTTCGGAGCGCGCTCGCCATGCACCACCGCGAGCGTGAGCGGGCGCTCACCCTCCTCGGCACCGCGCTCGATGCGCAGCGACAGGCCGCCGGCGAACAGCAACGGGCCCAGCAGCGGACCGAGGATCAGCGCCGAGATGAGGGTGCGCCGCTCGCGCAGATTCTCGCGAAACTCCTTGCCGAACACGGTGAGGATGGCGCGCACGGCTCAGATCCCGCCGCTGCCGGCGATCAGAGCAACGAAGGCCTCCTCGAGGCCGGCGGTGCCGGTGCGCGCGCGGATCGCCTCCGGGGTGCCGCTGGCGAGCACCGTGCCGTGCGCGATCACCACCACCTCGTCGCACAGCGCGCTCACCTCCTGCATCACGTGGCTGGAGAGCAGCACGCAGTGTCCGGCCTCGCGCAGCGATCCGAGCAGGCGGCGCAGGGCGCGCACGGCCATGACATCCAGCCCGTTGGTGGGCTCGTCCAGCACCAGGTTGCGCGGCCGGTGAACGAGCGCGCGGGCGAGCGCGGTCTTGACGCGCTCCCCCTGCGAGAAGCCCTTGGCCCGGCGGTCGGCGAATTCCTCCATCTCCAGAAGCCCGATGAGCTCGGCGGCGCGCTCGCGCGCCGCGGCGCGCTTCAGGCCGTGCAGCGCGCCGAAGTAGAGGATGTTTTCTCGCGCGCTGAGGTTCGGATAGATGCCGGCGCCGTGCGCCAGCACCCCCAGGCGCCGGGCCGCTTCCAGGGGCGTGTGGACCGCGCTGTGACCGTCGATGAGCGCATCCCCCGCATCGGGCCTGAGCACCGTGTACAGCATACGCAGCGTGGTGGACTTGCCGGCGCCGTTGGGCCCGAGGAGGCCGGTGATGCGGCCGTCTGGCGCGCGCAGACTGACGTCGCGCACGGCCGTGACCGGGCCGAAGTGCTTGTAGAGGTGGGTGGCCTCGATCACGTGCGCTTAAGGCGTGTGCGCGCCTTCAGGGCGGCGGACCGTTCAGCGAGGTGAAGAACGGCAGCGGACGCGCCCGGCGCGTGCAGCCGACATCGAGTCCGACCACCGAGGCGCGCTCGAGAAACTGCGCCAGCACGCGATCCATGCAGGGGGCGGTGAGTGCGCCGTGCCCGAAGCCCTCGAGCACGATCGAGAGGCCGTGCGGGAAGCCGCGCGCTGCTTGCTGCGCGAACGCGGGCGGTGTGACCGGATCGTCGCTCCCCGACAGCAGCAGTGCCGGCACGTCGCTCTGCAGCGGTGCGTGCAAGTCCGCATCGATCGGCCCGTGCGGCCAGACGCGGCACACGCTCTCGAGCCCGTCGAGCTGCAGCGTGCCGAGGAAGGTGTCGGCGAGGCGCGCGCGGTCGATGGCACGCGCGTCATAGAAGGGCACGTCTTCGGCGCACACCACGCTGTTGTGCATGCCGCTCGCGAGCGCCTCACCGTAGCCGCGCTCGATGAGCAGGAACTGCGCGGCGAGGGGTCCGTAGTCCTGGTGCGCGGCGGCCGCATCGAGCAGCAGCGGCAGGAGCGCGGCGTATTCCGCGGTGTAACTGCCGAGGCGCAGCACCGTCGCCAGGTGCTCGGTGCCGAAGGTCAAGCGCGTCGCCTCGCCCGTGGACGGATCGGCCACCGTGACCGGCACCGCGTGGTTCGCGAGCGATGAGCGCACGCTGTGGTAGCTGCGCGCGGGGTCGCCGTAGCGGGCGCGGCAGGCGCTCTCGCCGGCGCAGCGCGCCAGGATGTCGAGGAGCGCGCGCTCGGCATCGCTCGCCGTGGCCGGTCCGAGTGCCACGGGCGCCGGCACGACGCCATCGAGAATCAGCGCGCGCACGCGCTGCGGGAAGCGGCGCAGGTAGTGCTGCGCGACCCGCGTGCCGTAGGAGCTGCCGTACAGGTCGATGCGCCCGACACCCAGGGCCGCGCGCACGCGCTCCAGATCCTGCACGGCGAGACTCGTGGTGTAGTAGGCAACGTCGGCGCGCGCACTGAGGGCGGCGAGGCAGCGGCGCGTGTCGGCGGCGATCTCGTCCTGCGTTGCGCGATACAGCAGCTGCGCGTCCGCTGCGCAATCCAGCGGGCTCGATTCTCCCGTGCCGCGCTGGTCGATGAGCACGATGTCGCGCTCGCGGTGAACGCGCGCGAAGGCGCCGGCCACGGCGGTGTAGAAGCTGCTCGCCGCCGCTCCCGGGCCGCCGGCCAGGATGAAGAGCGCGTCCGCCTGTTTGCGCCGGCTGATCGCCGGCACGCGCGCCACGTGCAGCGCAATGTGCCGGCCGGCAGGATCCTGTGGATTCTCCGCGACCGACAGCACGCCGCACTCGGCCGCCACGACGGTGAATCGCAGCGGGTGCTCGAGCTCGCACGCCGACAGCACCAGGCCCGGCGCGCTCTCAGCCGCGGCTGCCGTACCGGCGCTGAGGCCGAGCAGCAGCAGCGCACCGGCGCCCACGGCCCTAGGGGCGATCCGCATGCGGCGAGAGCATAAGGCAAGGCGCGCACTTGTTCGTGGGGTTTGCGGCCCTACAATACGCGTCCCGCGCCGCCCTGAAGCCGTGCATGCCATGAGTCCCCAGCAGCGATTCGCCTACGACGTCATTGTCATCGGCGGCGGCCACG
>DATKEZ010000037.1:0-2063 GCA_035511775.1 Steroidobacteraceae bacterium | reverse complement strand
GCAGCACGCCGATCGCTCGCAGTACGATTGCGAGGCCGCCGATCGCGCGGGCAAATACCTCAAGGCCGGCCTCGATGTCTGGGGATTCGCGAGCTGGCAGGTCAAGTACTTTCCGGTCACCAACTACCGGGGCGCCACTCTCGAGCGCTGCCAAGGCATCAAGACCGTGATTGCCTCAGCGGTCGATCTGCAATCGGCCACCGCTCAACAGAACCAGGCGGACCCCGACCGCTGACGCAAACCCCCGCGCGGACGACCGCGCCCATGCACTAGACTCGCAGGACCTAAGAAGCCGCTCGGGGGTCCAGGCGATGGCCGACGCATGGGGCGAGCGCATGCCGCGCTCGGTGGGGCTGCTCAATGCCGTCGCCGTGTCGATCGGCATCACCATCGGCAGCGGAATCTTCCGCGTCCCCGCCACGGTCGCCGGTCTCCTCCCTGATCCCGGGTCGGTGATCCTCTGCTGGGTCCTCGGCGGCGTAATGGCGCTGTGCGGGGCGCTCACCTACGCCGAGCTCGCCGCCTCGCTGCCGCGCTCGGGCGGCATGTTCGCCTACATTCTCGAAGGGTTTGGTCCCGTTCCGGCCTTCCTGTTCGGCTGGGCGGAGCTCACCGTGGTGCGCGCCGCGGCGCTCGGTGCCATCGCCACCATCTTTGCGGAGTATCTGGGTTATTTCATCCCGCTGACGGCGTTCGAGGTGCGCGAGGTCGCCGCGCTCACCATCGTCGTAGTCGGTGCGCTGAACTACATCGGCGTACGGCGTGCCGCCGCGGTTCTCAGCGTCACCACCTACGCCAAGTATGCGGCGGTGGTGGCGCTTGCGCTGCTGGCCTGCACCGCGCGCGGCGCCAGCGCGGCGCATTTCACCCCGGTATGGAGCGGGACGGCGTCGCTGTCGCTGATCGCCACGGCGCTCATCCCGGTGATGTGGAGCTACGACGGCTGGGCCGACCTGGCGTTCATCGGAGGCGAGATCCGCGACCCACAGAAGACGCTGCCGCGCGCCCTGATCGCCGGCTGCGTGAGCGTCGCGCTCGTCTACCTGCTGGTGAACCTTGCCTTCATCTACGTGCTGCCGCTGCCGGAGATGGCGGACTCGAAGCTGATCGCGACGACGGTCGCGACGCGCATCCCGCTGCTCGCCGGCATCGGCGCTGGGTTGATCGCGGGACTGGTGATGCTCGCCACCTTCAGCGGGCTGAACGCCTCGATGATGGTCGGAGCGCGCGTCTTCTACGCGATGGGCGATCGTGGCCTGTTGTTCAGGGCCGTCGCGCGCATCTCGCCGCGCTTCGACAGCCCTTCGGTGGCGATCGGGATCTGCACCGCACTCGGTGTGGTGTACGTGCTGGAGAATGACTTCGCGCAGCTCGCCGACAAGTTCATCCTGGGGATCTGGCCCTTCTACGCGCTCGCCGTCGCGGCGGTCTTCGTGCTGCGGCGGCGGCGCCCGGAGCTGCCGCGCCCCTATCGCGTGTGGGGTTATCCGTTCGTGCCGGCGGTGTTCCTCGTGGCCTCGGCCGGCATGGTGGCGAACGCACTCCTGACCGACCCGGTCAACACGGGCGTCACGCTGCTCATCATCGCCATGGGGCTTCCGGTGTACTGGCTGCGCGGCCGCGTGGCGGGCCTTCGGCTAAGATAGCGCGCCCTCACGAAAGGCCCCATGAGCTCGCGCCCAGCCGGCACCCCCGCGTTCGTCTTCATCTTCATCGCCGTGCTGGTCGACTCGATCGGCTTTGGCATCATTCTGCCGGTGCTGCCGCGGCTCATCATCGAGCTGACGGGCGTCACCGTGGACCGCGCGGCCGGCTACGGCGGGTGGCTCGCGTTCGTGTACGCGCTGCTGCAGTTCTTCTGCGCGCCGGTGCTGGGAAACCTGAGCGATCGTTTCGGGCGGCGGCCGGTGCTGCTCTTCGCTCTGTTCGCGCTTGGGGTCGACTACCTCATCATGGGCTTCGCGCCCGCGATCGGCTGGCTGTTCGCCGGCCGCGCGATCGCCGGGATCGCCGGCGCCTCCTTCACGCCCGCGTATGCGTACGTCGCGGACATCAGCCCGCCG
>DATKEZ010000036.1:0-11034 GCA_035511775.1 Steroidobacteraceae bacterium | reverse complement strand
TGCAGCGCAGCCGTGGCCGAGAGGCTGGCGGCGCCGCGCACCGCCTGCTCGGCCCAGTCGGCATTGCGGCCGCGCTCTTCGGCCAGGCCGCGGATGTAGGCCACGGCGTCGTTGACGACTTTGCGCTCCATGGCGCTGCCTGGCAGGGGCGGCGCCGCGCCGCCATCGGGAGCGGGCGCAGCGGGGGGCTTGGCATTGCCGTCCCGCGACGGGTTGGTCCCCGGCGTGGGTACCGGCGGGGACGGCTGCTCGGGCTCACCGCCGATGGAAACCGGTGTGGCGGCCCCGAGGTTGGTGGCCGGCGCCATCGCCGCAACATGGCTCGCGTACAGAATGTAGGTCCCGGCGCTCGCCGCGCGCGCTCCGGAGGGAGTGACGTAACTCACCACCGGGACCGGGGAGGCGAGGATCGCGCGGATGATGTCGCGCATCGCGCTGTCGAGCCCCCCGGGGGTGTCCAGCTCCAGCACCACCACGCGGCTGCCGTTCTTGTGCGCCGCCTCGATGCCGTGCACCACGTAGCGCGAGGTCGCAGGTCCGATCGGCCCGTTGATTTCAAGCACCGCGGCCGTCGCGGCGCCTGAGTCGGCGGCGGGCGGTGCGGCCGCGGCGACAGGGGGTGCAGCCGCGGCGACAGGCGGTGCGGCCGCGGCGACAGCGGGTGCGGCGCTCACGGCCACTATCGCCAACAGCACGAGCGCGGCGCGCCAGCAGTGCGCGGTGCTGCACATGCCGATCACCCGCGCGCCGGCCGCCGGCCACGCGAGCCGTGTTGCGGCGGCAATCCGGTGTGCTGCGTGCGGAACGGCCGCAGCGGCTTGCCGTGACGGGCCGCCGGCGCCCCGGCGGTGCCGGCCGGCTGATACGCGGGCACCAGCTGCCGGCGGGCGCTGCCGATGAGATCCGCGCGTCCCATGCGCCGCAACGCCTCGCGCAGCAGCGGCCAGTTGCTGGCGTCGTGATAGCGCAGGAACGCCTTGTGGAGCCGGCGCACCTTCAGACCCTTCGGGATCGGCACTTCCTCGCTGCTGCGCGTGATGCGGCGCAGCGGGTTCTTGCCGGAGTGATACATGGCGGTCGCGGTCGCCATCGGTCCGGGCAGAAACGCCTGCACCTGATCGGCGCGCAAGCCGTTCTTCTTCAGCCACAGTGCGAGCTCCAGCATGTCCTGGTCACTGGTACCCGGATGGGCCGCTATGAAATAAGGAATCAGGTACTGCTCCTTGCCGGCCTGCTTCGAGTAGCGGTCGAACAGCTCCTTGAAGCGGTCGTAGGCGGCAACCCCGGGCTTCATCATCTTCGACAGCGGTCCCTCGGCGAGCGCTTCGGGTGCGATCTTCAGGTACCCGCCGGTGTGGTGCTGGGCGAGCTCCTTCACGTACTCGGGAGACTCGATCGCCAGGTCATAGCGCACGCCGGAGGCGATCAGCACCTTCTTGATGCCCGGCAGCGCGCGCGCGCGGCGGTAGAGGCTGATGAGCGGCGCGTGATCGGTGTTGAGATTGGGGCAGATGCCCGGGTACACACAGGAGGGCCGGCGGCAGGCGCTTTCGATCTCGCGGCTCTTGCAGGCGAGCCGGTACATGTTGGCGGTCGGTCCGCCGAGATCGGAAATGACGCCGGTGAAGCCCGGCACCTTGTCGCGCACCTCCCCGATCTCGCGCAGTACGGAATCCTCCGAGCGGCTCTGGATGATGCGGCCCTCGTGCTCGGTGATGGAGCAGAAGGTGCAGCCGCCGAAGCAGCCGCGCTGGATCGCGACCGAGAAGCGGATCATCTTGTACGCAGGAATGTTCGCCTTGCCGTAGCTCGGGTGCGGGGCGCGGCTGTAGGGGCGCTCGTACACCCAGTCCATTTCGGCGCTGGTGAGCGGAATGGGCGGCGGGTTCAGCCACACGTCAAGGTCGCCGTGGCGCTGCACCAGGGCACGCGCATTACCCGGATTGGACTCCAGGTGCAGGATGCGCGAGGCGTGCGCATACAACACCGGATCGGCGGCGACCGCCTCCCAGGCCGGCATACGGATCACGCTGTGCTCGCGATCGGCGTTCTTCACACGCCGCACGAAGCGCACGATTTTCTCCGCCCCCGGTGCGGCCGGCGCGTCCCCACACGGCGCACTCGGCACGCCCGGCGCCGCAGGGGCGCTCGCCGCCATGGCATAAGGGTCCAGCGGAGCATTCAGCGGCCCGGGCGCATCCAGGTGAGTGGAATCGATCTCGATCCAGTCCGCCGGGATGCCGCGGCGCGCGAACACCGTGCCGCGCAGGTCGGTGATGTCGCGAATCGATTCGCCCCCGGCGAGGCGGTGGGCGAGCTCGCAGATCTGCCGCTCGCCGTTGCCGTACACCAGCAGGTCCGCCTTGGCATCCAGGAGCACCGAGCGGCGCACCTTCTCGGACCAGTAATCGAAGTGCGCAATGCGGCGCAGCGAAGCCTCGATGCCGCCGATGACGATCGGCACCTCGCCGAACGCCTCGCGCGCGCGCTGCGCATACACGATCACCGAGCGGTCCGGCCGCTTACCCGCGACACCCCCCGCGGTATACGCGTCGTCGCTGCGCACACGGCGATCGGCGGTGTAGCGGTTGACCATCGAATCCATGTTGCCGGCGGTGATGCCGAAGAACAGGTTCGGCGCACCGAGGGCGGCAAAGGCGTCCGCGCTGTGCCAATCGGGCTGCGCGATCATGCCGACCCTGAAGCCCTGCGCTTCCAGCACCCGCCCGATGATGGCCATGCCAAAGCTCGGGTGATCGACGTAGGCGTCCCCGGTCACGATGATGACGTCGCAGCTGTCCCACCCCAGCTGGTCCATCTCGGCGCGCGACATGGGCAGGAACGGCGCCGTGCCGAAGCGCTCGGCCCAGTGCCGGCGATAGCCGCTGATGTCGCGTGCGGTTTGCATGGAACCGTTCATTAGAACAGAAAGGCGCGTCGCGGGTCATTTCCCGTGGCGCCGGCGCGGCCCACCCCGCCGGGGCGCAGCCTCGGGCGTGGCCGTGCGCCGCCACTCGTGGCTTGATGGTACCTAGGTAACTTGGTACCATTAACCCCATGAAGGAAGTCACCCGTACCCAGACCGGAGTGCGCCTCGAGAGCCGGCTGCTGAAGGTGCTCAAGGCGCTCGCCACCGAGCTCGACCTGTCGCTCGGCGACCTGCTCGAGGGCATCGTTCTGCACGCCTTCGAGGGCAAGGCGCCCTTCAGCACCGCGACCCTCAGGAAGGTGAAGGCGCTGAAGGCGGTCTACGGTCTCGACCTCACCGCCCGGGACTCTCACCAGCTGCGCGAGGCCGGCGCGGATGCACCCTGACTGTCCCGAGCTCGAGCGCTTCGTGCGTGGCGAGATCGATGCGTCCGCGTTTCCGCATCGCGAGCACGTGCGCATGGCCTTCGAGATGCTGCGGCGGCATGACTTCGCCGAGACCGTGTGGCATTTCTCGCGGACCCTGCGCGCCATGGCGATGCGGGCCGGCAAGCCGCAGGCCTTCAATCAGACGACGACCATCGCGTTCCTGTCGCTGATCGCCGAGCGTATGGAGCGCAGCAGCGCGGTCGATTTCGCGGAGTTCGTGCGCGCCCATCCCGAGATGCTCGACAAGACCACGCTCTCGCGCTGGTACCGCCCGGAGCGCCTGGCGAGCGAGGCCGCGCGACGCACGTTTCTGCTGCCGGATTGCGCCCCGTGAGCGCGGCGCGGATCCTGGCCCGGCGCGCCAGGGCTGTGCACGCGTCGCCCTTCAGTACAGCAGCACCGCCTGGCGCTCGGCGCGCCACGCGGCCTCGTCAGGGCCCGCGAGCGCGTCCAGGTCGGCGGGCGTCGCCGCCGGGTCATCCACCCAGCGCCGCAAGAGCTCACCCCCGTTGATCACGTCGATGGCGAGACGCCCGTGCTCGTACTCGTAAGGAAAATCCCGCCACAGCGGATAGTCGGGCCGCAGCCGCCGCAGCGCCTTGAAGGCGAGCGCGAACAGCCGCCACGGCCGGAACGCCTCGTGGTCGTAGTAGGCCGCGTCCTCGACGTGCACCTGGAACCCGGTGCACAGCTTGCCGGCGTGCTTGTGGAAAGTGGGCTCAAACCAACAGGGGCGCAACCGGCAACCCTGCAGCCACGCGGGCGCCAGTTCCCGCATCTGCGCCAACAGCGCCGCGGCGTCCACATCGGGCGCGCCCAGCAGCTCCAGCGGCCGCGTGGTGCCGCGGCCTTCCGACAACGTCGTGCCCTCGAGCATCACTGAGCCGGCATAACAGCGCGCCATCCACAGGCTCGGTGCGTTGGGACTCGGGTTCACCCAGGTGCGCTCGCGCAGCGGCCAGCCGTAACCGGGGGCGGCCTGCGGCTGCCAGCCCCGCATCGGCACCACCTGACAGTCGACGTCGAGGCGCAGTGTGGTGACGAACCAGCGCGCCAGCTCCCCCATGGTGAGACCGTGACGCATGGGCAGTGCGCCGGCGCCCACGAAGCTCTCCTGGCCCGGCCGCAGCCGCAGACCTTCCACCGGCCGGCCGGCCGGATTGGGCCGATCGAGAACCCACACCGCCTTGTGCATTCTGGCGGCCTCCTCCAGCACGTAGCGCAGCGTCGTGATGAAGGTGTAGATGCGGCAGCCGAGGTCCTGCAGATCGACCAACAGCACATCGAAGCTGTCCATCATGGCCGCGGTCGGCCGGCGCACCGCGCCGTACAGGCTGAAAACCGGGATGTGGTGCACCGGGTCGAGGTAGTCCGGCGATTCGATCATGTTGTCCTGCTTGTCGCCGCGCAGGCCGTGCTGCGGGCCGAGCGCCGCGCTCAGGCGCACGTCGCTCAGGGCGGCCAGGGCATCCAGTGAATGCGTCAGCTCGCGCGTCACCGAAGCGGGATGCGCAAGCAGCGCCACGCGCCGCCCGGCCAGCGCCTTGCGCAAGGCGGGTTCGTCGATGAGGCGCTCGATACCAGGCTTCATGAGGCACGCAGCTCGATGGTGAAGCCGTCCGCGTGGTGAAAATCAGGCTTGCCCGCCGGATGCTCCAGCGCCCAATAGGACAGCTGCCCGCGATGGTCCTCGATGACCGCGGCCAGCGCGAGCTGCAGCACCGGCGCGTCGCGCAGCGCCGCGAGGCCGGCGAGATGCATGGTCGCCATCAGCTCGAGCTGCTCGGCGGAGCGGCGCACCTGCAGGCCCGGGGCCTGCGTGAGATTCGCCGGCGCCATGCCGTCGCGGTAACGGGTGAACTGATACGCCGCCCAGTCGAGTGTCGGGGAGAAGTTGAATTCGTAGTAGTCCGCCGCACCCGGCGCGGCGACGAACGCCTCGAAACAGGTGTGCTGCCACAGGCCGTCGGAGCGGTGGCCGGCACCTGCACCGGACACACGCACGCGTCCGACATCTCCGTGCAGCGAGTAGTTGCACACCAGCGTCGTGGCGTTCGCCAGGCGCACATCGACCGCGATGCCGGACACCGGGTGATGCGAGGTGTCAGGATGGGCGACCAGTACCGTCCAATGCGCATCGGCGGGCTTCATGGCAGGCGCTGATCAGGCCTGCAACCACGCCAGCAGCGCGCTCGTCACCTCGCGCGGCCGTTCGAGAGTGGACAGGTGTCCGCACAGTGGCACGCTCACCAGATGCGCCGCGGCGATACCTTGCGCGATCTCGGCGGCGCGCGCCGGCGGGGTGAGCTCATCGCCCTCCCCCACCAGCACCAGGGTCGGCACGCGGATGCTGCCGAGCGTCGGCCGTGAGTCGCTGCGTCCCATGATCGCGGTCTGCTGCCGCAGGAAAGCCGCGCTGCCGACGTCTTCGGCCATCAGCCGGTTGAGCGCGCGCAGCTCGGCGTCGGCGCGCCGCGTGGCATGCACCGCGCGCACGAATATCGCCTCCACCACTTCCTCGAAACGCCCGCTCGAGGCGAGCGCCATCTGCTCGCGGCGCGCGGCGCTCTGTTCGGGCGTGTCCGCCCGGGCGGTGGTGTCGAGCAGCGCCAGCTTCACGACCCGCTCGGGCGCCTGGCGCAGGATCTCGAAGGCAATGTAACCGCCCATCGACAAACCCACGAGCGCGAAGCGCGCCGGTGCGCCGGCGAGAATGCGGCGCGCGATCGCCGCCACGCTGTCATCGCGGGTGTGGTCGGCTACCGTCACCGCACCGCTGCGCCACAACGCCGGAATCTGCTGCGCGTACAGGCGCGCCGAGCCGAGCAGGCCCGGCAGCAACACGACGGCAAGAGGCTCGGTCACGGGCGGCAGCGTAACATGCAGCCATGAGACGGTGCATCGCGCGGCGCCCGCAGCGTGCGGCCGTGCTCAGCTGAGCGCGGCGCGCAGCTCCGCAATCAGGTCCTCGACATCCTCCACGCCCACCGACAGGCGGATGAGACCGTCGCTGATCCCGAGGGACTGGCGCGTCGCTGCCGGGAGCGATGAGTGCGTCATGATCCCCGGATGCTCGATGAGGCTCTCGACCCCGCCCAGACTCTCCGCCAGCGCGAACAGACGGCAGCGCTCGAGCGTGCGGCGCGCGCGCTCGAGGCCGCCGCGCACTACCGCGGTGACGATACCGCCGAAACCGCCCGCCATCTGAGCCTTGGCGAGGGCGTGCTGCGGGTGACTCGCCAGCCCCGGGTAGTACACGCGCTCGACTTCGGGGTGCCGTTCCAGGAACTGCGCGATGGCGAGCGCATTGGCGCAGTGTCGCTCCATGCGCAGCGCGAGGGTCTTGATGCCCCGCAGGGTCAGGAATGCATCGAACGGGCTGGGCACGGCGCCCACGGCGTTCTGCAGATAGGCGATCCGCTCGGCGAGATCCGAGCCCGCGCGCACGATCGCAGCTCCCCCGATGGCGTCTGAATGTCCGTTGAGATACTTGGTGGTCGAGTGCACGACGATATCGAACCCGTGCTCGAGCGGGCGCTGAATGAAAGGTGTCGCGAAGGTGTTGTCGCACACCGCCAGCAGAGCGTGCCGGCGTGCGAGCGCTGCCACCGCGCTCAGGTCGACCAGCTTCAGCAGCGGGTTGGTCGGCGTCTCCACCCACACCAGTCGCGTGTCGGCACGGATGGCGCCCGCGAGCGCGGTGGGGTCCGACAGATCGACGAACGAGACGCGATGTCCGGCCGAGCGCTTGCGCACGTTCTCCAGCAGACGGTAGGTGCCGCCGTACAGATCGTGCATGGCGACGATGTGCGAGCCGGCATCCAGCAGCTCGAGCACCGTGGCGGTCGCGGCCATACCGGAGGCGAAGGCGAAGCCGGCCGCGCCGCCTTCCAGACTCGCCACGGCCGCCTGCAGCGCGTCGCGCGTCGGGTTGCGCGTGCGCGAGTAATCGTAGCCCTGGTGCACCCCGGGGCTCGACTGCACGTAGGTGGAGGTCGCGTAGATCGGCGGCATGACCGCTCCGGTGAGCGGATCCGGGCGCTGGCCGCCGTGGATGACGCGCGTGCCGAAGCGTAGTTCGGACTCTTCATTACTCATTGGACATCCGTTGGGTTTGCGATCGCGGCTGCGCTACGGCCGGGCGTTCTCACAGCCTGCGGCGCAGCCAATTGAGCAGATCGATGCGGGTAATGAGGCCCTGGAACTCGTTGTGGTGCATGACGATGGCCACCATGCCGCGCTTGAAGATCTCCAGCAGCTGCGACATCGGCGCATCCGCCGGCACGGTCACCAGGTGACTCGTCATGGCGTGGGTCACGGGCTCGTTGAAATGCTCGGGGTTCCCGACCACCTCCAGCAGAATGTCCTCCTCGTCGACGATGCCGGCGATGCGCCCGTCCTGCATCACCGGAACCTGCGAGACGTCATACAGCTTCATGCGCCGGTAGGCAGCCATCACAGTTTCCGTGGAGTTCACGGTCACCGCGGCGTGCTCGGTGTGCCGCCGCGCGATGAGATCGCGCAGGTCGCCGAGGTGCTCGCGCTCGAGGAAACCCTGATCCAGCATCCAGTAATCGTTGTAGACCTTGGACAGGTACTTGTTGCCGCTGTCGCACACGAAGGTCACGACGCGCCGCGGTCGCTGCTGCTCCCGGCAGTAGCGCAGCGCCGCAGCGAGCAGCGTTCCGGTGGACGTGCCGGCGATGATGCCCTCGCGGGCGAGCAGTTCGCGGCAGGTGCGGAACGCCTCCGCGTCCGGGATGCTGTAGGAGCCGCTGACGCGCGAGAAGTCCGCCACCGGCGGAACCGAGTCCCCGCCGATGCCTTCCACCAGCCAGGGAGTCATCTTCGCGGGAAGCTTGCCGGTGGTAGCGAAGCTCGCCAGCCCCGAGCCCGCCGGGTCGGCCAGCAGCAACTGCACCTGCGGCGCGACACGCGCGAAGAAATGCGTCAGCCCCGCAAGCGTGCCGCCGGTGCCGGCGCCGCACACGACGGCGTGCAACTCATGACCGGTCTGCTCCCAGATCTCCGGCGCGGTGGTCTCCTCGTGCGCCTGCGCGTTGGCCGGGTTGCCGAACTGGTTGACGAAATGGCTCCCGGGGATCTCGCGCGCCAGGCGTTCGGCGACGTCGCGGTAGTACTCGGGATGACCCTTGCTGACGTCCGATCGCGTCATGACCACGTCCGCGCCCATCGCCTTCAAGTGAAAGATCTTCTCCTGGCTCATCTTGTCGGGGATGACCAGCAGCAGCCGATATCCCTTCTGTGCCGCGACCAGCGCCAACCCCAGGCCGGTGTTGCCGGCCGTGGCCTCGATCAGCGTGCCACCGGGCTTCAAGGTCCCGCTGCGCTCCGCGGCCTGAATGAGATACAGGCCGACGCGATCCTTGATCGAGCCGCCCGGATTCTGGTTTTCGAGCTTCAGGAACAGCTCGCACGGCCCGGTATCCATACGGCGCACCGCCATGAGCGGCGTGTTGCCGATCATCTGCAGTACATTGCCGTAAGCCGGATTCGACATGCGCAAGCCTTGCAGGACGGATCGCGATTGTACGCCATGGGGACCGCGCCCCAGCGGCGCGCTGCGCAGCGGCGCCGCGGTGAGCGCGCGCTGTGCGCGGGCGGCTCGCTTCAGGCAGCGCCGCTGATGAGTCCGGAGCCGACCCAGTCGCGCAGCAGGGCTGCGGCGTGCGCCGGCGCCTGTGCCTCGCCGAGCTCATCGCACAACAGCGCGCACAGCTCGCCGAACGGCCAGCCATTGCGCGCGGCATCCAGCACCGCGCTTTCCGTGTGCGTCAACGAGCGGAAGTAAGTCGTGAGCTCGTGACGCCACAGGAGCCATTGCAGCGGCGCCGCATGCAGGCTCGCCTGCGGTCGCTCGCTGTCCCCGGTGAGCGCCTGCCAGATCTGCGGCACGTTCCAGCTCAAGGCCAGCCGTCGCACGCTCGGGTGCCAGGCAAAGCGCAACCGCGCCCACCGCTGCGGCGCGACGCCCGCGAGGGCCTCATGCGTGAGCGGCGCGGCATCCGCCGCGTCGAACACCTCCGTCATGGTCCATTCCCAGCGCGCCAGCTCGGCGAGCACCGGGGCCGCCACGTAGTCCTCGTGAGCGGTGAGGAACTGCGGCAACGCGTCGCCGTAGTAGCGAATGGAGAAGTACGGCGAATCATGGGTGCGCACGTACGCGGCGGCGAGGGTGTCAAAATCCGCCTCGCCGAGCAGCTTCGCCAGCGCCGGAAAGTTGCTCTGCAGGGCGTCCGCGAGGCGGCTTGCGTAGGCGCCGGCATAAATGCCGAGACGCGTCGCCACCGGCACGCGCGCCGTGCCGAGGACGTGGGCCCCGATCGCGTCGCTGGCGCGCAGCAGGTAGTCCTGAAAGTCCCCCTGCACGCGCGCGAGGCCGCTCATGAGCCCGCCGCCACGGCGCGCTGCCGGCGCTGCCGTGTGGCGGCCTCGGCCGCCGAGCCGCCGCCGTCGGCCGCGCCGTTCCCGGCCAGGGTACGGGCGCACAGCGCGCGCGCCTGCGCGAGCTCGGCACACAACTCGGCGAGCGGCGGGATGTGGTCGTCGCGCTCGATCATGGTGGAGACGGCGCCGAAGCGCTCGACGGCGGCCGCGTACAGCTCCCACACCGGATCGGGCACCGGATGATCGTGGGTGTCGATGAGGTAGTCGCCGTGATTCTCGTGCCCGGCCAGATGGATCTGCTGCACGCGCTCCACCGGAATCGCCCGCAGGTACTCGAGCGCATCGAACTCGTGGTTCACCGCGCTCACATAGATGTTGTTGACGTCGAGCAGGATCAGACAGTCGGCGCGCGCGGCGACCTCGCGCAGGAATTCCCATTCCGTGAGGCGCGAATCGCGGAACGCGACGTAGCTCGAGACGTTCTCCAGCAGGATGCGCCGCCCGAGCAGCTCCTGCACCGCGCCCACCCGCTGCACCACGTTCGCGAGGGCCTCCTCGGTGTACGGCAGCGGCAGCAGGTCATGCGTGTTGCTTCCGGCCACCCCGGTCCAGCACAGGTGATCCGAGATCCAGGCGGGCTCCACGCGTGCGGCAAGCGCCTTCACCTGCCGCAGGTACTCGCGATCCAGCGGCGCGCTGCTGCCGATCGACATGGACACACCGTGCATCGCCAGCGGGTAGCGCTCGCGGATGCGCGTCAGGTAATGCAGCGGCTTGCCCCCCGGCACCAGGTAGTTTTCGGTGAGTACTTCGAACCAGTCGACGGGGGGGCGATCGGCGAGGACCGCCTCGTAGTGATCGACCCGCAGGCCAAGACCGAACCCGAGGGCGGGGGGCTTCAACATGGGAGCTAAAGGACGGGCCGGGCGCTCTGAAGCACGCCCGGCCCTGTGCGCTTACTTCGCCTTGGCTTTCGCCGCGTCGCACTCCGCCTTGCTCATTTCCAGGAACCCCTTGCCCTTGCAGGAGTTCTGGCCCTTGCAGGCGTTGTTGGCGCTCTTGCACGCGGAGTGTCCCTTGCAGGAATTGACTCCCTCGCACTTCACTTTCCCCTCGGCAGCGCTGGCAGTGCTCACCGCCACGGCCGAGAACATCACCGCGGCAGCCGCGGCCAGGGCAACACTGGACAGGATTCTGGAATTCATCTCTGCGTTCTCCTTGAGAGGATTGGGGCGGCGCCGATTGTAGCGCCGCCGGGATACATTACAA
>DATKEZ010000035.1:0-3209 GCA_035511775.1 Steroidobacteraceae bacterium | reverse complement strand
GAAGAAGTCCGCCCCGACCAGCATGTCGTCGCCGAGGAGGTTGCCTTCGCCGATGCGCAGGCGTGTGTTGCGCACTTCCTCGTCGCCAACCTTGAAGCTGGCGAAGGGCGCGATCCACGAGCGCCGGCTGTTCGGCCCGATGCCGCTCCCTGTCCCGCCGTCCACGACGCCCGGTGACTCCGGCGTCACGCCGGCGCGCTTGGCCGCGGCGAGTGTCAGGTACGAGGTCGACGCGCCGGTATCGAAGATGACGTGGATCCTGACGCCGTTCACGTAGGCCACACCCTTGGTGTGCGGTTCCATCGGCGTGCCGAACGCGATGTCGACCTCGGAGACTGGCTTGTCCGTCCCTTTCGCCCAATAGGCGAGCACGGCGTTCTTGCAGTCGCGCGGCCGCACCATCCGTATGACGCCGTTGGCCAGGTCGTATTCGACGTCGCTGATGCGGAACACGTTCTGGCCCAGGATGCCCGCCTCGCCGTTGCCGAGGTCATTCGGCAGGACCAGGAACTGAACGTGCGGCACCGGCACGCCGAAGATCGTGAAAGTCTTCACCTCGGTGAGGTAGGGGCGCGACGCGCCGCCGACGCCACGCACTTCGTAGCCGAACGGCGCCGGATGCAGGCTGAGTTTGAATTCACCCGCGGCCGCGGTGGTGAGCGAGCTGTAGAACATGCCGCTGTCGGCGAGGAACAGGGCATCGGTGCCGTTGATCGCGGCGTGCACCAGGGGCCGTGTCCCCGCCATGGTCACCGGCAGCGACGCCCAGCGTTCGACGACGCAGGTACCTGGGGCGGGCGCCGCCGAGGATGCGCAGGCCGCCAGCAGTGCGGCCGGCAGGAACCACGCGCGCGGGTCGCCGCGGTGGCGACTCCTCTTCATGCAGGTCCCGCGCGAGGACATCTTGAACTGGGACTATAGCACTGGGATCCTGCGACCAACGTCATGCGCGTACTTGCGATCGAATCCTCCTGTGATGAGAGCGCCGCCGCCGTGCTCGATGCGCGCGTGGGACTGCTCGCGCACGAGCTCTTCAGCCAGGTGGAGCTGCATCGCGCCTACGGCGGCGTGGTGCCCGAGCTGGCCTCGCGCGACCACGTCCGGCGCCTGCTGCCGCTGGTGCGCGGGGCGCTGGAGCGCGCCGGGACCCGGCCCCGCGACCTGCATGGGGTGGCCTACACCGCGGGCCCGGGCCTGATCGGCGCCCTGCTCACCGGTGCCGCGCTGGCGCGCAGTCTTGCCTACGCGTGGGACGTGCGGGCCATCGGCGTGCATCACCTGGAAGGACACCTGCTGGCACCGCTCCTGGAAGCCGATCCGCCGCCGTTCCCGCACCTGGCGCTGCTGGTCTCCGGCGCGCACACGCTGCTGATCGAGGTGTCGGGGGTGGGTCGCTATCGCGTGTTGGGCACCAGCCGCGACGATGCGGCCGGTGAGGCCTTCGACAAGAGCGCCAAGCTCCTGGGGTTGCCGTATCCGGGCGGCCCGCAGCTGGCGCAGCTGGCCGAGCGCGGCGCGCCCGGCGCCTTCAGCTTCCCGCGGCCCATGCTCGATCGGGCGGGACTCGAGTTCAGCTTCTCGGGCCTGAAGACCGCGGTGCTGCATGCGGTGCGCGGCCGGGTGCTGAGCGAGAGGCAGCGCTCGGACGTCGCGCGGGCCGTGCAGGATGCCATCGTCGAGACCCTCACCGCCAAGGCGCTGCGGGCGCTTGAGTACACGGGCTTGAGCGTGCTGGTGGTGTCCGGCGGCGTGAGCGCCAATCGCTCGTTGCGCGAACGGCTCACTGCGGCCGCAGGCAGTCATGGCGCGCGCGTGTACTATCCGCGCATCGAATTCTCAACCGACAACGCGGCGATGATTGCTGTGGCCGGGCTGGCGCGTCTTCAGGCCGGTGAGCACGACGGTCTCGCCATCCAGGCACGCGCCCGCTGGCCGCTCGAGTCGCTGTCCGCGCTCCCCCCATGACTCTCATCATTGCCGTCGGATGCCGACATGAGTGACCACCACACTGGTGACCGGATCTTCCTGCACGGACTCACCGCCGAGTGCATCATCGGCTTCATCGACTGGGAGCGCCGCGTCAAGCAGACCGTGGTGCTCGACATCGAGCTGCCCGCGGACTGCCGGCGCGCGGCGATCCGCGACGAGGTGGCCGACACCCTCGACTACAAGATGGTGGCGAAACGGGTGCTGGCGTTCATCGAGCTTTCCGAATTCAAACTCGTCGAGACCCTCGCACATCGCGTGGCGCTGCTCATTCTCGAGGAGTTCGCGGTCGCCTGGGTGCGTATCGCCCTCAACAAGCCCGGCGCCATCCGCAACTCGCGTGACGTCGGCGTGGTGATCGAGCGCACGCGCGCCGACCTGGCGCCCGGCGCCACCTCCGCCGCCGGCCGGACCTGACACGGTGCCCGAGGTCTATGTCGCCGCCGGCAGCAACGTCGCGCCCGAGCTCAACCTCGCGCGGGCGGTGGCCGAGCTGGCGCGCGAGTTTCCCGGTGCACGCTTCTCGCCCTGGTACCGCAATCGCGCCGTGGGGTTCGAGGGCGATGACTTCATCAATCTCGTGGCCGGCTTCGACACCGCGCTGCCGGTGCGCCAGGTGCTCGCCCAGCTGCATGCGATCGAGGCGCTCTGCGGGCGGGCGCGCGCCGCGCCGCGCTGGGCGCCGCGCTCCATGGATCTGGACGTGCTGCTGTACGGCGATCTCATCTGCGATGAGCCGGGACTGAAGCTGCCGCGGCCGGATCTGCTGCAGCGTGCCTACATGCTCGGCCCGCTCGCCGTGCTGGCGCCGCAGGTGCGGCATCCGACCGCGCATCTCACCATCTCGGAGCTGTGGGGGCGCTTCGATCAGTCGGCTCACCCGCTCGAGCGGCTCACCAGCCGATGCTGCGGCCGCCATCCACCGCGAGAATCTGGCCGGTGACGTACGGGGCCCCGGTGGCGAAGTACAGGCACGCGCGCGCCACGTCATCCGCCGAGCCGGGACGCTTCAGCGCCGTCCGGGCGGTGATTTTCTCCTGCAGCGCCTTGTCCGGTGCGTCCTCCGGCCACATGACCGGCCCCGGCGCCACCGCATTGACGCGCACGTGCGGCCCGAGCTCGCGCGCCAGGGACTTGGTCAGCATGATGAGGCCCGCCTTGGCGAGGCTGTACACCGGATAGCGGCGCAGGGGCTTCAGTCCGTGAATGTCCGCCACATTGAT
>DATKEZ010000034.1:0-8717 GCA_035511775.1 Steroidobacteraceae bacterium | reverse complement strand
AGCCCCTGCACCGGCTCGACGATCACCGCCGCCGTCTGCTTCGTGACCTCGGCGGCAATGGCGGCCGTGTCGCCGCGTGGGATGAAACTCACCTCGAAAGGCGTGCGCGGAAACCCGTACCATTTCGCCTGCGCGCCCCAGGTCACCGCGCCCGCCGCAGCGGTGCGGCCGTGAAAACCCCCTTCGATGGCCGCGACGTGCGGCCGGCCCGTCATGCGCAGCGCTACCTTGAGCGCGTTCTCGTTCGCCTCGGCGCCGCTGTTGACGAGGAACACACTGGCGAAGGGCAGCCGCGAGAAGCGCACCAGGCGCCGCGCGACTCGCGCGCGCACCCGCATCGCGACCGCGTTGCTCTGGAACTGACAGATCTCCGCCTGGCGTGCGAGCGCGGCCGTCCAGGCCGGATGCGCATACCCCAGGCCTGCGACCGCATGCCCGCCGTACAGATCGAGCACCCGCTCCCCCAGGCTGTTGGTGAGCCATACGCCCTGCGCCGATGCGACCTCCAGGGGGTACTGCGAGAATACCGGGGCGAGAAAATCGTGTGCCGGGGCTGTCGTCCGATTCCCGCTGTCCGTCGTCGTGCGCGCCGCTTTCTTTACCGGCATTCCCATGCCCTCAGGTCCAGCCCGGCGCGGGTGCCGTGAGACCGGTGGTTTCCGGCAGCTCGAACATGCGGTTCATCCATTGCAGCGCGCCGCCGGCGGCCCCCTTGTTGAGATTGTCGATGGCGCACAGGACCGCCACGGTGCCGCCCGCGACCGCCCCCGACAGGTGCGCGTAGTTGCTGGTCGCCACGTCCTTGACGCGCGGCGCCTGGCTCTCGACCCGCACGAACGGTGCGCGCGCGTAGAACGCGCGCAGCGCCGCCAGCAGCCCGGCAGTGTCCAGGGGGCGGGCGAGCTGCGCCTGCACCGTCACGTGTATGCCGCGCGCGAACGGCCCGGAATGCGGCACGAAGGCAAAGTGCGCCTCCACCCCGCAGGCCGCGCGCGCACACGCCGTGACTTCCGGCACGTGCCGATGCTTGAGCGCGCCGTAACTGTACAGATCCGCGTGACGCAGCGGATGGTGCGTACCCTCGACGGGTTTGCGCCCCGAGCCGGTGCTGCCGGTCACGCCGCTCACGAACAGCGTGGGTGCGATGAGGCGGGCGGCGAGCAGCGGCACGCTCGCGAGCAGGATCGCGGTGGCGAAGCAGCCGGGATGGCCGACGTGCGCGGTCGGCAGCTCCGCCAGGTGCTCGGGCAGCGCACAGCTGAATTCCGCCAGGCGCGCCGGAGCCGCGTGCGGCTGCCGGTAGACCGCGGCGTAGGCCTGCGGCGTTGCGTAGCGGAAATCCGCCGAAATGTCGACTATGCGCGGCCGGGCTCCGGTGCGCGCAGCTCCCGTGAGCAGCGCGTCGATGAGCGCGGCGGAGGCCCCGTGCGGGGCGGCCGAGAACACTGCCGACGCGCGCGCCGCGCTCACGATCTCCTGCACCTGCGCCTGGGACTTGAAGCGCTCATCCGGGTAGGCGCTGCCGAGGTGCGGGAACGCCGCCGCCAGCGGCTCGCCCGGCTGGCTGTCGGACATCACCGCCGCGAGCTCGAAGCGCGGGTGCGCGGCGATCAGGCGCAGCAGCTCGCCGGCCACGTAGCCGGTGCCGCCGAGCACCACGGCGGGGATGGCGCTCACTGCACCGCCGTCGCTGCCAGGCCGAGCGCATCGATCACGCGATCCCCGAGCGCGGGCCCGTTGCCGATGGCGTTGAAAGCCGGCACGCCCATCTGGGTGGTGATGATCTCGACGCCCACCTGGTTGTCGGTGGAGGGGCCTGTGACCGCGCACGGCTCGATGAGGAAGCGCTCGCGCAGCAGCTTCACGCCGCCCCAGGCCGCGACCGGATCGTTCGCCGACAGGATGACGGCGCTGAGCGCGGCGCGGATGTCGGGACACTCGAGGATCGCATCGACCCCGTAGGTGCCGAGGATGCCGTCGCCGAGCTCGAACAGCAGTACGTCGGGTTTGCCGGAGGCGAGCTCGCTCAGCATGGTGCGGGTCAGCGCCGGACCGTTGCCGCGCGTCGTGGAGACGACGCCCAGATCGGTGAAGATCGCGCAGCGGCGGGCGCCCGCATCCTCCATGGCGAGGATGTCGCGGCGCAGTGACACGCCGGTCGCCTTGAAGGCATCGACGGTGAGGCCGCGGTGGCGCATGCGCGTGATGATGGCGCAGGCGGCGGCGGTCTTGCCGGCCTCCATGCAGGTGCCGGCGAGCGCCACCACCGGCACCCCGCGCGTGTCGAGCGCGGCGTTGGCGTCGAGCGCCTTGTGGCCCACCCGGGCCGGTATCCCGATGCGCTCGCCCAGATACGGAAAGTTGAGCGCGACGCCCAGCACCCGACAGTCGAACGGCTTGCCTTTCTCCGGGTTGATGGAATCGCATACCCCGAGCACGCCACCGATGTTGAGCATCTGGATGATGTCCCCGGGCTGCAACGTCGCGGGCACGTGGCCGGAGTAGCCGAACAGCGCCTGGCGGTGGCCGAGCGCGCCGGCGACCACGTCGCCCTTGCCGAGCTTGGCCATGCGGCCGCTGGTCAGCTCGAGGGTGTTGTAGGTCGACTTGTTGTTGAGCACCTCGACCACGATGACGACGCCTTCCTCCGCGGGAATGTCGGCGGCGATGCGCACCTCGTGCGACAGGCCGCAGGCCTGGGTCACGGAGGCCAGCTTGTCGACCACCACGCTGCGCATGCCGCCGAGCACGGCTACTCTGCCTCGGGCAGCACGCCCGCGCGCTCGCCGGCGCGGGTATGGAACACACCCGGGAGCGCCGCGATCCGCGAGAACCCGAGCGCGTCGCCGGCCGACCACTCGCCGGCGGCTTCGCCGTACACGCCGCGCGAGGCCGCCATGAGCGAGAACGGCGACTCCACCCCTTCGACGAACACGCTGCCGCTGCGCAACAGCAGGTGCACCTCGCCCGTCACCCGCTGCTGCGAGCTCAACAGCAGCGCCTCGATGTCGCGGCACACCGGATCGAGCAGCTGGCCCTCGTGCACCAGATCGCCGTAGGGCTGCGCGAGCTGCTCCTTGATGCGCTGCTGCCTGCCGGTGAGCACCAGCTTCTCGAGCTCGCGGTGCGCCGTGAGCAACACCTCCGCCGCCGGCGCCTCGAACGCCACGCGTCCCTTGGTGCCGATGATGGTGTCGCCCAGGTGAATCCCGCGGCCGATGCCGAACGGTGCCGCGAGACTCTCGAGCGCCTCGATGATCTCGACCGGGGAGCCGGCCTTGCCATCGAGCGCCACCGGCCGCCCGGCCCGAAAGCCGAGCACGTGACGCTGCGCGGCACGCGGGCGCGTGAAGGCATCGCGGGTGAGGAGCCAGGCGTCTTCCGGGATGCTGCCGGCGGAGGTGAGGGTCTCGCGGCCGCCGATGGTCACGCCCCACAGGCCGCGGTTGACCGAGTAGCTCGCGCCCGTGGGCGGCACCGGCAGCCCGCGCCGCTGCAGGTACTCGAGCTCGTCCCGGCGCTTGAAGGCCTCATCGCGCACCGGCGCCAGCACCTTCAGATCCGGGGCGAGGGTGCGCAGCGCCACCTCGAAGCGCACCTGATCGTTCCCGGCCGCGGTGCAGCCGTGGGCGACGGTGTCCGAGCCGAGCTTGCGCGCCAGGCGCGCGATGGTCTGCGCCTGCATGACGCGCTCCGCGCCCACGCACAGCGGGTAGAGCTGCCCGCGCCGCACGTTGCCCATGATGAGGAAGCGCAGCACCTGCTCGAAGTAGTCCGCGCGCGCCTCCACCTGGTGGTGCGCCACCGCGCCGAGCGCGCGGGCGCCCTCGGCGAGGGCGCGCGCGGCTTCCCGGTCGATGCCGCCGGTGTCGACGGTGACCGTGATCAGCGGACGGCGCTCGTGCTCGATGAGCCACGGCACCAGAAACGAGGTGTCGAGGCCTCCGGAGTAGGCGAGGACGATGGGCGTGGGGCCGGTGCCGGCGGCGGTGTTGGACATGATCAGACCCGGAACAGCGCGCGCAGGCGGCTGATGAGCTCCTGCTGCGCACGCGCGTTGGCGGTGGCGATGAATATGGTGTCGTCGCCCGAGAGGGTCCCGGCCACTTCCGGCCACTCGGCCTTGTCGATCGCCACGGCGACGCTCTGCGCGGCGCCGATGGTGGTGCGCAGCACGGTGATCGAGGGGCCGGCGCGCCGCAGCTGGCGCACGAACTGCGCCAGGGTGCCGAAGTCGCCGTTGGCGCGCGTGAGCTCATCCGGCGGCAGCACGTAGCGGCCGCTCGCCTTGAGCACCCCCAGATCGCGCAGGTCGCGGCTGATGGAAGACTGGGTTGCGCCGTGACCGTGCTTCTTCAGCAGGCGCACCAGATCGGTCTGCTTGCGGACCAGGCCCTCGCGCAGGATGCGCACGATGGCGCCGCGCCGCTCCAGCTGGTGGGCGTCGCTCAGCATCGCTGTGTGCCTATGCGCATAAACATGCGCATATTGTGCATTTTCATGCACATGTGTCAAGGGCCCGCGGCGGCTGATGCCCGCCGGCGCCGCTACTTCTCTATGGAGTACACCAGGTCGGCGCCGCGCGCCTGGCCCACCTCGGTCCTGACGGTCCAGTGATCGCCGAGGGTGTAGCGCAGCTTGAGCGTGTTGAGCTGCTGGGTGAGGCTGATGCCGTAACTCACGTACAGGCGCGGCGACAGGTAGCGGCCGAGCACCAGTGAAGTCTCGTTGGTGATGTCGGACTCGAGACTCACGTCCTCTATCCCGACGCGCGAGCCGAGCTGCTGCGCGAGGATCGCGCCGCCCTGCGCCAGCGCCGCAGTGCCCGCGCCGCTGTTGCCGGTGGTGCGGTTCTGCGCCGACTCGAGCGAGCCGCCGGCGAGGATCAGCGACACCACCTGTGACTGCGGCAGCGGCGGATCGGAGAAGAACGTCATGTGCGGCTGCAGCAGCGTCCCGCGGACGTTGACGCCGGCCTTGACGTCGGGGAATTCCTTGATGGCGCGCAGGTCGATGCCCGGATTATCGATCGGGCCGCCGGTGAAGATCAGCCGGCCGTGCTGGATGTCGAGTTTGCGCGCATAGGCGGTGTACTTGCCCTCGGCCACCGACAGCTCCCCGGTGGCGCGCGTAATGGCATCGTAGCCGCTGCGGATGGTGATGCTGCCGGTGAGCCGGCCGGTGAGCCCCGAGGTGTCGATGTTCACGTGCTCGCCGAGGCTGAGCGTGATGGTGCTCACCACCTCCAGGCGCTTGGTCGGATCCTCTTCCTCACTGCCGACGATCACTTCATCCGGTGAGGCCCGCACGGCGCCGGCGAAGTCCTTGGGCTGGATCTTCGCGTACGGCACCGCGACCTTGCCGGTCACCTCGATCCTGCGCCCGCTGACGTTGAAGTCCAGATCGGGGGAGGCGTCGATCTGCGCCTCCGGAACGTCCGCGACCCGCAGGTTGGTCCCCTGCAGATGAAGCTTCCCGTACGGCAGCAGCTGGCGCCACTCCAGGTGCCCGTCGGCCGTGACGCTGCCCGCGCCGGCGTGCGCACCGCCCTGGAAATCCAGTCCCGCCTCGCTCACGCGGGCATCCAGCTGCAGCTGGCGCACGGCGAGGTTCACCTGGTAGACATCGATCTCGCCGTCGCGCACCTTGACCGCCCCGGAAAGCCGCGGCATCCCGGCGGTGCCGGCCAGCTGGACATCCGCGCTGAAGTGGCCGGCGGCGCGGTCGATGTCCGGCTCGTACAGCGACACGAGGCCGAGCTCGGCCGTTTGCGCATGCAGCTCGCCGCTGAGCGGCATGTCCTGCCAATGCGCCAGCGTTGCTACTTGCGCTGTTCCCCGCGCCAGCGCTTGCCCCTGCGCGGTGGTGCGTCGTGCCTCGAGCCGGCCGTGCAGGGTGCCGACCTCCCCGTCGCCGAGATCGGCCTGGGCACTGACCAGCGCCGGGGTCGCGTCCAGTGTCACCGTGCCGGAGCCGATGCGGGTGTGCTCGATCCGGTGGCTTGCGAGCTTGTGGGCGAGCTCGGCATCGGTCAGCTCGGCCCGCAGCGTGCCCACGAGCGGGGTGTCCGCGCCGCCGGACAGGCGCGCGAGTGCGCTGACGGTGCCCAGATATTCCACCGCCGGCGTCATGCCGGCGGTGAGCGTGTTGAGCGGCAAGTGGTTCGTCGTGAGGGTCGCGGACCACGCCGCCGCGCTCCACTCCCCATCCGCGCATACGCTGCCGGGCGTGCCCACCAGGCACAGCCATTCCAGCCGCAGCTGATCAGGTGCCGCGCTGAAGGCCGCCGGGCGCTCGAGCGAGAGGTGCAGCGATTCGTTGCCGCTGACGGTGAGCGCGTTGAGCTCGCCCGCGAAGGTGCCGTGCGCGTAGGCTCCGCGCGCCTCGGCGCTCGCGCTGAGACCACTGGCGGCGAGCGCGAGGTGCACCTGGTAGGCAGCCGGCGGACCGCTGAGAGTCAGTGCGACGCTCTCGAGCGTGCGGTTGCGGTAGCTCAGCTTGCGCAGACGCGCGTCGATTTTCGACTCCTGCCCGGCGGCGCCGGGATTGAAGTTCACGTCCGCGTCGATGCTCTCGAGCTTGATGCCCTGGTAATCGAGGTCCCCGCCGTGCGCCGTGGCGACGATCACGGGATCGGCGAACGTGCCGCCCAGCGTCCCGGAGGCCTTGAGCTCACCGCGGGTGCCGGGCGCCAGCAGGCTCAGGTCCTGCGCGGAGACGGCAAAGCGCAGATCCATGCGCTCGTTGATGTGGCCGTCCAGCGCGACGCGTGCGGATCCCAACCCGACGCGCACCGCACTGAAGCCCCAGGTGTTTCCCGCGCGTGTCACGCTGCCGGAGCCGCTCGCCGCCACGCCGCGCAGCTTGCCGCT
Organism: Steroidobacteraceae bacterium; assembly: GCA_035511775.1. Lineage (GTDB taxonomy): Bacteria > Pseudomonadota > Gammaproteobacteria > Steroidobacterales > Steroidobacteraceae > 13-2-20CM-66-19. The sequence goes on along the minus strand of DATKEZ010000034.1, from coordinate 1,845 downwards.
CAAGTTGCTGAACGAGGCGCTGAGATCACCTGCGGTGTCAAAGCCGCGCCCCGAGGCCGCGAGCATGAAGCTGACGCTGCCGGGCAGATCCGCGCGCAGCGCACCCGGGTTGATGCCGCTCGCGTGACCCTGGACCGACCAGCTGTCGAGCGGCGACCACACCACCTGGCCGCTCACGCTCGCGTGACCGCCGAACAGGTCGAGCTCCGCACTCTCGAACGCGAAGCTGTCCTTACCGAGTGTCCCGCTCACGTCCGCCGGTATCAGCGGCAGCTCGCCGGCGCGCGCGCTGCCGCTCGCCCGCACGCGATACGGCAGCACGCCCTCGAGCGTGAAGGTTCCGGAGGCGCTGCGCAGCGCCGGGTCACGGCCCACGAGCGGCCAGCGCAGGTCGCTCACGCTGCCGGTGAGATCAAGTCGCGGTCCGTCGATGCCGATGGTACCGGCGCCGCGCGCCACGGCCCCTGAGCCCGGGTGGCGCAGCTCCATGTGTCTGGCGGTCAGCACGCGATGGGCGTAGCTGCCGGAGAACTGCGCCTCGAACACCCCGGCGCGCAGTCCGGTGGGATTGACCTGTCCGTGCGCGCTGAAGCCGGTGTCGTCGCCGGAAACGGCGAGGCGAGCGGTGATGCTGCCGAACGGAGCGCGCACGCCCCAGGCGCGCAGATCGAAATCCTGCACCAGCGCCTCACCCAGCCAGTGCCAGCGGTCGGTGAGATCGAGGCCGCGTCCGATGAACCTGGCACGAAAGGGACTCTCCGCCTGCGCGATGATGTTGAGGGCGCTGAGATCCCCGTGGGCCGTGCCGGCGACGATCCAGTGCGGCTGCCCGGCCGGAATCCAGTCCAGGTGGGCGTTGACCTCCATGCCGAGCGGATCGGTGGCGCGCAGCTCGCCGGTGGCGCTGACGCGCGCCCCTCCCAGCAGGCCTTCGACCTGAAAGAAGCGGATGACGCGGTGACGGATGACCCCCGCGCTGCTGATGTCGGTGGCGCTGAGCCGAAAGCCGTTGGGAACGGTGACCAACAGGCTCCCCACCTGCGCCGCTTCCGCGCTGATGATCAGCCAGCGTGGCAGGAACGCCGGCGCCCCCGGGGTACTCGGCCGGGTGCGGCGCTTCACCTCGATGAGTGCGCTGCGCACCGACGTGTGGGTTGCGCGGATGGTCTGCAGCAGCAGCGGCATGAGGGCGACGCGGCCCTCGATGCCCTCGAACTTCAGGTGCACCAGATCGTGGTCGATCTCCACGCGCTCGACGGTGAGGCCGTCGGCGATGGTGCCGCTGGCGCCGACGATGTCGAGCTGCACGCCGGCGAAGCGGTGCGGCACGTGCCGGATGGCGAATTGCAGCCCGCTGGTGGTGTAGAGCGCCGACCAGATGAGTGCCGCCGGCGCCACGATGGCCGCGACGACTGCCACGCAGGCGAAGACGAGCAGCAGGCGGCGCACGCTGAACATCGCTACAGCTTCGGCGAGAAGTTGATGTGCAGGCGCGGGCCCGGGCGCCGGCAGCTTGCCGGGGAGCTCTGGGTTGCGGGCGAGCACTGCTCGGAGAGGGGTTCGGCGATGTCCACCCCGAGCGTCATGACCGGCAGGCGCACCCGCAGGCCGATCCCGACCGAATACTGCAGCGAGGTACACACCTGCTGCTGGGCGGCCGCCGGCGAGCACTTGCGCGCGAGCTGTGCGAAGCTGTCGAAGGCGTTGCCGTAGTCGAAGAAGGCGGCGATACCGAAATTGTTGGGCAGATCGCGGATCACCTCCACCGTGCCGGTGATCACGTCTTTTCCTCCGACCTTGATGTACTGGGCGATCGCCTGGCAGCTGCCGTTGGGATTGCGCAGA
>DATKEZ010000033.1:0-1039 GCA_035511775.1 Steroidobacteraceae bacterium | reverse complement strand
CGGCGACGCCACGCTCACTCGAGGTGCGTTTCCCGGCGCGCTGGCTCAAGGACCATCCGCTGACTTCGGCGGATCTGCAGCAGGAAGTCGATTACCTGCGTGCCGGCGGCTACCGGTTGCGGGTGTTCGGCAGCTGATTGACCCAGTCCGTCAGCGATCGGTTCAGATCGTCGCGCCCGGGCCGGCCGCGTACGCCGTCAGCAGCTCCGTCTGGGCGTTGACCGCCTTGGCTTCGCCGCGCCTGATGCGCTCGTAGCTGCCGTCGGGCCGCAGCTGCCACGCCTGGCAGTTGTCGCTCAGACAGACGTTGAGGTCGCGCTGGATGCGCTCCTCCTGGGCCTCGCGGCGGATCGGGAAGGCAACCTCCACGCGGCGGAAGAAGTTGCGCTCCATCCAGTCGGCGCTCGCGCAGAACAACTCGGGCTCCCCGCCATTCTCGTAATAGAACACGCGCGCGTGCTCGAGGAAGCGCCCGACGATCGAGCGCACGCTGATGTTCTCCGATACTCCGGGCACGCCCGGGCGCAGCGCGCACACGCCGCGCACGATGAGATCGATCTTCACGCCGGCGCAGGAGGCGCGGTACAGCGCCTCGATGGACTGCGGATCCACGAGCGCGTTCATCTTGGCCGTAATGCGCGCCGGGCGGCCGGCGCGGGCGTGCTCGGTCTCGCGCGCGATCTTGCCGAGCACCATCTCGTGCATGCCGAACGGGGACTGCGTCAGGCGGTTGAGCTTCGGGGTCTGGGTGAGGCTCGTCAGCTGCAGGAACAGCTCGTGCACGTCCTGGCCGATCTCGTCGTCGCAGGTCAAGAGCCCGTAGTCGGTGTACTGGCGCGCGGTGCGCGGATGGTAGTTGCCGGTGCCGAGATGGCAGTAGCGGCGGATGCCGCCCTGCTCGCGGCGCACGACCAGCAGCAGCTTGGCGTGGGTCTTGTAGCCCACCACGCCGTACATGACGTGCGCGCCTGCCTCCTGCAGGCGGTTGGAAAGCTCGATGTTCGCTTCCTCGTCGAAGCGCGCCCGCAGCTCGACGATC
>DATKEZ010000032.1:0-11305 GCA_035511775.1 Steroidobacteraceae bacterium | reverse complement strand
GCCTACGTCGGCTCCCTCATCGTCGATGCGGTCGTGGCCGCCATCCGCAGCGACGGCGGCACGGCAACCCGTGTCGTGCAGCTGGTGATCCTCGAAGGGATACTGGTGGCGGCGATCGCCGCGGCGCAGCGCGGGCTGTCGCTGTGCCAGTCACTGTTGCGGGCGCAGCTCGGGCAGCGTGTCAACGTGATGATCCTCGAGAAGGCGCTCACACTCGAGCTGCAGCACTTCGAGGACTCGGAATTCTACGACAAGCTCACGCGCGCGCGCCGTGAGGCATCCACCCGCCCGCTGAGTCTGGTCACGCGCACTTTCGGGCTGGTGCAGAACGGCATCTCGCTGGTGAGTTACGGCGTGCTGCTGGCGCGCTTCTCGCCCTGGGCGGTCGCGGTGTTGCTGCTGGCGGGCCTGCCGGCGTTCGTCGCGGAAGCGAAGTTCTCCGGCGATGCGTTCCGCCTGTTCCGCTGGCGCTCGCCCGAGACGCGCATGCAGATCTACCTTGAGACCGTGATCGCCCGCGAGGATCACGCCAAGGAGGTCAAGCTCTACGGCTTGGGTCCCCGCCTGCTCGAGCGCTACCGCGACATTTTTCGGCGACTGTACCGGGAGGATCGCGCGCTCACCATGCGGCGCGATGCCTGGGGCTTTGCGCTCGGACTCATCGCCACCGCGGCGCTCTACGGCGCCTACGCCTGGATCGCGGTCACCGCCGTGAGGCGCCTCATCACACTCGGCCAGATGACCATGTATATCGCGCTGTTTCGCCAGGGGCAGGCGGCCGTGTCCGCCATGCTGGCGGCGGTCGGTGGCATGTATGAGGACAACCTGTACCTGTCGACGCTCTACGAGTACCTGGAAACCCACGTGCCGCAGCCGGCCGGCACCGTGGTGCGCGGTCCGCATCCGGAGGATGGCGTGCGCTTCGAGGATGTGAGTTTCAGCTATCCGGGAGCCGAGGAGCCGGCCCTGGAGCACGTCACGCTGCACCTGACCCCGGGCACCAGTCTCGCCCTGGTGGGCGAGAACGGCTCAGGCAAAACCACCCTGATCAAGCTGCTGACCCGCCTGTACGCACCCACTGCGGGCAGGATCCTGCTCGACGGGCAGGATCTGGCGCAGTGGGATGAGGGCGCGCTGCGCGAGCGCATCGGTGTCATCTTCCAGGACTTTGCCCGCTATCAGATGCTGGTCGGTGAAAACGTCGGCGCCGGCGATGAGCGGTATTTCGAGGACGAAGCGCGCTGGCGCACGGCGGCTGACAAGGGGCGGGCGAGCGAGTTCATCGAGACCCTGCCCTCGGGCTATCACACCCAGCTCGGCAAGTGGTTCCGCGACGGGCGCGAGCTCTCCGGCGGCCAGTGGCAGAAGATCGCGCTGTCACGCGCCTTCATGCGCATCCGGGCGGACATCCTGGTGCTGGACGAACCGACGGCGGCCATGGACGCACAGGCGGAGGCGGAAGTTTTCGAGCATTTCCGCCAGCTGGCGCGCGAGCGCATCACCATCCTCATCTCGCACCGCTTCTCGACCGTGCGCATGGCCGATCAGATCGCCGTGCTCAATCAGGGCCGCATCATCGAGCGCGGCAGCCACGAGGAGCTGATGCAACTGAACGGGCGCTACGCGCAGCTGTTCACCCTGCAGGCCCGCGGCTACCGCTAGCCCTCGGTCCTGAGCTAGTCGCAGCCGCAGGTGAGCAGTGCCACCGGGAACTCGGCCAGGGCGTGTGCGGCCAGCACGCCCACGCTCTCGCCCTGACGCACCGGCGGCAGCTGCGCGCCGTCGAGGATATTGCGGAACAACTCGCGCGCGCGCTCCTCGCGCGGCAGCTCGATCAGGGTTTCGCCCCATACGGCCTGCCCGAGGGGCAGCCCACCTTCGTCCCCGAGCAGGCGCCGGTAGAGGCGCGGCGCAATGACCACGAGGGACTGCTGCCGCAAGCGGCGCGCGAAGGCGCACACATGCTGCGCCCGCACTCCCCGCACGCGCAGGCGCCGGTAGTCGCCGTCGCGAAACAGTTGCGGGTGCGCGCGCCGCAGCTGCAGGGTCTTCCAGGTGAGCAGCAGCTTGGCTCGCCCGTCCTCCATGCGCTGCGCGAGCGCGCGCGGGGCGGTGCCGGGATCGGCATGCTGCAGCTCGGCCAACAGGGCGCGGCGGCGGCGATAATCAACCGCGCGCCGATTGTCGGGATCGACCAGCGAGAAATCCCAGATCTCGTTCCCCTGATAGATGTCGGGCACCCCCGGCGCGGTCAGCTTGCACAGCGTCTGTGACAGGGCATTCAGCAGGCCGAAGCGCGCGACGGGCCGCTGGAACTCGACGAAGTCGGCTAGAAACAGGTTGTTGTCGCGCGGCTCCAGCGCGCTGCGCACGAACTGCAGCAGCGCCTCCTCGTAGGGCGCGTCCGTTTCGGTCCAGCTGGTGCGCAGCTTCGCCTCGCGCGCCGCCTTGATCATGTAGGCCTCGATGCGCTCTCGATAGGCGGCGGCGCCCCCCGGGCCCGGTTCGGTGAGCGGCCAGGTGCCCACCAGGGTCTGGTAGAAGTGGTATTCGTCGTTGCGCGAGGGTGCCTGCCGTCCCTCGACCTCGCGCTTGCGCGAGCGGTTGATGCGGCTCCAGCGGCGCACGGCGTCGCGCCACGGCGTGCTCATTTCCGAGAGCACGCTGAGGCGCGCGCGCACGTCCTCGGAGCGCTTGGTGTCGTGGGTGGAGGTGGCGAGCATCTCGTGTGGCCAATGGCGGACGCGGTACTCCGCGTCCGCGTGAAACGCGCGCACGCCGCCGCCGTAATTGCCGGGCTCACCGCCGACCTCGTTGAGCGACAGCAGTCGGTTGAAGCGATACAGCGCGGTGTCCTCGATTCCCTTGGCGGTGATCGGCGCGGTGATCTGCTGGAACTTCATGGCGAAGGCACGTATGCGGCCCCGCAGCTCATCGGTCGGCGCCGGCAGCTCCAGCAGCAGCGCCGCACGCACGAAATCGAACACCGACGCCTCGTTCGCGGCGCGGCGCCGCCGGGCGGTGGCGATGGCCCATTCGATGTAGCGCCGGTCGCTGTCGGCCACCGTGGCCGCCACGTAGGTGCGATAGACCGGAAAGCAGGCGATGACTTCCGCGAGCGCGGTGCGCAGGCCGTTGTAAGTGAAGTCGCGCGTGCGCCGGTCGGCGCGCGCGATCCGCGCCAGCTGGTTGGTGGCGACGTTCAGCTCCGAGGCGAGCGAGCGGCGCAGCACCAGCTGCTGGCACTCGTACGCCACGTCCCGCCACTCGAGTGGCTCGTCGATCACTGCGCGGTACACGCGGTCCATGCGCGCGCGGGTGGCGGAGTCCACCAGCATGCGGTTGACGACGTTGGCGAAGTGGTAACCGGTCTCCCCGTGCACCGGCCAGTCCGACGGCAGGTGCTCGAATGAGGCGCTGATCTTCTCGACCACCAGGTACAGCGCCCGCGCACCGCGCCGGCCGGTGAGCGCGGCGATGCGCTCCTGCAGGCGGCGAACATACCCGGCCGGGTCGTACAGCCCGTCCGCGTGATCGATGCGCAGGCCGTCGATCATGCCGGCGGCGATCAGCTGCAGCACCAGGCGGTGCGTGACTTCGAACACCGCTTCGTTGTCGACCCGCAACGCCGCCAGATCGTTGACATCGAAGAACCGCCGGTAGTTGATGTCCTCGGCCGCGACGCGCCAGTAGGCGAGGTGATAGGCCTGCAGCTCGAGCAGCTCGTGCAGCGCATCGAAGCTCGCCGGCTCCGCCGGCGTGCCGCCGAAGCTGCGCACCGCCGCCTCGATCGCGGCGGCGACCTCCGGGTTGCCGGCCGTCAGCGCCGCGAGCCGCTGCTGGTGGCGCTGCTTCTCGCGGCTGCGCTCCGCCACCTGTTCGGGCGTGAGCGCCTGGCGGTCGGGGAGCGCTGCCAGCGCGCGCCTGATGTTCTCCAGCTCGGTGTTGGAGACCAGCGCCGCCACGCGATCGAGGATCCGCGGGTAGGTGCGCGGATCGAGCGGCAGGCGATGCGACTGGTAATACACGGCGAAGGAGCCCGCGTGCGGCTCGAAGCGCAGCTCGAGCTCGCCGCGCTCGAGCACCGTGCCGTAGGGACCTGCAAGCACCGGCACCAGCACCTTGTGGGCGCGGTCCGGATTGGACGGCGCCCAGTCGATGTCGAAGAACGCCGCGTACCTGGAGGCCTCGCCGTTCTCCAGCACGTCCATCCACCAGGCGTTGTCGGCCCCCAGGATGCCGACGTGATTCGGCACGATGTCGAGGATGTGACCCATGCCGTGCGCGCGCAATGCCGCCACGAACAGCTCGAAATCATCGCGCTCACCGATCTGCGGGTTGAAGGAGTTGTGGTCCACCACGTCGTAGCCGTGCGTGCTGCCGGCGCGGGCGCGGAAATACGGCGAGCAGTACACGTGGCTGATGCCGAGCGCCGCGAGATACGGAACGATCGCCGTCGCGTCGCGGAACGTGAAGCCGGCGTTGAGCTGCACCCGATAGGTGGCGCGCGGAATCACCAGCTCGGCTGCGTCGGCTGCGTCGGCTGCGTCGGCGCGGCGCCGGGCCGGGCGACGCCGCTCAGCGCGATTCACGCCCGTGCTCCAGCAGCCACAGGACGCTCCAGGGCGCGAGTTGCCGCCCGGCGAGCGCGGCCCCGGCGTCCTGGGTTGCGAAGATCACGCGGCCCGCGGCGCTGCCCACGAGCGGCGCTGCGGTCGCGCTGAGATTGGCGCACAGGCGCAGCACCTGCTCGCCCGCCGCCCACTCCACCGCGAAGGCCGCACCGTCTTCGGCCGCGGTGCAACTCCCCGCGCGCAGCCGCGCAATCAGCGGCGCGATCTCGCGGCGCCGGATCGAGAGCAACTGCCGGTGGTATTGCAGCGCGCGCGCGTGCCACGGCTCCTCCAGGCGCCGCCAGTCGAGGCGCGCGGACGCATAGGTCGCCGCCGCCGCCGGATCCGCGCTGCCCGGGAACTCGCCGCGGCGATGCGCAAACACGCGTGCCGCGAGGGGCGGCTCGAAGTCGCAGAACCACGGAAAGGGCTCGGTGGCCGCCCACTCCTCGCCCATGAACAGCAGCGGTGGCGCGGGCGCGAGCAGCAGCACCGCGGCCGCGGCGCGCAGCGCCGCCTCATCGGGCACCAGGGCGGTGAGCCGCTCGCCGCGGGCTCGATTGCCGATCTGGTCGTGGTTCTGCAGGAAGTTGACGAAGGCGCTGGGCGGCAGATGCCGGCTGCTTGCGCCACGCGGCCTGCCCAGGTAGCCCGAGGGCTCGCCCTGGTAGGCGAAGCCCTCCGCCAGGCTCCGGCACAGCAGGGCGTGGGGCTGGCGCGCGTAGTCCGCGTAGTAAGTGCCCGATTCGCCGCTCAGCAGGACATGCAGGCAGTGGTGCGCGTCGTCGTTCCATTGCGCGTCGCAGGTCGCGGCAGCCCCCGCGGCACCCAGAAAGCGCACGGCGTTGTCGAGGTTCTCCAGGGTGAGGTAGATCGTGCGGCTGCGCCCTTCGGCCGCGCGCGCCGCGCGGGCGATCTCGGTGACGATGTGCGGTTCGCTCGCGTCGTGAACGGCGTGAATCGCATCCAGACGCAGTCCGTCGAAGTGGTACTCCTCGAGCCAGTAGAGCGCGTTGTGGATGAAGAACTGACGCACCGGCGCACTGTCCGGTCCGTCAAAGTTGATCGCCGGACCCCAGGGGGTGACGTGCCGCTCGTTGAAGAACTGCGGCGCGTACCAGTGCAGGTAATTGCCTTCGGGGCCGAAGTGGTTGTAGACCACGTCGAGCAGCATCGCGAGGCCACAGCGATGCGCGGCCGCGATCAGCGCCTTCAGCTGCTGCGGCGTACCGTACGAGCCCTGCGGGGCGTAGGGCAGCACGCCGTCGTAGCCCCAGCCGCGAGTGCCCGCGAACGCCGCCACCGGCATGAGCTCGACGGCCGTGACACCGAGGCGCGCGAGGTGCTCGAGCCGTGCCGCCGCCCCCGCAAAGGTACCCTCGGGACTGAAGGTGCCAACATGCAACTCGTAGATGACCGCCGCGGGCCAGGGCGGGGCGCGCCAGTCCTCGTCATCCCAGGCGAAGGCGCACGGATCGATGACCTCGCTCGGCCCGTGCACGCCTTGAGGATTGCGGCGCGAGGCGGGATCGGCGACCTCGCGCAGGCCATCGAGCCGAAAGCGGTACAGGCTGCCGGCGCGGGCCGCGCCGGTCTCGAGCTCGAACCAGCCGCCGGGGAGCGCGCGCATCGCCAGCGCCTGCGTGCCGCCGGTGTCATAGAGCATCAGGTCGACCTGCCGCGCTGCCGGCGCCCACAGCCGAAAACGCACCGCTGCGGCGGCGGTGAGCTGCGCCCCGAACGGCATGTGGTGCTGGCGCCGGATCTGCGGCTGCATGGGGCCTCGCCGTCAGCGCGCGAGGGCGGCGAGCCTGCGCAGCGGCACCTCGGCCCATTCCACCCGGTGGACCAGCTCATGACGCAGATCGGCGAGGGCCGTGTCGAGCTCGAACAGGCGCAGCAGCGGTGCCATCTCCTCGAACGATGCGTACAGGCCGCTCGCGCACGCGCTCTCGTCGTAGCTGGCGAGAAACACGCGGCGCGCCTGCTGCTCCCACTCCTCGAGCTGCGGCTCCCATTTGCCGCGCTCGTGCGCGGACAGCAGCGAACATTGTTGTAACGCCATGTGACGCGCATATGCAAACGAGCGCAGCATGCCGGCGACGTCCGTCAGCGGGCAGTGTTTGCCGCGCCGCTCGGCGACGCTCTGACCGGGAGCGCCTTCGAAATCGGTGATGATGAAATCGTTGCGCTTCAGCAGCACCTGGCCCAGATGGTAGTCGCCGTGGCAGCGTGTCCTGATGCCGCGCGGGGCGGTGCGGCTGGCGGCGCCGATGCTGCGCAGCAGGGCTGCGCGCTGCCCGAGCACGGTAGCCGCGTGCGAAGCCGCTGCGGCTGGCAGGGCTGTGGCGTGCTCGATCAACATCTGCAGCGTGGCGGTGGCGGCCGCGCGCGTGGCGCGTCGCCAGGCGCTCAGATCCTCGGCGCTGATCGGCTCGGGCGCGAAGGCCGGGTCGGAGCTCGCGGCCGCGAGTGCCCCGTGCAGCTGCGCGGTGCGCGTGGCGAGGGTCTTCATGAGGGCCAGATGCAGTCCATGCGCATCCGCCGGCGGCGTCACGCGCTCCTCGAGGAAACGCACCAGGTGATTGACGGTGTAATCCCAGCCGTCGCCCTGGTTGGTGACGAACGCCTGCAGCAGCGCGAGCGTGCAGATGGTGCCGTCGGCGCGCCGATACTCGATGAAGCCCGCCAGCGGCACGCTGTTGGGAAAGTGCGCCACTTCGGTGAGATAGCGGCCGATTTCCACGCCGGGATTGATGCCCGGCTGCAGTTTGCGGCAGATCTTCAGGAACAACGTCTCCCCGACCCTGACGGTGGTGTTGCCGCCCTGTGCGCCCGCCGGGGCGACCGCGGGATCTGCGCCCTGGGTGCCGCGCAGTGCGGCAAAGGCGCTGGTCGGGTGGCAGCGCACCTGTCCGTGCTGGGTCGGCCACACCTGCGATGCTGCGATGGCCTCGACGAGGCTGCGACAGAAGTCCTCGTCCGCGCCGGCGTCTGCCAGCACGCCCACCGCCGCCTGTTGGCGCACGCGCGCCAGGGCGGCGCTCTGGAGCTTGCGCCAGCGCGCCTCGTCGCTGTCCTCGAAGGCGATCGCCAGCGGCGCAAAGTACTGGCCCGACAACACCCCACCGGCAACCTCGAAGATCGCGAGCATCCAGCGGTCCAGATCCAGCTGCGGCGTGACGCAGTCCGCCAGCCTCGCGCCGCTCAAGTCCGCGGCGCGCGCCGCCGCGGGTTCGGCCAGCGCCAGGCCGGCGGCTGCGGCCCAACGCTGGGTGGCGAGAAATCCGGGCACGACGCGCCCCTCGAGCTGCGCCCGCAGCCCGCTGGCGAGCGCCTGCCGCCACGGCGCCACGCGCTCCGGAAAGAAGCTGCTCCATCCCTGCACCAGCACCATCACCGGCAGGTCCTCGCGCGCCACGCGCTCCCCGTGCCACGGCGGCGCCTCGGCCTCGCGGCTGAGGCGAAACCAGAAAAACGCATAGCCGGGCAGCGTGAGCAGGTAAGGCGCATCGCCGATCGGCGGAAACGGCGCCCGCCCGAGCAGCTCGATCGGCACGGCGCCCTTGTGCTGCGCAAGGTCGAGCTCGACCGGCTGCGCGGAGCGCGACAGGTTCGCCACGCACAGGATGGTGTCAGCCCCGTACTGGCGCAGGTACACCAGCACGTGGCGGTTACCGGGGCGGATGAAGCGCAGCGTGCCGCGGCCGAAGGCCTGTGAACCGCTGCGCACCTGCAGCAGGCGTCTCATCCAGTTGAGGAGCGAGGAGCGGTCGCGTGTCTGGGCTTCGACGTTCACCGCCTGATAGCCGTACACCGGATCCATGATCGGCGGCAGGTACAGCTGCTGCGGGTCGGCGCGCGAAAAGCCCGCGTTGCGATCCGGACTCCACTGCATCGGCGTACGCAGGCCGTTACGGTCGCCCAGAAACACGTTGTCGCCCATGCCGATCTCATCGCCGTAGTAGATGATCGGCGAGCCGGGCATCGACAGCAGCAGGCTGTTCATGAGCCTGATGCGCTCGAAGTCATTGTCCAGCAGCGGCGCCAGCCGCCGCCGGATCCCCAGGTTGAGGCGCGCGCGCGGATCGGCGGCGTACGACTGGTACATGTAGTCGCGCTCGCGGCTGGTGACCATCTCGAGAGTCAGCTCGTCGTGATTGCGCAGGAAGATCGCCCACTGACAGGTATCGGGGATGTCGGGGGTCTGCTCCATGATCTCCACGATCGGGTGCCGATCCTCCTGCGCAATGGCCATGTACATGCGCGGCATCAGCGGGAAGTGATAGGCCATCTGGCACTCGTCCAGGCCGTCGCCGAAATAGTCGCGCACGTCCTCGGGCCACTGATTGGCCTCCGCCAGCAGCATGCGATCCGGGTATCTGTCGGCGACCGCGCGGCGGATGATCTTCACGATTTCGTGGGTCTCGCGCAGGTTCTCGTTGCTGGTGCCGGGCCGTTCCACCAGGTACGGCACCGCATCGAGCCGGAAGCCGTCCACGCCGAGGCGCAGCCAGAAGTCCATGATGCGCAGCATCGCCCGCAGCACGTGCGGGTTGTCGAAGTTCAGATCCGGCTGGTGGCTGAAGAAGCGGTGCCAGTAGTACGCCTGCGCCTGCGGGTCCCAGGCCCAGTTGGACGTCTCGGTGTCGCGGAAGATGATGCGGGTACCGGCATAACGCTCCGGGGTGTCGCTCCAGACGTAGTAGTTCCTCTTGAGCGATCCGGGTGCGGCGCGGCGCGCCGCCTGGAACCAGGGATGCGCGTCGGAGGTGTGATTGAGGACCAGTTCGGTGATGACCCGCAGGTTGCGCCGATGCGCCTCGCGCACGAAGGCGCGGAACTCGGCGCGCGTGCCGTAGCGCGGATGGACGTTGCGGTAGTCGGCGATGTCATAACCATCATCGCGTCCGGGAGAGGGGTAGAACGGCAACAACCATACGGTGTTGACGCCCAGATCCTGGATGTACTCGAGCTTGCGCGTGAGGCCGGCAAAATCTCCGCAGCCGTCATCGTTGCCGTCGAAGAATGCGCGCACATGCACTTCGTAGATGACGGCGTCCTTGAACCACAGCGGATCCCCGCCGGAGCGTTGTCTGCGCTGCGCCTTCATGCGCCGCCTAATCCGGCGTCAGCACCACCACCGCGAGCGGCGGTAGCCGCACGTTCAGGGAGTAATCGAAGCCCTGGGCGCCGAGCGCCTCGGCCTGCAGTGCCCCGAGGTTGCCCTGGCCGCTGCCGCCGTAGTCGGCAGCGTCGCTGTTGAGGCGCTCGCGCCAGCGGCCGCCACGGGGCACGCCGATGCGGTACGCCGGGCGTGGCACCGGCGTGAAGTTGCACGCCACCAGCGCCAGCTCGTCCCCCGTGCCCTGGCGCAGGAACGAGATCATGCTGACGTCGGCATCGTCGCAGTCGACCCAGCGGAAGCCGGCCTCGGAGAAGTCCAGCTGGTGCAGCGCCGGGGTGCTGCGATAGAGGTGGTTCAGATCACGCACCCAGCGCTGCACGCCGGCGTGCAGGGGGTACTGCAGCACGTGCCACTCGAGACTCTCGTCGTGCTGCCACTCGCGCCGCTGCCCGAATTCGCCTCCCATGAACAACAGCTTCTTGCCCGGGTGGGTCCACATGTAGCCGAACAGCAGGCGCAGGCTGGCGAACTGCTGCCACTCGTCGCCGGGCATCTTGCCGATGAGCGAGCCCTTGCCGTGCACCACCTCGTCGTGCGACAGCGGCAGCACGAAGTTCTCGCTGAAGGCGTACCAGATGCTGAAGGTGAGGCGGCTGTGGTGATACTTGCGGTGCACGGGGTCCTGCTGGAAATACTTGAGGGTGTCGTGCATCCAGCCCATGTTCCACTTCAGACCGAAGCCCAGTCCGCCGAGGTAGATCGGGCGCGACACCATCGGCCAGGCGGTCGATTCCTCGGCGATGGTCTGGGTGTCGGGATGATCGCGATAAGCGGCGAGATTGAGCTGCTTGATAAACTCCACCGCGTCGAGATTCTCGTGCCCGCCGAAGGAGTTGGGGATCCACTCGCCGGCGCGCCGCCCGTAATCCAGATACAGCATCGAGGCCACGGCATCCACGCGCAGCGCGTCGATGTGGTAGGTGTCGAGCCAGAACAGCGCGCTGCTGGCGAGGAAGTTGCGCACTTCGGCGCGGCCGTAGTTGAAAATGGAGCTGCTCCACTCCGGATGGAATCCCTGGCGCGGATCGGCGTGCTCGTACAGGTGCGTGCCATCGAAGCGCGCCAGCCCATGCTCGTCGGTGGGGAAGTGCGACGGCACCCAATCGAGGATCACGCCGACGCCGCGCTGGTGCAGGTGGTCGACCAGGTACATGAAGTCCTGCGGCGTGCCGTAGCGGCTGCTCGGGGCGAAGTAGCCGGTGACCTGGTAACCCCAGGAGCCGTAGAACGGATGCTCCATCACCGGCAGCAGCTCCACGTGAGTGAAGCCGAGCTCCGTCACGTAGTCGCCGAGCGCGTGCGCGAGTTCGCGGTAGTTCAGGAACCGATCGTGCTGCTCGGGCACGCGCCGCCAGGAGCCGGGGTGCAGCTCATAGATCGACCAGGGCGCGCCGAGCGCGTTGGCGCGCGCGCGGCGCCGCATCCATTCGCCGTCCTGCCATTGATAGGCGAGATCCCACACCACCGAGGCGGTGCGTGGCGGCAGCTCGGTGCAGAACGCGTA
>DATKEZ010000031.1:0-9892 GCA_035511775.1 Steroidobacteraceae bacterium | reverse complement strand
TGCCGGCGGCCGCGCGCGCCTACGCCGAGCGGCTGATTCCGGACGCCCGCCCGACGCTGATCATCAATCCGTGCTCGAGCCATGCGCTGCGCAACTGGCGGGCCGCACGCTACGCAGCGCTCGCGCAGCATGCCGCTCGCCACCACGGCATGCGCGTGATCCTCACCGGCGGACCGAGCGAGCTCGAGCGGCGCACCGGCGCCGAGATCGAGCAGGCCTTCGGCAGCGGGCTCGTCAACCAGATCGGCAAAGACACGCTGCCGGAGCTGCTCGCGCTGCTGTCGCGGGCGCGGGTGCTGGTGAGCCCGGACTCGGGTCCGGTGCACATGGCGACCATGGTGGGCACCCCGGTGGTGGGGCTGTACGCGGCCACCAACCCGGCGCGCAGCGGCCCGTATCTGTCGGGCCGCTGGTGCGTCGACGCGTACCCCGAGGCCGCGCGCGCCTTTCGCGGCTGTGAGTCCGCAGAGCTGCCATGGCAGCACAAGATCGAGGAGCCGGGCGTCATGGACCTGATCAGCCTCGATCAGGTCGCCGCGAAACTCGACGAGTTGCTAGGATCACGCGCATGAAAGACATCCTGGTTCCCGTCTCTCCGGGTGAGCTGCTGGACAAGATCACAATCCTGCGGATCAAGCAGCTGCGCATCCCCGATGCGGTCAAGCTTGCCAACGTGAAGCTGGAACTCGCGCTGCTCGAGCAGACCTGGCGGGACAGCGGCTGCGCGGCGCAGCAGGTGGCAGCCGATGAGCGCGCGCTGCAGGAGGTCAACGAGCGGCTGTGGGATCTCGAGGATCGCATCCGCGACAAGGAGGCCAAACAGAGCTTCGATCGGGATTTCATCGAGCTGGCGCGCGCGGTGTACGTGTGCAACGACGAGCGCGCGGTGATCAAGAAACGCATCAACATACAACTCGGCTCGCGCCTGATCGAAGAGAAGTCGTACCGGCAGTACCGCTGAACGCGCACGATTTCGATGGCGCGACCTTAGGTGTATCGTGCGCCTTTGAAAAATCCGTCCCACCCGAGGTGCCGCAATGCCGCCACACAGATGCCGGTTCGTCGCGACGGTGAGCTGCACCGCTGTGCTTATCCTCGGTAGCGCGAGCGCCGCCGAGGACAAGACCCCGGGCGCTTACGCCGAGCTCGCCTGGCGCATGATCGGGCCGCAGCGCGGCGGTCGCACCCGCGCGGTCGCCGGGGTGCCCGCCCAGGAGCACGTGTTCTACATCGGTGCCGTCAACGGCGGGGTGTGGAAGACGCAGGACGCCGGACGCACCTGGCAGCCGATTTTCGATTCCGAGCCCACGCAATCGATCGGTGCGATCGCGGTGGCGCCTTCGGATCCGAACGTCCTCTACGTGGGCAGCGGCGAGGGTCTGCTACGCCCGGACCTCTCGGTCGGCAACGGCATCTACCGTTCCAGCGACGGCGGGGTGAGCTGGTCGCATCGCGGCCTCACCGACGCCCAGCAGATCCCGGAGCTCGCAGTCGACCCGGGCGATCCCAACCGCGTGTTCGCCGCGGTACTCGGTCACCCCTACGGCCCGAGCAGTGAGCGCGGCATCTATCGCTCGCTCGACGGCGGGGCGAGCTGGGAGCGGGTCCTGTACCGCGATGAGAACACCGGCGGCTCGGCGGTGGCCATCGATCCCGCCGAGCCGCAGACCGTGTACGCCGCGCTGTGGCAGTCGCGCCTTGGCCCCTGGGAGGACAAGAACGAGTTTCAGGGCACCGGCGGGGGGCTGTTCAAATCGAGCGACGGCGGCAGCACCTGGAAGCCGCTCACGGCGGGACTGCCCAAGGATCTGACGCAGATCAACATCGCTGTTGCGCCGAGCGCGCCCCGGCGGCTGTATGCGACCGTCGGTACCACCGCGCCGGGGGAGTACTCCTCCGCCCAGGGGCTGGGGTTCTTCCGCTCCGACGACGGCGGCGAGAACTGGGCGCGGGTCACGCAGGACCCGCGGCCGGCGCTGCGCATCGGCGGCGGCGATCTGCCGGTGGTGCGCGTCGACCCCACCAACCCCGAGGTCGTCTACGCCACCGGCCTGGTGACGGTGAAGTCGAGCGATGGCGGCAAGACCTGGCTGTCGCTGCGCGGCTCACCGGGCGGGGATGACTACCAGAACCTGTGGATCAGCCCGAAAGACCCCCGCATCATCGCGCTGGTGAGCGACCAGGGCGCGATCGTGACCCTGAACGGCGGGCAGAGCTGGAGCTCCTGGCTCAACCAGCCGACCGCGCAGCTGTTTCACGTCAGCATCACACCGACCTTTCCCTATCGAGTGTGCGCCGGTCAGCAGGAAAGCGGCTCGGTGTGCGTCGCCAGCCGCGGCAACGACGGCGAGATCACCGAGCACGACTGGCACCCGGTCGCGGCCATCGAGTACGGCTACGTCGCCCCCGATCCGCTCGACCCGGACCTCATCTACGGCGCCGGGCGCAACGAGGTGTCGAAGTTCCACGTCTCGACCGGGCAGGTGCAGAACGTCACACCGATCCCGGTGCGCGGCCCGGACGCCCGGGTCGATCGCACCGAGCCGCTCGCCTTCTCGCCGCTCGATCCCCACACGCTGTTCTACGCGGCCAACCACCTGTACAAGACCCGCGACGGCGGTCTGACGTGGCAGACGATCAGCCCGGACCTCACGCGCGAAGCCGGCGCACTGCCCGCGAGCGTCGGCACACTGCACCCACCGGGGGCGGAGAAACAACGCGGCGTGATCTACGCCCTCGGACTCTCGGCGCGCAACATCGACACTCTGTGGGCCGGTACGGATGACGGCCTGGTATGGCTGACCCAGGACGCTGGGGCGCACTGGAGCAACGTCACCCCACCCGAGCTGGCGCCCTGGAGCAAGGTCACGCAGATCGAGGCCTCGCACTTTGATGTCAACACCGCCTACGTCTCGGTGAGCCGCCTGCGCGTCGACGATCTGCATCCGTACATTTATCGCACCGTCGATGGCGGCAAGAGCTGGCAGTCGCTGTCCGGTGCTCTCCCCAAGGCCCCGGTGAACGCGGTGCGCGAGGATCCGCAGCGCCGCGGCCTGCTGTACGCCGCCACCGAGAACGCGGTGTGGATCTCCTTCGACGACGGGCAGCAGTGGCAATCGCTGCAGCTGAATCTGCCGCACACTTCGATGCGCGATCTCATCGTCCACGACAACGATCTGGTTCTGGCGACCCACGGCCGCTCAATCTGGATCCTGGATGACATCTCCAGGCTGCGGCAGCTGCCCGCCGCCGCTCTGCACGAGGTGACCTTGTTCCGTCCCGCCACGGCGACTCGCGTGCGGCGCAGCACCTGGTCCGACACCCCCATTCAGCCGGATGAGCCCACGGCCGCGAATCCTCCCGACGGCGCGGTGCTCGAGTACTATCTGCCGCACGCTGCCAAGGGGCCGGTGCTGCTCGAGGTGCTCGACGGCAGCGGCACCCTGGTGCGGCGTTTCAGCAGCGACGACGCGCCCGATCCGAGCCCCGCGCAGCTGGCCCGCGAGCTGATCCCGCAGCACTGGCTCAAACCCGCGCGCGTCCTGCCCGCCGCCGCCGGCATGCACCGCTGGGTCTGGGATCTGCACTACCCGGCGCCCCTCGCGACCGCCCGCGGCTACCCGATTTCCGCCGTCCCCCATGCCACCCCGCGGGGCCCGGAAGGCCCGGTTGCCGTACCGGGACACTATCTGGTTCGCCTCACGGTCGAGGCTCGCCATTTCGAAGCGCCGCTCACAGTGCAGGCCGACCCGCGCGTAGCCCTGCCCACGGGTGCCTACGACGAGCAGCTGCACACGGCCACCGAGCTGTCCGGACTCCTCAGCGAGAGCTCGCGCGCGCTGCTCGCGGCCCGATCGGAGCAGGCGCAGCTGCAAGCCCTGGCGCCCTCGAGCGCCACCGCTGATGCGCTGCACGCCTGGGAGACACGACTCGCGCAGCTGTTAGGCTCGCCTGACAAGAAGGAGGACGACAAGCCGGAGCAGGGCGAGCCAAAAATCCTCCTGCCGGCGTTGCAGGAGCGTATCGCGGCCCTCTATGCGGAAGTCAACCGCGGCGACGCCGCCCCGACCGCCGCGCAACTGAGCGCGACTGCCACGGCACACCGGACGCTCACGGATCTGCTGGGCAGCTGGCAGCAGCTGCAGGCGGACCTGCCGGCGCTCAATGCGCAGCTGCGGGCGGCCAAACTGGCTCCGGTGCGCGCCGACCTGGCGCCGCCGCTCGACCTCAACGCGGCGGACAGGGAGTGAGTGGGAGCGGCGCGGGCGCGCGCCTCGGTCGCTCTGCGGCGAGGCTGTGCGCAGCGCCTCAGCGCTGCAGCGTGTACTCCGCGCCGCAGTAGGGACATTTCACCCAGCCGCTCGCCTCGATCGGCAGATACACGCGCGGGTGCGAGTTCCACAGGTACATCTGCGGCATCGGGCAGCTCAGCGGCAGATCCTCGGCGCCAACCTGGTACTGGTTCTGCGCGTTGGGTTGAATGAGCGGTTTGGCCGCAGCGACCATTGCGAGACTTTCCGCGATCCGGAAAAGATGCCGGTGCCGATTATACCTGCGCGCCGCGCACCTCAAGGGGCCATCGCCGCGTTCCACAGCCGTATCACGGCGGCACGTGTGTCGCGGAAGTGCGCCGCCGGCGCGCTGGGCGCGGCGCCCTCGAGGGACAGCAGATGGGTAGCGGCGCGGTACTCGCGATAGGCCCGGGTGAGCAGGTCGACGCTCGCCTGCGGCACCAGGTTCGCGGAAGCCACCGACTCCAGCTGGCGGATGGTGTCGGAGAACATCGCCACCGGCGGGTACTCGCGCGCCCACAGCAGCGCCCAGTACTGAGCGAGGAACTCGATGTCGGCGATCCCGCCCGGGTCCTGCTTGATGTCGAAGCGCAGCGCATCGCCCGCGGAGAGCTCCTTGCGCATGCGCTCGCGCATGCTGCGCACCTCCTCGCGCAGGCTGTCACGGCGCACGTGCTGGCACAGCACCTCGAGCCGCACCCGCTCGAAACGCGCGCACAGCCCGGGCGAGCCGGCCACCGCGCGGGCGTGCAGCAGCGCCTGATGCTCCCAGGTCCACGCTTCCCGGCGCTGGTAGTCCGCAAACGCCTCGATGTTGGTGACCAGGAGGCCCCCCTTGCCGCTCGGACGCAGGCGCACGTCGACCTGGTAGAGCCGGCCGGCGGCGGAGTGCATGGTCAGCAGGTGCACGATGCGTTGCGCGAGCCGCACGAAGAACAGCTGGTTGTCGATGGGACGCGCGCCGCTGGTCTCCTGATGCTCGCCGTGCGAGTCGTGCAGGAACACCAGGTCGAGATCTGAACCGTAGCCGAGCTCCATGCCGCCGAGCTTGCCGTAGCCTACCGCGCAGATGGCCACCGGGCGCGGGCCCTCAGCCTCGCTGCACGTCGGCACTCCGAACTGCGCGCAGATCTGCCGCCAGCCCAGCTGCATGGCGCGCTCGACGATGAGTTCGGCGATGTCGGTGAGCCGGTCACTCACCTGCATCAGCGGCAGCACGCCGGTGAGATCCGCCACCGCGACGCGAAACAGGGCCGCGCGCTGGAACTGCCGCAGGGCCTCCACCTGCTGCTCGGGATCCTCGGCGTGCAGCTGCTCCATCCTGGATTCGAGCTCACGCGCGAAGCCCGCACGGGTCGGTGGCTGCGACAGCAGCCGCGCATCGATCAGCTCATCCAGCAACAGCGGATGCGCCGCGATCTGCGCGGCGAGGAAATCCCCATGACGACACAGCTGCACCAGGCGCGCGCGCGCCGCGCCGTTCTCCCGCAGCAGCGCGAAGTACGCCGAGCGCTTGCCTGTCGCCTCGATGATGGCGAGGATCCGTCGCAGCACCGGCAGCTGGGCGCTGCTGTGGGCGATGTCCGCGAGCAGCGCCGGCAGCAGGGCCTGCAGGCGCTTGCGCCCGGGCTCATCGAGCTTGCGCACCAGGGCCGAGGCGCGCAGCTCCAGCAGCAATCGCGCGACTTCCGCGCTGTCGCTGAAACCGGCGCGTGCCAGTGCCTCCGCGAGCGCCGCGGTTTCCGCCTGACTGTCCCAGAATCTTCCCAGATCGATGCGCACGGCGCCCCTGTCAGCGTCCGCCCCGCCCTGCACCAGCAGGCGAAAGTGGCGGCTGACCCGTGCGCGGTGCGCGTCGAGCTCCTGCATCAGCGCAGCCCAGTCGCGCGCACCCGTGGCGAGCGCCAGGCGCTCGCGCGCCACAGGCTCCACCGGCAGCGAATGGACCTGCGCGTCGGCGAGCATCTGCAGGCGGTTCTCGAGCCGGCGCAGATACACATACGCCGCCCGCAGCTCGCTCGCAGCCTCGGGTGGCAGCAGCTGCGACTCCCCGAGGCAGGTGAGCGCGGCGAGGAGCGACGGGGTCTGCAGCCGCTGGTCGCGGCCGCCGCGCGTGAGCTGCAGCGCCTGCACGATGAATTCGATTTCGCGGATCCCGCCCGGACCGAGCTTCACGTGATCGGCGAGCTCGCGCCGCTGCATTTCGCGCTCGATGAGAGTCTTCATCTCCCGCAGGCTCTCGAACACGCCGTAGTCGAGATAGCGGCGGTAGACGAACGGCCGGATCGCCGCCGCGTCAATCTCCGCGTAACGATCCGCAGCGGTGACCGGACGGGCCTTGACGTACGCGTACCGCTCCCAGTCGCGTCCGTGGCGCGGCAGGTAATCCTCGAAGGAGGCGAAGCTCGCCACCAGGGGGCCCGAGTCCCCGAAAGGCCGCAAGCGCAGATCGACGCGCAGCACGAAGCCCTCGGAGGTGGGCGTCTCCAGCAGCCGCACCAGCGCCTGTCCCAGGCGCGTGAAGAACTCCTCGTTGGCAACGCCGCGCGGGCCGTCGGTTTCACCGTGCTCGGGAAACAGCAGCACCAGATCGACGTCGGAGGAGAAATTCAGCTCGCGGCCGCCGAGCTTTCCCATACCGATGACGACCAGGGGCTGAACCTCGCCCGCCGGCGAGCGCGGTTCGCCGTAGCGGGCCACGAGTGCGCGGCGGGCGTGCGAGAGCGCCGCGGCGATCGCCGCATCGGCAAAGGCCGTGAGATCGGCGAGCGTCTCGCCAAGATCGGCCCAGCCGGTGAGATCCCGCCAGGCAATGCGGGTGAGCTCGCGCCGACGCCAGCGGCGCAGCTCGGTCTGGAAGAGCGCCTCGGGTGTCGCCGGGTCCGCGGCTCGCGGGGCGCGGGCCGCAAAGTCCGTCGCAGCGAAGCGCCGCTGCAGGTCGCCCCCGCTGATGAGCTCGGCGAGGCACTGCGCATCACGCGCCCAGGATTGCGCCACGAAGTCGCTGGCGGCGAATACAGCCTGGATCGAATCGCGAATGGCCGGCGGCGCAGTGCCGAGCGCCGTTCGCGCAGCGTCGCGGGCGTTGAGCGCCTCGAGCGACCCGGCAACGACCGCGGCCAGCTCGGCGCTGAATGGAAGTTCCCGACCACCGCCGGTCACCGGGGTCCCCGTGAAATCGCGCGTCTTGTTCGACGGTGATCGCTCTTCGGTCACGGCAAGCGCGATTTTCTCGGGGTGGCTAGTTCCAGACGTTGCCCCCCAGATCGTGGAACGACGCGCTGTCGAGCCGGCGACTCAGGCCCCTGAAGCGCGAGGATGCGGCGTACACCTGCGCGCCCTCCGAGGCATCGATCGAGGCCGTATCGCCCTCGATCAGGCTGTTGTCGATGTGGACGTTGGCGTGGCGCGCCGTGACCCCGACCCCGGTGGCGCTGATGTGGCTGTTGGTGATGTGAATCTCGCAGCCGTCTTGCGCGCTCACCGCGTCACCCTCGAACTCGAGATTGCGGTTGTCGATGTGCAGCAGACGTGCGCCCTGGCACACGATCGGCTCATGGCGTCGCTCCACCGCGGCGCTGGTGACGGCACTGTCGCGCACGCGTCCGCTCCCGGCCGGTGCGGTGCTGGAGGCAGCCTTGATGGTGTAGCCCGGCCCTTCTTTCAACACGCGTCCGCCCGCGGTGCCGGTGGGGCCGGCCGGCGCGAGCGCGGCGGGCGGTGCGCCGGCCTCCGCCGGGACCGCAGCCTCACCGGCGCTCGCGACCGGACCGTTGTCGGCGCTGACCGGCACCGGTGCGGCTGGCGCGCCGGAGCCGGCCGCCGACGCCGCGGCCGGCGGCGCGTTCGCCGCGAGCGCTGGGCCGGCGATGAGCTGGTCCGCGCGCAGCATGCGCAACTCGCCCGTGTCCTTCACCCGCACCGTAAAGGTACGGCTCTGCTGGTCGGCGCCCACGACTTCGATCCGGTCGTTGCGCGCGAGCGCCGCCCGCGCCCAGTTCATCTCGTCCTGGCCTTCCTGCGCGCACGCGGCGAGCCCCACGAGAGTGACGCATGCGGCGACCTGGAGAGCTCGGTAGCGAACAATAGGCATGGTCGGCCTCCTCGGCTGGGACGATAAACCCCGGCGGGGGTGTGGGGAAGTAGCTGCACCGCAACGCGCCGCACGGCCGCCGCCGGGGTGCCATGAGGGTGCGCGCCGCCGGCACAAAAAAACAGGCCCCACTAGGTGGGGCCTGCAAGTAATGCGCGGAATAGGGGGTCTTGTTCCGCGTCTTTGGGGGTGTCGTCCGGCTGAGAGCCGGACGCTTACCCCTAACTGTTATGTAAAGCCTATCGGCTGCTGTTTGGGGAATCGATACCTCTTTAGAGAGGGTATTACATGTCCATTCCGCCCATGCCGCCCGGCGGGCCCCCATGGCTGTGCTCCTCGTCCTTCGGGGCCTCGGCGACCATCACCTCGGTCGTGAGCAACAGGCCCGCCACCGAGGCGGCGTTCTGCAGCGCCAGGCGTGTCACCTTGGTCGGGTCCAGGATGCCCGCTTCGAGCATGTCGCTGAACTCGCCCTTGGCGGCGTTGTAGCCGAAGGCGCCCTTGCCTTCCTTGACGCGGTTGAGAATCACCGCGGCGTCCTCGCCGGCGTTTTCGACGATCTGCCGCAGCGGCTCCTCGATCGAGCGCGAGAGGATGCGGATGCCGACCGCCTGGTCCTCATTCGCCGCCTCGAGCTTGTCGAGCGCTTTCTGGACGCGGATCAGCGCCACGCCACCGCCGGGCACCACACCCTCTTCCACCGCTGCGCGCGTCGCATGCAGCGCGTCCTCGACGCGGGCCTTCTTCTCCTTCATCTCGATCTCGGTGGCAGCTCCCACCTTCACCAGGGCGACACCGCCGGAGAGCTTCGCCACGCGCTCCTGCAGCTTCTCCTTGTCGTAGTCGGAAGTCGCCTCCTCGATCTGCTGGCGGATCGACTCGATGCGCGCCTTGATGTCGGTGGACTTGCCGGCGCCGTCGATGATCGTGGTGTTCTCCTTTTCCACGACGATCTTCTTGGCCTCGCCCAGATCGTTGATGGTCGACTTCTCGAGCGACAGACCGACCTCATCGGAGATCACCGTGCCGCCGGTGAGAGTGGCGATGTCCTGCAGCATGGCCTTGCGGCGGTCGCCGAAACCCGGAGCCTTGACGCCGGCCACCTTGAGAATGCCGCGGATGTTGTTGACGACCAGGGTCGCCAGCGCCTCACCCTCGATGTCCTCGGCAACCACCAGCAGCGGCCGTCCGGCCTTCGCCACGCCCTCGAGCAGCGGCAGCAGCTCGCGGATGTTGGAGATCTTCTTGTCGACCAGCAGGATCGCCGGCTTCTCGAGCTCGGAAGTCTGGTTCTGCTGGTTGTTGATGAAGTACGGCGAGAGGTAGCCGCGGTCGAACTGCATGCCCTCGACCACTTCCAGCTCGTTCTCCAGTCCCGAGCCTTCCTCGACCGTGATCACGCCCTCCTTGCCGACCTTTTCCATCGCCTCGGCGATGGTCTTGCCGATCGACTCGTCGGCGTTCGCCGAGATCGTGCCGACCTGCGCGATGGCCTTGGAATCTTTGC
>DATKEZ010000030.1:0-10232 GCA_035511775.1 Steroidobacteraceae bacterium | reverse complement strand
GCGTGCGCGCGGGGACTGGCCGAGGGTGCTGTCCGCCGACTGGCCGCTCGGGCACCTGACTGCGGTTCGGCTCACCGCGGCCGAGGCGCGGCGCCTGCTCAGTGGTCAGAGCGTCATGGCGGAGGTGGCCGGTGCACCGGTGGCGGTGCGCCTGTACGACGAGGCGGGTACCTTTCTCGGCCTCGGCGAGGCCGACGGGCGCGGCGCGGTGCTGCCGCGCAGACTCTTCAACGCCTCGACCTGAGCCTCAGTGCCCGTGCACCGTGAGTGAAGGATCGAGCAACCGCAGCGCCTGAGCCGTGTCGGACTGTCCGGTTCGCTGGATGTCCTGCTGGGTATAGGTGCGGCCGAATCCGGCGCAGTCTGCCTCCTTCACCGCAATGCGGGTAGCCGTATCCGCGACGCAGCCCGGGGTGGGCGCCAGCGCAGCGCTCTTGGGTGGCTCACGGGTCGCAGACGGGGTTGTGCATGCCGCGAGCGGCAGGACGAGACAGGCGGCCAGGAGGAGTTTCTTCAGCATGGCTTCACCTCGCTGAGGATCCTAGGCCCGGCACGAAGGTCGCGCAAGCGGCCCTCGGGATTCGACAGCCGTTCCCGGCTCAAAGCCGTTCCCTGGTCAGCCCCGCTGCCGCCGCGGCAGCGCCGCGGAGCCTTCCGCCGGCTGCAGGAACTGGCGCTCCAGTTCCGCCGCCGACAGCGGTCGGGCCAGGAGAAACCCCTGCGCTTCGTGGCAGCCGCGCCCGCGCAACCACTCGAGTTGCCCGGCACGCTCGATGCCCTCGGCCGTCACGGTGATGCCCAGACTCTCGCCGAGCGAGAGGATGGCGTTGGCGATGGCGGCATCGCTCGCCGAGCAGTCCACGTCGCGCACGAAGGTCTTGTCTATCTTGATGCGGTCGGGGGGGAAGCGGGTGATGTACGCAAGTGAGGAATAGCCGGTGCCGAAATCATCGAGCGCAATCCGGCAGCCGAGCTCGCGCAGCTTCTTGAGCGCGTTGCGCCCGGCGGCGGAGTCCTTGATCAGCAGCGACTCGGTGATCTCGACCTCGATCAGCGAGGCGGGAACGCCGGCCGCCGCCGCTTCGGTCTGGATGACGCGCGCCGGATCGCCGTGCAACAGATCCTTGCCTGACACGTTGATGGCCACCGGGACGGTGAAGCCCCGATCCATCCACTTGCGCAGCTGCCGGCACACCGCGCGCACCACCCAGCTGCCCAGGTCGAGGATGAGGCCGCTGTCCTCGGCGATCTCGATGAAGCGCAGCGGCGGGATCTCACCGTGCTCGGCATCGCACCAGCGCAGGAGTGCCTCCACGCCGACGAGCTGATTGTCGTGCAGGCGGAACTTCGGCTGATACAGCAGGTTGAGACGGTCCTCGACCACCGCGCGGCGCAGGCGCGCCTCGAGCTCGAGCCAGTTCGCGAGCCGGCTGCTCATGGCGGGGGTGTAGACCGCGACCGGCTCCGCGGCGCCGGTCTTGGCCTGGTACATCGCGGTGTCGGCGTGCTTGAGCACCGTGGTGACATCGGCGCCGTCATCCGGGTAGACGGCCAGTCCAATGCTCGGTGCCGGGTAGAACTCCAGGCCGTCGTAGAGGATGGGCTGCTTGAAGGCCGCGGCACACGCCTCCGCGATGCGAATGGCGCGCGCGCGCGCCGCCGCGTGCCGCAGCAGGATGACGAACTCGTCCCCGCCGAAGCGAGCCAGCGCCAGATGCTGATCCTCGGCCTTGAAGCCCTCGAGCAGGCCGCTGAGCTTGCCGGCGACGTCGCGCAGCACCGCATCGCCCACCGAGTGCCCGAAGGTGTCGTTCACCCGCTTGAAGCTGTTCAGGTCCAGATAGACGATCGCGACCGACTCCTGCAGTTGCGCCGCGTCGCGCACCAGCCGCTCGGCGGTCTCGATGCAGCACTGCCGATTCGGCAGCCCGGTGAGCGGGTCGAAGTAGGCGAGCCGCTCGATGCGCTCGGCGGCGGCGGCATTGCGCAGGATGTACTCGAGCCGCCGCGGCAGCAGCGCCCAGTTGACGGGCTTGGAGATGAAGTCCGTCGCCCCCGCTTCGAAGGCACGGGTGATGGCGGGTGAATCCTCATGTCCGGTCACCATCACGATCGGCACGGTGGCGAAGCGCGACTCCGCCCGCAGGCGCCGGCACACCGAGTTGCCATCCATGCCGGGCATGTCGACGTCGAGCAGCACGATGGCGACGTCCTGCGACAAGGCGGCCTCCAGCGCGGCCGTGCCGTTGTCGAAGGCGAGCGGGGTAAGGCCGCCGGCACTGGCGGCTTCGGCGAGCAGCAGCCGCCCCAGATCCTCATCGTCGGCGATGATCGCGATCGGCGCCGTGGCGGGTGCCTCGCTCATGCGCTCGCTCGCAGGCGCTGCGCCGACAGCTCCTCGATGAGGGCCGGGTGCGCCGCCGCCAGCCGCTCGTACAGCGCGCGGGCGCGTTGCGCCTCGCCAGCGGCGCACAGCCGCTCGAGCTCGCGAACGTCGCGCGCGAAGGCGATGGCGCCGACGTTGGCGGCGCTGGAGCCAAACTTGTGGCAGATGGCGGCGGCGGCCACCAGGTCGGCCGCATCCAGCGTGGCGGCGAGCTGCGCCAGCGCCTGCGTGGAGCCGGCCTGAAACAGCTCGACGAGCTTGGAGTACAGATCGCCCGGTCCATCGCTGCGCAGGCGGCGCAGGGTGGCCACGGCCGCGGAGTCCACGCTCGCGAGTGGCTCGCTCGGCGCGCCGGTGCTCGCCGCGACGGCGCCGCGCGCGCTGAAGCGTCGCACCACCTGCGCGCACTCCTGCAGCGTGTACGGCTTGCTCAGCATGTCGTCCATGCCCGCCGTCAGGCACGCCTCCCGATAGTTGGCCGCATCGTGCGCCGTCAATGCGACGATGGGCACCCGGGTTGCCGCGCCGCGCTGCCGGATCAGGGCCGTGGTCGCGAAGCCGTCCATCCCGGGCATGCTCAGGTCCATGAAGATCAGGTCGAAGCGCTCGGCGGCGTTGCGGGCCACGGCCTCGGCACCGTCCTTGGCCCACACCGAGGTGCACCCCAGAGCCATGAGGTAGCCTTGGGCGACCGCCGCATTCACCGGTTCGTCCTCCACCAGCAGCACGTGGGCGCTCAGGGCCTCGGTGGGTGCTGCGGCGGGCGCCGCGTGTGGCGTGCGACCGCCGGCGGCGGCGAGGGCGTCGTAGAGTGCGCCGCGCTGTACCGGTTTGAGGACCACCGCGTGGCTCTCGAGGCCCGCCAGCTCAGGTGAATCGAGCTCGGCGGCGGTGGCGAGCACGATCAGATTCCGCTGCCGCGCCTTGCCGGCGTCGAGGCGCGCCTTCAGGTATTCACGCTGACTGCTCGCATCCGCGAGGACCAGGTCCTGGTCGCCGGGGGTGGTGTTGTCGGGGAGCACCGTGAGACCGAGCGCGCGGGCGTGCCGCGCGAGGGATTCGGCCAGCGCGGGTCGGCGGGTGAGAATGCGCACCCTGCGCTGCGGCCACGCCGGCGCCGGCGTGGCCAGTGCCGGCCCGGCCGGCAGCTGCAGGCGCAGATGAAATGTCGAGCCGGCCTGCGGCTGGCTGTCGACGCCGATGCTACCGCCCATGAGCTGGGCGAGCTCGCGGCAGATGGCGAGCCCGAGCCCGCTGCCCCCGAAGCGTCGGGTGGTCGACTCGTCCGCCTGGGTGAAGGGCTCGAAGATCTTGCCGATCGTGGCCGTGTCCATGCCGATTCCGGTGTCGCTCACCGAGATGTCGAGGCTCGCACTGCCTTGCGCTTCCCGGTGCACGTCCGCCTTCACGATCACCTCGCCCTGGGCGGTGAACTTGACGGCATTGCCGATCAGATTCATGAGGATCTGCCGCACGCGCAGTGCATCACCCAGGAGCGAGCAGTGCTCGCGCGCCGGCGGCCACACGATCAGCTCGATGCCCTTCGCCTGGGCGGCGCCGGCGAACAGGCTGGTGCACTCCTCGAGCACCTGGCCGAGATCGAAGGGCAGCTCCTCGAGCGCGATCTTGCCGGCGTTGATCTTGGACAGATCGAGCAGGTCGTTGACGATCTGCAGCAGCACCCGGGCGGAGGAGCGGATGGTGTCGGTGAGCCGCGCCTGCGTCGAGGACAGCGACGTGCGGGCGAGGAGCTCGGTCATGCCGACCACGCCGTTCATCGGCGTGCGCAGCTCGTGGCTCATGCGATCGAGGAAGCTGCTCTTGGCCTGCACGGCATCGGCGAGCTGGCGGTTGCTCTCGGTGAGTTCCCGCGTGCGCAGCTCGACCTCCGACTCGAGACGCTGCCGCGCGCTGACGACGCGCTGGAACTTGAGCCGCTGCAGGCGCATGCGATACACGAGGGCGGCGAGGGCGGCGAGGGCGTAAGCGATGTAGGCCCACCACGATTTCCACGGGGCCGGCTCGCGATGGATGGTCAGCCGCAGTGGCGTGGCGCTCCAGAGCGAATCGGAGTTCGCCGCCCGCACCTCGAGCACGTGATCGCCGGCCTCGAGGTTGGTGAGCGTGATGCGCCGCTGCGCGCCCAGGTCAAGCCACAGATCGGTCAGGCCTGCCATGCGGTAGGCGAGGCGATTACGCTTCGGCGAGGTGAAGTCGAGCGCGCCAAAATCGAGTGACACGATGTTCGCCTGATAGCCGAGATCGATACGCTCCAGCAGCCAGTAGGGCCGGGGGCCGGGTGCCGGCACGCCCAGGACTTCGACCCGCGTCAGTGCCACGTGCGGGGGCTGGCGGTTCTCCGTGAGGCGCGAGGGATCGAAGATGTTGAATCCGCCGGGGCCGCCGAAGCACAAACGCCCATCGCGCAGCCGATGGTAGGCGCCGAAGTTGAACTCCTCGCCCTGCAGGCCGTGCTCGCGGTGGTAGGTCTTGAGAGCGCCGGTCTCGGGGTCGTACCGCACCAGACCGGCGTCCGAGCTCAACCAGATCCGCCCGCCGGCATCCGCCACCACTCCGTACACGGTGTCGCTCGACAAGCCCTCCTCGCGCGACAGCACCTTGAAGCGGATCGCATCCGGTGTCGCCGCGGGGCCTTGCGCCAGGGCGAGGCCGCCGCCGTCGGTGGCCACCCACACCCGGTCCCGGGCATCGATCGCCAGCGCGTATACGGTGTTCGCCGGCAGCGTCCCCGGGTCGCGCGGGTCGTGGCGGAACACCTTGACGACCGTGCCGTCGGCGCGTGCCAGATCCAGCCCACCGCCGTCGGTCCCCATCCACAGATTGCCGTGCGAGTCTTCCGCGATGGCGGTGACGTGCGGAGAGCTGAGCGCGCCCGGTGCCGCAGAGCCGTAAGGCAACTGGCGGATCAGTCCGCTCGCGGGGTCGAGCACGTCCGCTCCGCCGCCGTGAGTGCCGATCCAGATCGCGCCGTCGCGTGCCTCGAAGATGGTCATGATGCCGGCGGCGCTGAGCGAGCGCGCATCCCCCGGCTTCACACCGATGAATTGCAGCCGCCCGTCGGGTGAGAGTCTGCGCAGTCCGCTGTCCCGGGTCCCGATCCACAGCGTGCCCTGGCGGTCCTGGCGCAGCGACATCACGCGCGCATCGCCGAGGGCATTGTGCCGCCCGGTGATGGCGTCGATGTTGGTGCTCCAGCCGCTGTCATCGTCGTACCACGTGAGGCCGCCTCCGAGGGATGCGACCCAGATCTTGTTGTTGGGCGCGTCCGCAAACGCGGTCACCAGCTTGTCTCCAAGCCACTCGGGCCGGTGGCCGCCGAGCTCCCAGCTGCGGGGATTCCAGCGACTCACACCGCCGGCCCGCGTTCCGATCCACACCAGGCCCGCTTCGTCCTGGTACAGCGACATGACAAAGGAGTCGCGCAGCGAGCCGGCATCGCTCGGGTCGTAGCGGTAGTGGCTGAACTGTCCGGTGGCGCGGTTCAGCATATCCAGCCCGCCGGCGGTGCCGACCCACAGATGACCGGCCTGATCCTCGAGGATGGCGCGCACATCGTCGCTGGCGAGCGAGGTGGCCTGCGCCGCATCGTGACGAAAGACCTGCGTCACCTGGCCTTCGCGGTCCAACCGATCAAGCCCCCCATCGAAGCTGCCGACCCACAGGGCGCCGCTCTGATCCTCGAGCACCCGGGAGATCTGGTTGCCGCTCAGGGAGCGCGCATTGCCGGCCTCGTGACGATAATGGATGAACGCGCGCTGCTCGGGCTGCCAGCGATCGAGCCCCGCTTCCGTGCCCACCCACAGCGCCCCCGAGCGGTCGAGCGCCAGAGTGAGGATCCGGTCGTCGATCAGCGAGCTCGCATCGTTCGGATCGTGCCGCCGATGCTCGATGTGTCCGGATGCCGGCTCGAGAATGTCCAGACCCGCGTTGGAGGTTCCGATCCAGACACGATTGCCGGCGTCCACCAGCACGGTGTGCACGGCGTCGCTGGCGAGCGAGGCGGGATCGTTGGGATCGTGGCGGTAGACGATGAAGCTGTCGGTGGCGCGCCGCCAGCGGGCCAGGCCCCCTTCCTTGATGGCGATCCACAGGTCGTGGTGCCCATCCTCGACGATGGCCTGGATGTAGTTGCGCGGCAGCCCGCCGCGGGCGCTGCGCGAGTAGGCGTAGCGGAACAGCTCATGGCCGTCGTAGCGCACCAGGCCGTCTTCGGTGGCGAGCCACACGAAGCCCTGCGAGTCCTGCAGGGTGGCAAACACCGTCCCCTGCGGCAGACCGTCGGAGGTCGTCAGGTGCTCGAGAATGAGCGGCGCGTCTGCGGCGCGCGCGCCGGCCCACCACCCCAGCAGGCACAGCGCTGCGACAATGAGCGTCGCAGAACGGCTGCCGCCATGGGTGTTGGTGCTCATGCGCCTACGATGCACGAGGCCGGCGCTGGATGTGGTGACCCACTTCAGGGCACGGCGCGGCCATCCTGATTTACGAGGGCTGCGTCACAGTCCGCTCACTGGTTCGGCACCGGCCAGCGCCGTCACCGACAGCAGCGCGATCAGTATCGAGCCGGTGGCATGAGAAATACGCATCCCGAAGTTCCTTGGTATTTTGGCGGATCCAGGCGATGCGCATTGTCGGGGCCTGTGACGCCGGTCGCAGTCGAACTCAACTCACGCCAGCAGCCGCGCTGCGTGACGCGCTTCGCATAACGATCGGTCAAATCGCCCGCTGCCGGGGCGCCGGAAGCGAGGCTGGCTCAGGCCCGGGCCCGGAGGCGGGCCGCCACGCGCGGCGCTGTTGTTGTGTCAGCTGCGGTGTCGCGGAACAGGTCGCCGCTGCCGAGGCGGCAGCCAAGTGCCAGCAGCGCATCGCGCTGCTCGGGATCGTCGACACCGGTGGCGATTGGCGTGACACCGAGCGCCGCGGCCATGCCGATGCCGGCTTGGCACACCTTGCGGGCGATCGCGTCGCTGCGCAGCGCGGTCACCCAGGCGCGATCGAGCTGCAGTCCCCAGATCGGTGCGCGGGCCAGCAGGTCGAGCGAGCCCATCCCGCGGCCCACCTCGTCGACCACCAGCTGCACGCCGAGCTGTGCGAGGCGGCGCAGGTCGACCGCGTCGCGCGCAATGAGCGCCCGCTCCGAGACCCGCAGCTCCAGCCGCTCGGCGGGCACGGCGCCCTCGGCCAGCAGGCGGCCGATGTCGGCGGCGAAATCCTCGTGCAGCACGTGATGGCGCAGCGCGCCGAAGGACAGGCGCACGTCCGCGTCCGCTGCGGCCGAGAGCCGCGCGAAATCCTCCCCGAGGCCGCCGAGGACGGCGCGCGACAGGGTCGTGGCGAGACCGGTGGTTTCCGCGACTTTGAGGAATTCCGCCGCACGGATCTCCCCGCGCAGCGGGTGCAGCCAGCGCAGGTATCCCACCCAGGTGACCAGACGACCGCTCGCCAGGTCGTGACGGCCGACGTAGCGCAGACGGATGTCGCGGTTCGCGATGGCGTCGCGCAATTCACGGGCGATGTCGAGCCGCGCCAGGGACCGCAGCCGCAGGGTGTCGGTGAAGAAGCACACCTGGGAGGACCCGCAGCGGCGCGCCTCGGTGGCGGCGGCGCGCGCGTGATCCAGGAGCAGCTTCGGCGAGGAGGCATCCTGACCCAGCACCGCCACGCCCGCATACGGGGTCAGATGGAACTCGGCCCCAAGGGTCGCGATCGGCTCGCGCAGGCTGGCGCACACACTGGCGAGGCAGGCATCGATGGCATCGCGATCCGAGCTCTCGAGCACCACCGCCAGCAGACTCTCGCTCAACTGTCCCAGGTACCACCAGGATTTCTCGGCGCCCGAGTCGGTGGGTTGAGTCGGCAGCCGCAGGATCGCTGCGCTCATGATCTGCTCTGAGACTCGGGTGGCGATGATCTGTGCGATATCGGCGATGCCATCGACGTGGATGACGGCTACGGCGAGTGGCATCTCGCGCAGCGCAGCCACGGACATCGACTGCTTGAAACGGCGCAGGAAGCCGCGGCGGTCGAGCTGCGGCCGGGGGCGCTCATCGGTGGCATCGAGCGCATCCTCCGGTGGGGCCGCCGCGGCGGCGCGCACGACACAGATCGCGCGCTCCGGACCGTAGGCGCTGGCCCGCGCCTCGTAGCCGCATCCGCCATCCTCAAAGCGCGCTTCCGTCATGGTGCGCGAGTTGATCGCCCGGCGCGCGAGCTGCCTGAGCAGGCTCGCTACCGGTCGCGACCACACGGCCTCGAGCCGCTGGCCGGCCAGATCCCGGGACGGCCGCAGGTCGGGCACGCCGTGCCCGCCGCCACACTGCAGGACGACGCCGTCGCGTCGCACGACGACCACCAGATCCGGCAGCCCTTCGAGCAGCGCATCCGCGGTCATGGACAGGTCTGTCATCCTTGCATCCTAGGGACGCACGCCGCCGCAGTCCTCGACGCACGTCACGGGCGCCGCGACGCACCGATTCGTACGTCATTGATTTGCACTGGCTTTCGCCGGCGCCGCCGGTGACGGGGCGAGCGGCCTCCTTGCCCGATCGCGCATCAGCATCAGTTTGTCACAGCGACTGCGAGGGTCCGCGGACCGAAGTCGGCGCAGCGATCTGCCCGGCGCTGCGGTTCCCTTCGAGGGTGTTGTCGGTTATGTCAGCACAACAACCAACATAGTAAAAACCCTGATGAACAAATCCGCGACCATCACGGGCATTGCGAAACGCGTCACATTTTTTGCGGCTGCGGCATTGCGGTTGTCACTGTTTAGCGACGGAGCGTCCCTGTAAAAAGTACGCACGAATTAACTACGTCGGCAACATCGGGAATTGGGAACACATTCATGACAACGAAAACCAGGCTCTGGCTGCTTGCAGCCTGCGCCGCGAGTGTATTGCTGGGCCTGTTGGCGCTGATGTTGCGCAGCGACGCACCGCCGCCGTCGCCGGTGACGGTTGTGTCTCGGCCGCTAATCGCGATGCCGTTCGCGGCTGCGCCGGCCCCTGCGCGGGCGACCCCACCTCCTGCGGTTGTACAGGTGGGCGTGCGTCAGGATTACATCGTGCAGGCCGACAGCGTCGAGGCTGCGCGTAGCGCCGTCGCGCGCGTCGGGGGCGTAGTGACCGGCGATCTTTCCATTATCCGCGCGGTAGGGGCTGCACTGGATGACCGGGAGCTCGAAGCGCTGCGAGCCTCGGATGTCCCGCGTCTGCGCATCTTCGAAGACTCACCGGTGCAAGCGAGCTCGGCTCACGGGGTCCTGCCGGAAACCAACTACCCGTCGGAGATTGCCGCCAGCAACCTGCATGTCGGTGGGGTGACCGGACGGGGTGTCACGGTCGCGGTGCTCGACTCCGGGGTGTGGAGCAGTCTGGGCCCTCTGCAGACGACACCGTACCAGACTCCGCACGTGCTCGCGCAGTACGACGTGATTCAGGCACGCACGCAGCCGACGTATAGCCTGACAGCCGCACAGCAGAACTACAGCCAGAGTATCAACGACCTGTTCGGTCACGGCACGCACATCTCGTCGATCATCGCCAGCAGTGGCGTGGCGACGACGGGTAACTTTCAGGGCGTCGCACCCGGCGGCAATCTGGTCTCGGTCCGCGTGCTGGACAGCACCGGCGCCGGCCGCTACTTCGACGTCATCAGCGGTATCCAGTGGGTCGTCAAGGAGCGGCTCCGATACAACATTCGCGTGATCAACCTGTCCCTGGGAGCGCCGCCGCAGTCGCCGTACTGGGACGATCCGCTCGATCAGGCAGTGATGACCGCCTGGGCCTCCGGCATTGTGGTCGTGGCCGCGGCCGGCAATCGGGGGCCGCAA
>DATKEZ010000029.1:0-1778 GCA_035511775.1 Steroidobacteraceae bacterium | reverse complement strand
AGCCGCTCGTGGCGCTGGGCGCGCGGCAGATCTGACCATGCGCTTCGGCCGCGAGTACTACCAGCGCTACTACTTCGATCCGCGCACCGCGGTGGCGACGCGCCGCGAAATGCAGGCGCGCGCGCGCCTCATCGCCGCGCTCACCGCTCACGTGGGGCTGCCGGTGCGGCGCATCCTGGAAGCCGGTTGCGGCACCGGCATGCTGCGCGCGGCGCTGCGGCGGCGGCTGCCGGGCGCGCACTACGTGGCACTGGAGAGCAGCGAGTATCTGTGCCGGCGCTACGGTTGGCAGCGCGGCCGCATCGAGGCGTACCGCGCCGCGGCGCCCTTTGACCTGGTGATCTGTTATGACGTGCTGCAGTACCTGGAGGCGGCGGCGGCGCGGCGTGCGCTCGTCAATTTCGGCCGGCTGTGCTGCGGGGTGCTGTACTTCAGCGCGCTCACGCGCCTCGACTTCGAGCGCAACTGCGACCCGCAGCGTACCGACGCCGACGTCCACCTGCGCAACGCGCACTGGTACCGCGCGCGGCTGCGGCGCCAGTTCCGCGAAGCGGGCCTGGGGTTCTGGCTGCGGCGCGGCGCGCCGCTCACGCTCTGGGAGCTGGAGTCGGAGTGACGGCAGCGGCGCGCGTCTCGCCCGCCACCGGCTGCAAGCGGCGCTTGCGGAACAGCGGGTACAGCGGCAGTCCGAGCAGGATCAGCACCAGCGTGGCGATCGACTCTTTCGGGGCCGCGCGCAGTGCGCTCACCACGATCCACACCATCACCAGCGCAAACAGCAGCGGCACCAGCGGGTACAGCGGCACGCGATAGGGACGGGCGGCAAGCGGCAGCTTGCGCCGCAGTACGATGACCGAGAGCGCCACCGGGATCCAGAAGAGCGCGTACGACATCACCGCCATGTTGGTAAGCTGATCGAAGGTGCCGGAGGCTGCGAGCAGCGCGCCCCAGACCGCGAGCAGCACGAGCGAGGTGACCGGCACACGGGTGCGGGGACTCAGGCGGCCGAAAGCGGCAAAGAACAGCCCGTCGCGCGCCGCGGCGTACGGAACCCGGGCCGCGCTCAGGATGACCCCGTTCAGGGAACCGATGGTGGAGATCAGGAAGAT
Organism: Steroidobacteraceae bacterium; assembly: GCA_035511775.1. GTDB lineage: Bacteria > Pseudomonadota > Gammaproteobacteria > Steroidobacterales > Steroidobacteraceae > 13-2-20CM-66-19. Next base: position 669 of record DATKEZ010000029.1, on the reverse strand, counting down.
CAGCGCCGCAATGAGGGTCGCACGCCCGCCGAGGAACGTCTGCACCGCGCGGGCGGCGACCGAGGGCGCCTCCGGATAGGCGGTGGAGTTGGCACTCGAGACCTGCCAGAGCGGCAGCGCGTACAGGTACGCGGTGTTGATGATCAGATACAGTGCCAGCACCAGCAGGGTGCCGCCGATGATGGCGCGTGGCAGGTTGCGCTGCGGCTCGCGCACCTCGCCCGCCGCCATCGGCAGGAACTGCCAGCCGCTGTACGCCCACAAGGCCGCGAACATCGCGGCGCCGAAGCCGGCAATGCCGCCGTTGGGGCTGCCGGGAGCGGCGAGATTCTCCACCGTGCCCGTGCCGCCGAACAGGAAGACCCCAAGCGCGACGCCCAGGATCGCCACCGCCTTGGCCACGGTGAGGATCGACTGCACGCGTCCGCCGAGCATGACGCCGGCGCAGTTGATCGCAGCAAATACCGCAATGACCCCAATCGCCAGCAGCTGGCGCGCACCGAAGCTGAAGGTGAACGCGACGCCCAGCAGATGTACCTCGCGGCTAAGCCACTCATGACCCAGGGGGTGAATGTCGGAGACGAAGATCGCCACGGCAGCGCCGTAGGCCGCAACGGCCGCACCGCCGAGCACGAAGGCGTTGCACGCGAACAGGAACCCCGGGATCTC
>DATKEZ010000028.1:0-21871 GCA_035511775.1 Steroidobacteraceae bacterium | reverse complement strand
TGAATCGCCGCCGAAAATCTGCGCCTGCGCGACCCCGGGAACGGCGAGGATCTGAGGCTTGACCGTCCAGCGCACGAGGTCGCGCAGTTCCATCGGCGAGAGCCGCTCGCTCGTGAAGCCGAAATGCAGCAGGTACTCCATCGAGGAGCTCAGCGGCGACAGGAGCGGCGACCCGGTGCCGGCCGGCAGGAGCGCCGCGGCCTGCGCCAGGCGCTCGGTGATCACCTGGCGCTGTCGATAGGGATCACCGCCGCCGCCGAAGACGACCTGAATGGCCGACAGTCCCTCACTCGAGGTCGAGCGAATGGCCGCGACGTTCTCGGCGCCGGCGAGCAGACCCTCGAGCGGTCGGGTCACCAGCGCCTCGACCTGCGCGGCATCCAGCCCCGGCGCCTCGGTCTGCACCAGCACGTGCGGCGGGGCGAAGTCCGGAAACACGTCGAGCTGCGCGTTCAGGAGCGCGTTGACGCCGAACAGCGCAATCAACAGTGACAGCGCCGTGACGATCTTCGGGTGTGCGATCGAGCCACGAACGCAGGCGGCAAGCATGGGCTCAGTCGTGCTCTGCTTCAGCGGCGGAGAAGGTGCTGATCCCCTGGAGCGACCACAGCACGCCCGCGCCATGCACCACGATGGCGTCGGAGGTGTCCAGTCCGCCCACCAGCCAGCCGTCGCCCATGGCTGAGAGCAGCCGCACCGCGACCGCCTGGTACTGTTGCTTGCCGCCCGAGCTCGGGCCGGCGTTACGGTACACGTAGGCACCGCTCTCGTCGTAGAGCAGCGCCGCCGCCGGAACCAACACGCCCTTGAGCGGCGCGCGCTCGAGCAGCACCCGCACGTGCGCGCCGGGCCCCAGTCCCGCCGGCGCGCGCTCGACTGCGAGCAACCAGGCAGCGCCCTGCAGCTGTGGGTCGGTTCTCTGCAGCGACCCAAGCACGCGCGCCATGACGTCCACACCGTCGATTTCCAGCAGCGCCCGCGGGCCCACTGAGTCCGCCAGGTGGTGTCCCGGGATCCCCGCGCGCACGAGGAGCTGGCGGGTGGCGCTCAAGGCGTCGATGAGGGCATGGCGCTGGTCCGCACCGAGGGCAGCCACCGGCCCCCACTGCAGCGCGAACGTCGTCGCCGCCGCTCGTGCCTGTGCGCCGGTCTCACTCTCCTGCGCCTGCGCCAGCTGCAGGGACTTGAGCGACGCGTTCAGGTTGTCCCGATACAGCCCCCGCAGCCGCGCGACATCTGCCTGCGCTGCATGCCAGGCGGCCTGCGTGCTCTCCATCCGACCCAGGTCGGTGACGAGCGCTGCCGGGTCGAGGACCACGCCGTAGGCCTCCATCTGCGGCACGCTCGTCATGGCAACCGGGTGATCGACCCGGACCCCCGCGGCGCGCTGCTGCGCGTCGGTGAGCGCGAGCGCCGCCGGTTCGTGGGCCGGCCGCGGCGCGTCCTGATCGCGCTCCGGGCCGGCCGCGTAGCTCACCCCCGCCAGCAAGGCCAGCAGCACCGCTGGTGTTGAGACCTTCATGACACTGTGGGCTCGCCGGCCCCCGCCGCCAGCACGCGGGCGGCGACGCCGGGATATTCTTCTACTGATACTAAGGCACGACCTCGAACTTGAGATCGTCGAAGTTGTAACGCGACTTCTGCACCCAGCTGCCGTCCTCCTGCTTCACCGGCACCTTGTGCACGCGGATCTCGTCCACCGCCAGCTTGCCACCGTGCTCGTTTACCCAGAAGTCGATGTCGTAGAACTGGTCGGTGGTGCCGGCCTTGCGAAAATCCGTGCAGGCGAAGAAACGGCCATCCTGCGCCAGGCGGCGCACGGGCTGGTGGGTACCCACGAAGTCCAGCTCCAGCGTCTCGCCGGTCACCGGGTCCTTGAGCTTCATGGTCCCCTGCTTCGGGTCGCGTCGCTGCACGACGCTCTCTTCCACCGCCGACATCACTTCCCACCCGCGCGTCTGCTCGGTCTTGCCGGGGTGCTCGGATGCCGGAATCCACCACCACGGAATCGGCTGCCGGGTCTGCAGCGTCCACGCCGTGCCCTCGCGCCTGGGCGCCTTGCGGATGCGGGTATCGACGATCTCGAGCTTGTCCGGGCCCGGCTTGACCCAGAAGTCAATCAGATAGTGCTTTTGCGCGTCGTCCTGGGCGTGGAAGATCACGTCCGGAAAGAAGCCATAGCCGTGGAGCGTGCGGGTGAAGTCGATTTTTTCATAGATCAGCCTGAGCGATGTGCCACTCACCGGATCGACGAGCGGGAAGATGCCGCCGTTGTGCGCGACGGTCTCGGTGATGGCGTGCGAGACAAAGGTCTCGACGTCCTCGGTCTTGTAGGCGTCCATGCGTTCGCCGATCGCCTGCACCGCGCCGGCCGCGCTGAAGTCCAGCGCACGCGAGATGTTGCCCTGCGGGTCCTCGAGAAACTGCTTCTTGGCTTCCTCGCTGCTGAAGCAGTACCGCTTGCCGTCCTTTGCCGTCCAGGTGATCGAGCAGTCGGTCGCGATGGAGTGACCCTCCGCGAGCCCCAGCGCGCATTGGCCGCCGAATTCGCTCTGCGCGGCGCCCGTGTCGGGCGCCGCTGCGCCGCCAGGCACGGCGCCAGCCACAAGAATCCAGATGGCCAGCGCGCTCGCGGCCGAGGTTCGAGTCGAGCGGAAACGAGCCGCCCGCCCTGATGGCGGGCGGCTGACGCGATCAGCGATGGGCCACGTAGGTCGTAATCTCGAAGCCAAGGCGCAGGTCAATCGCGCGAGGAGTCACCCAGGTCATAGCCGTTCTCCTGTCATGGGAGCACTGCCAGTTCACACGGCGAGTATGTCGAGCGGCTCACGGCGATGCAACCACGCGATGCGCCCGTGCGCATCGCTCGCGAGTCTGTGACGGAAATGGCACAGCCTCGCTGACAGAGCTAGTCGAAGTGCACCCTGACACCGCCCCAGACTGCACGCGGGGTGCCCGGTGAGACCGCGTTTTCATGGGTCCGGTCGAGCGGGTTGGAGCGGTAAGTACCATTCGGGTCGAAGGTGTTGGTGGTCAGGAAGCCCGCGGTGGAGTACTGCTTGTCCAGTACGTTTACGATACGGGCGAAAAGATCGACAGACTTTTCCAGGCTATAGGTGCCCTGCAGATTGATGAGCGCATAGCTCGGAATCCATCCGCTCCCGGTCGGCGCGATGAAGGCGCCTGCACCGTTGGTACCGCCCGCCTGATTGGCGTTGTTCTCGTTGCCATGCAGATAGGAGCCGGAAACGACGCTCAGGTTGCCGCCGAGCTGCAGCCGCGGACTCACCTGGTAATCGAGCAGGAGTCTCCCGGTGTGGCGCGGTGTCAGGGGAATCCGGTCTCCGGGACGAACCACGATGTCGCCGTTGGCGTCCGCAGTGCTGTTGGATTCGGCCGTGACGACAAAACCGGACCGAAACGTGGCATCGACGAGGCTATACGCCAGATGCCACTGCAAGGCGCCGACTTTTCCGCCCACCGCGAGGTCCAGGCCTTGCCGGCGGGTACCGCCGACGTTGTCAAAGTAGCCGGCATTGGTCGTCGTGGCGATGAACTGGAGGTCGTCGCGATTGAGGGTGCGAAAAACGTCGGCACTCCAGTTCAAGCGCCGCTCGGCGAGATTGCCGCGCAGGCCTATCTCGAGTGTCTGCGCAACCACCTGTTTCAGATCCGGATCGCTCGCAAAATCGTTCGGCAGCCCGCACGGACGCAGCGGGTTTGCGCATCCCAGCTCCACGACGCTCGGTGCGCGACTCGCCTCGTTGTAGTTGGCGTAGTAAGTCACCAACTCAGTCGGCGTGATCGTGAAGCCGATCGCCGGATTGATTCGACTGAAGGTGTGTTGGCCGACGAGCGGGCCGGCGGTATCAAAGCCCGCGCCCGCATCGCCCACATCGGTATCCAGGTGATAGCCGTTGAGCACTTCAGTGCTGCGGTTGTAACGGGCGGATACGGTAACGTGCACCAGGCGGCCCGGGGACAGGGTATCAGTCAGGTAAGCGCCGGAGATCCTGTTGCTGCCCCGTAGCGAGATGACCGTCTCGTTGTTGAGCGGATTGTCCAGGTAGATGAGCGTGCGGTCCGCAGCGAACGTTCCGTAGCGGAATGCCTGCGCAAAATCGTCGTTGGAGTCGTGGTAGTCGACGCCAACAATGCCCTGATTTTTCCAGCCGAGGAAATCCTGCGAGTCCGTCAACTGCAGCCCGAATCCCGCCGTGCGCTGAGCCAGGCCCGATACCTGGGTGGTGGAGTTCGAGCAATAAGCGATCGCGAGCCGGTCCGCCGGCGGTACGCTGCAGTCGAGCGGCGGCCCGGCGTAGCCCGCCGCAAGGTAGTTATCGTTGTTGCTGCCGTTGCTGCTGTCGGTGATCAGACGGCGGTAGTAGGCGCTCGCCGAGAGCAACAGGTGGGCGGACAGAAACTGCGTGCCGGTGAGGTTCGCGAAGTGCAGCAGGTTGTGGGTGGAGTCGGGTGTGTAGCTCTGCTCGCGTCGGTAGTAGAGCATGCTCAGCGGCGCTGCACCGTTGCCGAACAGGCGCGTATCGGCGTACGTGTAGCTCAGGTCCACATCGGTCGTGTCGTTTTGCCACCCCACCTTGCCGAACGCCTGCCAGAGGGTCGTCGGGGACATGTCGCGCCAGCCGGTCTCATCGAAGTACTGAACGGTGGCGAAGTAATCGAAGGGCCCGCGCGCGCCGCCGCTCTCCGCCTGGAACGAGCGCCGACCAAAGAAGCCACCATAGGCCTCGAATTCCGTTCCGGGATTGTCGTGTCCGCTCTTGGTTTGCAGCGCCAGCGCTCCACCGAGCGTGTTCAGCCCGAAGACCGGGTTGGAGCCGGAAATGAGTGAGACGGTGGAGATCGCGGATTCCGGGATCAGGTCCCAGTTGACCGTGTCGCCGAATGACTCATTGACGCGCACGCCATCGACATAGACGGACAGGCCCTCGGGTGTGCCGAGCAGCGGCGAGGCGGTGAACCCGTGATAGTTGATGTCCCGCTGGAAGGGATTGTCAGCGCTTTCGCTGACGTTGACGCCGCTGAATGCCCGATTCAGGTATTCGGTGACGTCGGCAGTCTGCACACGCTTCAGGTCCTGACTATCTGCGGTCTGGACATTCGACGGCACCTGATTCAACGGCAGACCGAAGCCCAGGAGCGGCGCGTTGCCGATCACGATCACCTGGGGAAGCTCCTGGGCGGTCGCGGAATTGCCCGGCAGCTCCGGGGAGTCCGCTTCGGCCGCGAACGCCGCCTGCGACACAACGCCCGCGATTGCGATTGAGCCAAGCAGCGCCAGCTTTGCAGCGCAGGTGCTACGGCGCGCGTCGGTGTAGCGCTTCGGTAACACAAGACAGGCCGAGTGTGGCTTTTCTGGCAACGCTGTTCGCCGCAGCGCAGCGCGGTGCCGATAACCCATTGTTCGATAACAGCGCCCGTTGTTGCTGCGTCGATACGACCACTGGCACATGGCTTGCTTTCCCGAACGTGGATGCACGCTTATCCGCAACATGGATGCTGCATCACCGCACGATGAAGTCTCGAACGCATAAAAGATCCTTGAAGGAGGAACTCATGGTCAAGCTCCGCGGAAAACTCTACCCGCTCGCGCCTTGGGCCGCGGGAGTACTGATGGGCTTGATGGGGATGCCGGCAGGGGCCGTGGATCTGAAGACCGCTGACGGCGCCTGGACGTTCTCCATCGACGGCAACGTCAACGTGCACTACATCTATTCCAAGTGCGAAAACTCGCCGTCTGTGGTTGACGGCGGCCTCGCCTGCACAGGCACCGCCAGTGGCAGCAACGTGTCCAATGTCGGAAACGGCCTGCTGCCTGCGGCCTTCACGTTCGCAGTCGCCACGACCCAGGGGGACTACGACCTGTCGGCCCACCTTGGGCTGTTCCCGGGAATCGCGACCAACGACGGCGGCAGTCCCAATCTGCAGGCCAACGGCGCCGGGAACACCGCGCTCGGCACGACCGGCCTCGACGTTCGTCAGGTCTACCTGACCTTTGGCAACAAGGGCATGGGGACCTTCCTCTTCGGCCGCAACTTCGGCCTGTTCGGTTTCGACGCGATCATCAACGACATGACCTTGCCCGGTGTCGGCGCGGCCGGCAGTGCCTCGGGCCCGGCGCCGGCGAACACCACGCTCGGCTCGATCGGCCTGGGCTACATCTACGTCGACACGCTGGCGCAGATGGACTACACGACGCCGGATTTTTCCGGGGCGAATTTCACCATCGGGATCTTCGATCCGATCACCGCGTTGGCTGGTGGCGTCGGCGCTCCGGCGGGCAAGAAGGCGCCGGGCTTTCACGGCAAGGTCGCCTGGACGATGCCGATCAACAGTACGACCAAGTTCTACGGGTCCGCCACGTTCATCACGCAGAAGCAGAACTTCGACACCGGCCCGACCACCTCGTTCAGCTACGACGGTACGGGATTCGACGTGTTCGCCAAGATCGATGTGCAGGATTTCGAGGCGTTCGCCTACTACTACCATGGCAGCGGTCTGGGCACGACCGGCCTGTTCGTCCGGTCGGCCGACGCCCTGGGCAACACGCGCGACTCGGACGGGTTCCTGGTTCAGGCGACCTACAAGGTGGGCCAGGTGAAATTCGGCGTCAACTACGGGGAGAGCAAGCTCGACCTGGCCAACGCGGCCGACTCGCCCACTCTGTTGTCGAAGAACCGCAAGGTCACCGGCGGAGTGTACGACTCGCTGACCAAGAACCTGACGCTGCTGGCTGAGATAACCGACGTGAAAGCCGACGCGCACAACGGCAACTCAAACAAGAGCACCAACTTCAACGTCGGGGCGTTCCTGTCGTTCTGAGGCGCTGGCGCCGGCGGTTGCGTGAAGACGCGCCGCCGGCGCCTGCAGCGGGCAGGCGCGCGCCGAGGGTCTGGGGCGGCGGCTTCAGACGCGGTCCTCAGGTGAGCTCGCGGAACGCACCGAGCAGCGGAAAATACAACGCCGCCCGTACCGGTTGCGGTCCGAGGGCGCGCGCCAGCGCCACGTAGCCCGAAAGCTGCCCCTGGTAGCGCTGCATCTCCTGCTCGAGGAAGCTCTCGAGCGAGCCGCCCTCGTGGCGGCTGGTCTTGTAGTCGATCACCCAGCGCGTGCCGGCCTCGTCCACGAAGCAGCGATCGATCACCACGCTGCGCAGCCGGCCGGCGGCCACGCCGGTCAGGGCCAGCTCGCTGTGCGCCTCGCGATGTGAGGAATCCAGGATCCAGCGGCCGCGCGGATCCTCGAGCGTGCGACCCAGTGCCTGCAGCACGAGCTGCGCGGCCCGGGCGCGCTCGTCTGCGGGAACCCCGTGCAGGCGCAGCTGCTCGAGCACCTGGGCGTGCCGCGCGTCGGCGTCCCGAGCCGGCGCTCGCGCGGCAGCGTCCGCCAGCAGCGCGTGCACCACGGTCCCCACATGCCGCTGCGTCTCGCCCACCCAGCTGAATTCGGGCGGTTCCAGGGAGCTGTGCTCGAGCGGCAGGTGCTGCAGCTGGAGCGCCGCGGGCAGTTGCGCAAGCCGCCACGGCTGCACCAGGCGCCGCAGCGGGAGCGCTGCGGAGCGCGGCGGCTCGCTCGGGGCCTGCGTCGCGGGCGCGCTCTCGAAATGCGCGGCGAGCGCCGGCCACACACATGCGAGCAGGCTGCGCGAGTCGGGCTTGAGGGCGCCATCGCGGCGCCGCTTGGGCGCCGCCGACAGGTAGAGGCTGTGGCGCGCGCGCGTCGCCGCGACATACATCAGGCGCGTGCGCTCGTGCGCGCCGCGCGCGCTGAGGAGTCTGCCGATCAGCGAGTCGACATCCCCGGCGTCCTCCTCCGCGAGGCTCGGGGCCGGCGACATCAGCAGATCGCTCGTGCCGTCGGCGCGCGGCAGATCGATCCAGCGCAGCAGCGGGCGCTCGGCGGCGCCGCTGCTGCGCTCGAGGGCGGGCACCAGCACGTGATCGAACTCCAGGCCCTTGGCGCGGTGGATAGTCATGATCTGCACAGGATTGCCGAGCGCGGCGTGCGGTGTGCTGTAGAGGTTCTGCAGCAGCGCGGCGAAATCCGCCGGCCCGCGCCACTCGTAGGCTGCGGCACTCGCGGCGAGCGCGTCGAAAAACCCCTGGGCGTCCTGCAGCTCAGCGCGCGTATAGGCATCGGCGGCGCCGAGCTGCAGCCAGGTGGCCTCGAGCCAGTCGGCGACCGGCCCGCGCTCGCAGCGCTCGAGCGCCCACTGCAGCACCTCGCGCAGGCGCAGCAGCCGCTCGCGCTCCGGCGCCGCGCAGCGCGCCAGGCGTTCGGGCTCGTGCAGCGCCTCCCAGATCAGTTGGGGATCCTCGGCCGATGAGAGCGCGGTGAGGGTCGCGAGCCGCGCGCCGCACCACGGGGCGCGCAGTACCGCCAGCCACGCGGCGCGGTCGGCGAGGTCGTAGAGCGCCCGCGCGAGCTGCACCAGGTCGCGCACCACGGAGCGCTCGGCGAGCGGCACCAGGTCGACCCCGAGGGACTCCACGCCGAGTGCGGTGAGCTCGCTCACGATCGGCGTCGCGTGCGCGTGCGCGGCGACCAGCACCGCCACGCTGGTGCCCGGGTCGGCGCGGCGCAGCCCCTGGACGTGCGCGGCGAGCGCGCGCGCTTCCCCGGCGCTGTCCTCGGGAAACAGCCGCAGCTGCACGCCGGCTCCGGCCGCGGGGCGCGCACTCGCCGGGCTGCTGGCGCTGTAGGCGACCGCTCCGGCCCGCAGCTCGTCGTGCGGCGGAAACACCTGCGCAAATACCTCGTTGCTCCAGCCGACCAGCGCCGGCGCGGCGCGAAAGTTGCGCGTCAGGCGCAGGGCCTCGAGCTTTACCTCGCCGACGCCGCGCTCGCGTGCCGCGAGAAACAGCCCGACCTCCGCATCGCGGAAGCGATAGATCGACTGCATCGGATCGCCGACGACGAACAGCGTGCGGCCGTCGCCGGGCTCCCAGCCGCCGGTGAGCACCTCGAGCAGCTCAAACTGTGCGAGCGAGGTGTCCTGGAATTCATCGACCAGGATGTGCCGCAGCGACAGCCCGGTGCGCAGCGCCAGATCGGTCGGCTCGGCGCGGCTGCCGAGGGATTCGCGTGCCGCCGCGGTGACGTAGGTGTAGTCCACGGTTCCGGCGAGCGCGAATTCGGCCTGCAGCTGTGCCGCCGCGTGCTGCAGCACCCGCGAGAGTGCGCCGACTGCCTGCGCGTCATCCGTACTGAGCGTGGCGGGCGGCAGGAGCACGAGCTCGCGCAGCAGCCCGAGGGCGCCGGCGGTGGTCTGCAACATCCCAATGCAGTCGGCGAGGTGTGCGCGTGCCGTGCTACTCGCGTACTCGGGGCCGAGGCGGCCCGCGGTCAGACTCTTGCGCCACTCGCGCTGCTTGGTCAGCGTCTTGCCGGCGAGCCCCTGCCAGGCGACGAGGTGCTGCGGCTCGCGCCCGAGCGGGCCGACGCCGGGCAGCGCCTCGAGCGCGCTGCGCAGCGCGCGGGGCAGCAGCGCGTGTGCGTGCCCGAGGCGCTCACCGATGACGGCCGCGAGGCTCTCGTTGATGCGTGCGCACAGCAGCTCGGGCTCGTGCCCGAGAACGTAGCGCAGCCAGTGGCCGCGCTGCGCGAGCATATCCGCGAGCAGCCGCTCGACCTTGAGCCAGCGGTTGTCGAGGCGCTCGAACAACAGCTCGATCGCGGTGGCGAGCGGTGCGTCGGCGTCGGCGGCGCCGAGCGTGCGCCGCGCCGCGCGCTGGTAGAGCGCGAGCGGGGTCTCACTCACGTGCAGCGCAGCGCCGGCGCGCGAGGCGAGCGGCAGCTGCGTCGCCAGCCAGTAGTTGAACGAATCGATGGTCTGGATACGCAGCTCCCCGGCGTCGCGCGCCAGATCCCAGCTGCGCGTGGCGGCATGCGCCAGCGCCGCCGCGGCGAGCGTCCGCAGCGCTGCCGCGCACGGGTCATCGTGCGCGAACTCACCACGCAGCGCGCTGATCACGCGGCTGCGCATCTGCGCGGCGGCCTTGCGCGTGAAGGTGATGGCGAGGATCTCTCCGGGCTCATCCACCGTGCACAGCAGGCGCAGGAAGCGCTGCGTCAGCACCGCGGTTTTCCCTGAGCCCGCCGGCGCCTGCAGCAGGATCGAGCGACGCGGGTCGAGCGCCGCCTCACGCGCGCGCGTGTCGGCGGTGATGAGCGTCTCGCTCAGCGTCTCACCCATCCGCGCCCTCCTCCGCGGCGGCGCGCGCGCGTTCCCCGATACGGCAGATGTCGGTCACATGGCAATAGGTGCAGGCGCCGGGCTTCGGGTCGACCGCCGCATCCCCGGCCAGAAAGGCGCCGATCAGCCGCTCGAGCGTGGCGCGCCACGCGCCACGGCGCTCCTGCCAGGCCGTCTGCGCCGTGCTCCCGGGAGAGCCCTGGACCGCCTTCACCCGCGGCAGGAGCCGGCCATCGCGGGCGATACCTTCGAAGCGCACCTCCTGGGCGGTCAGGTTCACGGTGGCGAGCGCTACCACCTCCTCGCCGAGGGCCTGCGCGTAGGCCAGCAGCTGCGGGTGTGTCGGGCGCTCGCCATACCAGTCGGCACTCGCCGGCGCCCCGGTCTTGTAGTCGAGCACCGCGAGGCCCCCGCCCGGCAGCCGGTCGACGCGGTCGATGCGCATGTGAAGGGTGGCGCCCGCAAGCGTCAGCTGCGTCTGCCTCTCGGCCTGCTCGACCTGGAACGGGCCGCGGGTGCGCTCCAGCTCACACAGCCTGCGCATCAGGCGCGCGGCGCGGCGGCATTCGCGTGCCAGCGGCGCCGGGATGGCGCTGAAGAGCTCGAGCTGGGCGTAGGGCGTGCGCCGGCGGCGGCGGTTGGGGGGCTGCAGCAGCAGCGCCTGCGCTGCCTGCGCCACGCTTTGGCCGATGAGCTCATCCAGCGCGGCACCCGGGAGTTCGGCCAGCGTGCGCGCATCGCGCAGCCGCTGCCACAGGATCTCAAGCGCGGCGTGCAGCAACAGGCCGCGCACGGTGGCGGGAATGCCCGGCTCGGCGACTTCGGGGGGACTGGCGCCCAGGCGCAGTTCGGCGTAGGCGCGGAACGGGCACGCGTTCTGCAGATCGAGACTGCGCGTGCCGCGCGGCAGCCGCACTCGCAGGTTCCAGCGCTCGCCGCTGACATCGATGAGGCTTTCGGTCTGCCCCTCGCGGCGCTGTCGCTGGGCGAGTGAGCCGGGCGCTGAGGTCGCGGGGGCTTGCGCGCGTGTGTGCACCAGCGGACTCACCAGCAGCTCGAGGTCGCCCGCGTGCGCGGGTGCGGATAGCACCAGCTCGCGCGTCGCGGCGCGCCACCCGTTCAGGAGCAGTTGGGCCTGCGCGAGGCGTCCCGCGACACTCGCCTCCGGCACGCCCGCGGCGCGCTGCGCCTGCAGGGGCAGGAACGGATCCGGCTGCACCGGCTGCGGCAGCACGTCCGCGTTCAGGCCCGCCACCCAGATGCCGTCGTAGTGGATTACCGGGTCCGCGAGCAGCGGTGAGATCGTGACCGCCACGTCCTCATCCGCGGGACGGAACGGGCTGCGCGCCGCCAGATCCGCCAGCACGCCCAGCGCTGCGGCGCGGCTGAGCGTCGGCACGCTCGGCGTGAGGCCGCCGAATTCCTCCAGCAGCTCGTGCCAGCGCAGCACCGTCTGCTGCCCGGCGCTGTCCGCCGCGAGTGTGCCCGGCCAGCCCGCCGCGCTGAGGCCCGCACGGATCCGCTCGGACCACAGGCGCGGGGAGCCCTGCCCAGGAGGCAGCGCCGCCGCAGCGCGGGTCAGCTGGGCGTCGAGCTCGCGCGCCGCCCCCAGCAGTTCGCGCGGCAGCAGCTGCAGGGCGCCCGCGAAGCCACGCAGGTCGAGGCGCAGGAAGCCGCGCTCGCGCAGCGCCTGTACCAGGCGCGCGCGCACGCTGGCCGCGGCCCGCAGCCACTGCGCGGATCGCAGCCAGCTGCCGAGTGACTCGAACTCCAGCTCCTCGCCGGCGAGCCAGCGCAGGCCCGTGAGGGTGTGCGCGATGAGCGGCAACTGCGCGAGCGGCTGCCCCCCTTCGATCCCCACCAGCGCCGGGGCGGGTGGCGATGCGTTCAGTGTCCCGCGCGGATCGAGCTCGTGGCGTATGAGCGTCGCCAGGCGCTCGCGGACGCCCGCGGCCCCGGGCAGCATGACCAGCAGGCGCGCATCGCCTGCGCGGCCGAGCCGCGCCTCACACCAGGCGGCAATCCGGGCCAGCTCTTCCTGGGTGTCGCTGAAAGCGGTGAGCGCCGCCGGCGCCGCGTCGGGTGCAACCCGGGCGCGCAGCGCCGCCGCGCCGACCAGCGCGCCCAGCCGCGGCGAATGGGCATCGAAGCCACGCACCATGAGCGCCGGGCCCGCTCTCGCGGCGGCGGGCGGCGGCAGGCGCTCGAGCAGCGCACTCACACCGCCGGCACCCAACGCCTCACAGCGGACGGCGAATGCGCGCTGCGTCTCGTGCAGCAGTCCCGCTTCGGTATCCGGTGGCGCGGGCGCCAGACGCATGTGGTAGTCGGCGGCGAGCTCGCTCGCGCGGTGCAGCGCCGCTGCGAGTGCGGCGCCGTCCAGGAGCGCGAGATGCCGGCTCGCCTGCACCGCGCACTCGCGCCACAGCCACCATTCCTCGGCTGCGCTCAGCAGGCGCGGGGCCGCGGCCGTGGCGAGCGCGCGCCGCTCGGCTTCGCGGCGCAGCCAGCTTGCGACTCCGAGCACGTCCGCACTCGCCCACACGCTGAGCCCGCCGGCGAGCGCTCCTGCCGCCTGCGCCAGGCGCACCGCATGGGCGCGCTGCCGCGAGGGCACGATGAGGCTGCCGCCCGCGCGCAGATGCTCGGCTACATCGCTTGTAAGCCTAAACAAAACAGAATATTAGAAGATCTTTCAAAGACATTACTTGAACCGGGAAGTGGCGCTCACGACTTTCCCGGAGCTCTCGCGCGTGCCGCTGCGTGCCGCGGCCGCATACGACTGCAGCAATTCATCGATGCGGGCGAACACCTCGCGCAGCATCGCCGCGTCCGGCAGATTGGTGATGCGGAAGTGATTGCGGTACGGCACGTTGAAGCTGACGCCCGGTGCGACCAGCACGTGCTTCTGCTCGAGCAGGTCGAGCGTGAATTGCTGATCGTCGAAATCCGGCAGCGTGGCCGAGTCCACCCCGACGAAGGCGTACATCGCCCCCCCGGGAGGGGCGAGCCGAAGAAAGCGGCTGCGCTGCACCGCCGTGAGGATCGCGGCGCGCGAGTCGTGCAGCCGCCCACCCGGGGCGATGAGCTCACGAATGCTCTGGTGGCCCCCGAGCGCGGTCTGCACCGCCCACTGCGCGAGCACGTTGCTGCACAGGCGCAGCGATGCGAGCAGCTCGAGCGCATTCAGATATTCGGCCGCCGCATGGGTGCGTCCGGAGAACACCGCCCAGCCCACGCGGTAGCCGCAGGCGCGATACACCTTCGACAGGCCCGAGAGTGTCGCGCACAGCGTATCGTGTACCAGGGTCGCCATGGGCACGAACTCGGCGCCGTCGTAAGTCATCTGGTCGTAGATCTCGTCGCTGAACACGATCAGACCGCGGCGCTCGGCCAGTTGCGCGAGCGCTTCCAGAACCGCGCGCGGATAGACCGCTCCGGTGGGGTTGTTGGGATTGATGATGACCATGGCGCGCGTCCTGGCCGTCACCAGCTGCGCCACTTCCTGCGGGTCGGGCACGAAGGCGTTCTCGGGACGGCAGGGATAGTGCACGGCGCGGCCGCGGTTGAGGGTGACGGCCGCGGTCCACAAGGGATAGTCCGGGCTCGGCACCAGCACTTCGTCGCCCTCGTTGAGGAGCGCGCGCAGCACCAGGTCGATGAGCTCGCTCACGCCGTTGCCGATGAAGACATCCTCGGCCGTGACGCCGGTGATGCCGCGCGCCTGCTGCTGCATGACCACCGCTTCGCGGGCCGGAAAGATGCCCTTCTGGTGGCAGTACCCTTCGGCCTCCGCCAGGTTCTCGATCATGGCGAGCCGCATGGTCTCCGGAGTACGCAGGCCGAAGGCCCGGGGGTTGCCGATGTTGAGCGAGACGATCTCGTAGCCCTGGCGCTCGAGCTCGTGGGCACGCCGCGCCAAGCGCCCGCGGATCTCATAGCGCACGTGCTTGAGGCTCTCGCTGGGCCGGATAGCCGCTTCGGTCATCATGGGGGAAGAATAACAGCAGTCCCGGAGTCACTCACAGGCAGCTCGCGCCAGCGGTGACACGCTACGCGGCGCCCGTCCGGCAGCTCTTCCCACTCGGGAATACGCTGTGCACACACCGGCGCCGCGTAGGGACAGCGGGTGCGGTACACGCAGCCGCTCGGCGGAGACAGGGGTGAGGGCGGCTCGCCGGGCCGCGCGCGCGCCAGGCGCGCGGGCTGAATGTCGGGGTCGGGGATGGGGACCGCGGCGAGCAGCTCGCGGGTGTAGGGATGGCGCGGCCCCGTATACAGGCCCGGCGCGGGTGCGAGCTCCATCATGCGCCCGAGATACAGCACCAGTACGCGCTCGCACAGCTGCCTCACCAGCGCCAGATTGTGGCTGACGAACAGCAGGCACATGCCCGA
This sequence comes from Steroidobacteraceae bacterium, assembly GCA_035511775.1. Taxonomy (GTDB): domain Bacteria; phylum Pseudomonadota; class Gammaproteobacteria; order Steroidobacterales; family Steroidobacteraceae; genus 13-2-20CM-66-19. The sequence continues at coordinate 7,260 of DATKEZ010000028.1, read as the reverse complement.
CTCGCGCTTCAATTGCCCGAGCAGGGTCACGATCTGCTGCTGCGTCGGGACATCCAGCGCACTGACGGGCTCGTCGCAAATGAGCAGACGAGGCTCGAGGATCATGGCGCGTGCGATGCCGACCCGCTGGCACTGTCCGCCGCTCAACTCGTGCGGGTAGCGGCTCGCGAGCTGCGGCGCCAGTCCCACCCGCTGCAGCAGTGCGGCGGCTCGCGCGGCGCGTGCGCCACGCTCCAGATCCGGGGCGTGCACCCGCAGCGGCTCGCCCACGATCTCCCCGACCGTCATGCGCGGATCGAGGCTCCCGAGGGGGTCCTGAAAGATGATCTGCAGATCGCGCCGCAGGGCGCGCAGCGCACCTTTGGGCAGATCTCCGAGCGCCTGCCCCATCCACACCACGCGACCGGCGGTGGGTCGCAGCAGCTGCAGCGCGGCGCGCACCAGTGTCGACTTGCCGCAGCCGGATTCACCCACCACCCCGAGCGACTCGCCGGCGCACAGCTCGAGACTGACCGCGCTCACCGCCGTGAGCCGACCAAAGCGCACGGTGAGGTCGGTCAGCGTCAGGGCCGGCACCCGCGCTGCTGCCCCGGGAGCCTGCGCTGTCGCGGCCTCGGTGCCGGCGTCCAGGCGCGGCGTGTCGCGCACCAGTGTGCGGGTGTAGGGATCGCGCGGCGCCTTGAGGACCGCCGCAACCGGCCCCGTCTCGACGATGCTTCCGGCGCGCAGGACCGCGACGCGGTCGGCGACCCCGGCCACGGCCCCGAGGTCGTGGGTGATGAGCACCATCGCCATTCCGCGCTCGCGCTTGAGCTCGGCGAGCAGCGCGAGGATCTGCGCCTGCACGGTGACATCCAGTGAGGTGGTTGGTTCGTCCGCGATGAGCAGCCGCGGCTCGCTGCTGAGCGCAATCGCGATCATCACTCTCTGGCGCATGCCACCGGAGAGCTCGTGCGGATACTGCCGCATGCGCCGCTCGGGATCGGAGACCTGCACGCGCTCGAGCAGCGTGAGCGCTGCCGCGCGCGCCTCGGCCCGCGCAACTCTGCGGTGGCGACGGATGACTTCGGCGATCTGCTCGCCCACGGCCAGGTGCGGGGTGAGCGAGGTCATCGGATCCTGGAACACCATGCCGATTCCGGCGCCGCGCACCCGATCCAGTGCCGCGGGCGCGAGCCTCAGCAGCTCGGTGCCCAGAAAGCGGGCACTGCCCAGCGCGCGGCCGTTCGCCGCCAGCAGGCCCATCACGGCCAGAAACACCTGGCTCTTGCCGGCGCCGGATTCCCCCACCACGCCCAGACACTCGCCTCGCTCAACAGCGAGTGTGACCTCGCGCGCGGCCGTGATACTGCCCCGGGGCGTGTCGAACGTGACGGTGAGCCCGGACAGGCTCAGCACCGCCGGCGCCGCCGCCTCAGCGCTCGCGGGGATCGAAGGCATCACGTAGAGCGTCGCCGAGAAAATTGAAGCAGATGAGCAGCACGATCAGGAAAGCCGCGGGCACCAGCAGCATCCACGGCGCCGACTCCATCTCCTGCGCCCCGACCAGGATCAGGTTGCCGAGACTCGCGTGCGGCTCCTGCACTCCCAGTCCGAGGAAACTCAGAAAGCTCTCGAACACGATCATCTGCGGGACGATGAGCATGGCGTAGACCAGCACCGGCCCCAGCAGGTTCGGCACGATGTGGCGCAACAGGATCGCGGAGGCGGGAACGCCCACGGCGCGCGCCGCCTCGATGAACTCGCGGTGCTTCAGGGCGAGCGCCTGGCCGCGCACGATGCGCGCGGTGGTCAGCCACCCTACCGCTCCGAGCGCCAGCAGCAGTACCGCGATGCTGCCGCGTTGCCACAGCGTCGTCAGGATGATGACGATGAACAGGTACGGGAGCGAATACAACACATCCACCACGCGCATCATCCATCCGTCGGTGCGCCCGCCCGCGAGGCCCGCCACCGCGCCCCACAGCACTCCGATCACCAGACTCACGAGGCTCGCGAGCACGCTCAGCAGCAGCGACACACGCACGCCATGCAAGGCGCGTACGAACAGATCGCGTCCCAGGCGGTCGGTACCGAGCCAGTGCGCGGCGCGGCCGCCGGGTGGCAGCGCGAGGTGCTCCCAGTCGAGGCCGTCGTAGCTCCAGGGGCTGAGCGAGGGCGCCAGGAGCGCGAACAGCGCGACGAGAGCAATGACGCCGAGGGCTGCCAGGGCGATACGGTTCCCCAACAGGCGCCGCCCGGCATCGCGCCACAGTCCGTGCGCGGCCGCGGGCGCCTGCTCATTCACGGCGCACGCCCGGGTCCAGCCAGCCGTACAGCAGGTCGGCGATGAGGTTGAGAAGCAGCGTGAGCGCGCCGTAGACCACGATCATGCCCATGACGAGCGGATAGTCACGGTCGATCGCGCCCTCGACCAGGTAGCGGCCTGTGCCCGGCAGACCAAAGACCGTCTCGACGACCAGCGAGCCGGTCATCACGAACGCCACCGCGGGACCCAGGTAGCTCACCACCGGCATCAGGGCCGGGCGCAGGGCATGACGCCACAGCACGCGCGCGGCGCCCAGGCCCCGGGCCCGGGCGCTGCGCACGTAGAGCGCGCCGAGCACCTCGAGCAGACTTGCGCGGGTGAGCCTCGCCAGGTAAGCCGCCACCGGCAGCGCCAGCGTCAGCACCGGCAGCACCAGATAGCGCGGCGCGCCGTGCTGCCAGCCCGCCACCGGCAGCCAGCGCAGGTACAGCCCGAACACCAGCGCGAACAGCGGACCGGTGACGAAGCTCGGCAACGCGAGCGCCACCGCGGCGAGCGTCGTGATCAGATAGTCGGCGCCGCGGTTGCGCCACAGCGCCGCCAGGACGCCGGCGGGAACTCCCGTGAGCACGGCCAGCAGTATCGCCGCGAGTCCGAGGGTCGCCGAGAGCGGCAGGCCCTGGGCGATGAGCTCGGACACGGTGAAGTCGCGCTGCCTGAGCGAGGGCCCGAAATCCCCGTGCAGCAGGCCGCGCAGGTAGTGTGCGTACTGCACCGTGAGCGGCTGGTCGAGACCGTAGAGGCGATCGAGGTTGGCCCGCACGGCCGGCGGCAGCGCCTGCTCCTGCGCGAACGGCCCGCCGGGGGCCAGGCGCACGACACAGAACGAGACGCTGATGATGACGAGCAGGGTCGGGACAGTACCGGCGATGCGACGGAGCGCGTAGCTCAGCATGACCGGACTTTAGGGAGGCGGCGCGCAATCCGTCAACGGCGCGGCACGTCCCGTCAACACCCCGGCGGGCCTGCCGCTATACTCCAGCCCCTATGAAACGCATCCTGGTCGGAATCAAGCGCGTCGTGGATTACAACGTGCGCATCCGGGTGAAGCCCGATGGGAGCGGCGTCGTCACCGACGGGGTCAAGATGAGCATCAACCCCTTCGATGAGATCGCGCTCGAGGAAGCGCTGCGCATCAAGGAACGCGGCATCGTCGAGGAGGTCATCGTCGCCACGGTGGGACCGGCGGACTGCCAGCAGCAGCTGCGCACCGCGCTGGCGATGGGGGCGGATCGCGCCCTGCACGTGCAGGCGGACGGTGTGGTCGAACCGCTGATTGCGGCGCGCGCGCTGCTGAAGCTCATCGAGCGCGAGCAGCCGCTGCTGGTCATCCTCGGCAAACAGGCGATCGATGACGACAACGGCCAGACCGGCCAGGTGCTGGCGGCGCTGTGGAACCGCCCCCAGGCCACCTACGCTTCGAAGATCGAGCTCAGTGCGGGCACGGCGCGCGTCACACGCGAGGTGGACGCCGGGCTCGAGACCATCGAGGTGGACCTGCCAGCGGTCATCACCACCGACCTGCGGCTTAACGAGCCGCGCTACGTCAAGCTCCCCGACATCATGAAGGCGAAGAAAAAACCGCTCGATACACTCACCCTGAGCGCCCTCGGGGTGGAGCAGCGCGCGCAGCTGAAACTGGTGCGCTTCGAGCCACCGCCGCAGCGTCAGAAAGGCATCAGGGTGCAGGATGCCGCGGAGCTGCTCGCGGCGCTGAAGAAGAAGGGTCTGCTGTGAGCAGCCGCGTCCTCATCGTCGCCGAGCACGACGGCATCAGGCTCAACGCCAGCACCGCCAAGTGCGTCACCTGCGCCCAGGGCATCCCCGGCGCGCAGATCACCATCGTGGTGTGTGCGGTAGACGCCGCCGCGGTTGCCACGCAGGCGGCAGCGCTGTCGGGTGTCAGCCGTGTGCTGTGCATCGAGAATCCGGCCAACGGCCATGCGCTCGCCGCGGTGTGGGCACCGCAGGTGCTCGCGATCGCCGCTCCCTTCAGCCATGTCCTCGGTCCCTCGACCACCTTCGGCAAGGACCTGATGGCGCGCATCGCAGGACTCCTCGGGGCGCCGCAGGTGAGTGACATCATGGCCATCGAAAGTGCCACGCGCTTTCGGCGGCCGATCTACGCCGGCAACGCGATTCTCACAGTCGAGAGCAGTGCTGAGGGCAAGCTCGTGGGCACGGTGCGCACCGCCTCGTTCGAGGCGGCCGCGGGCGGCGCGGCCGCGCCGATCGAGAAAGCAGCCGTGAGCGTCGAGCTCCCCACCCACACGCGCTTCGTGTCGGTGTCGGCCGCCAAGAGCGACCGCCCGGACCTGCAGACCGCGCGGCGGGTGATTTCAGGTGGCCGCGCACTGGGCAGCGCGGAGGGCTTCAAGATCCTCTACAGCCTGGCGGACAAGCTCGGTGCCGCGGTCGGGGCTTCGCGCGCCGCGGTGGACGCCGGTTACGCACCCAACGAGATGCAGGTCGGGCAGACCGGCAAGATCATCGCCCCCGAGCTGTACGTCGCGGTCGGTATCTCGGGGGCGATCCAGCACCTGACGGGCATCAAGGATGCGCGCACCATCGTCGCCATCAACAAGGACAGCGAGGCGCCGATTTTCGAAGTCGCCGACATCGGCCTGGTCGGGGATCTGTTCCAGATCATCCCCGAGATCGAGCGGCTGGTTGGAGCTGGCTAGAGCTGACCCAGCACGTATTCAGCCGCGGACACCTTGAACTGCCCGGGCGCCTCGACGTTGACCTGGGTGGCCACGCCATCGCGCACGATGAGCGCGAAGCGCTGGCCACGCGTACCCATGCCAAAGCCCTTGGCGTCGAGCTCCAGTCCGAGCGCGCGCGCATACTCGCCGTTGCCGTCCGCGAGCATCAGGATCCTGTCACCCACGCCCGAGGCCTTGCCCCAGGCATTCATGACGAACACGTCGTTCACCGCCATGCACGCGATGGTGTCGACGCCTTTGGCGCGGATCTGATCGGCCAGCTGCACGAAGCCGGGCAGGTGCTTGGCGTCGCAGGTCGGGGTGAACGCCCCCGGCACGGAGAACAACACCACCACCTTGCCCTTGAACAGCTCCTCGGTCGAGAAGTCCTTGGGCCCCTCCTTGGTCATTCTCTTGAGCGTGCCCTTGGGCATGCGCTCACCCGCCTTGATTGCCATGGTGCCTCCTTTCATGCCTGCTTCGCGTGCAGGCTCCACAGGTTCGCAAGACGCTCGAGCGAGGGATCTCCCTTCACCGCGTGGAAGGACTTGGCCGCGTCCTCCTTGTGCCCGGCCTTGAGCTGAGCGATCCCGAGCAACAGCCGCGCCTCGGCTTCGTTGCGCAGACCCCCCTTGGTCAGGCCCTTGGAGATCTGGTCCACGGCCTTGTCATACTGCCCGTAGCCGAGATAGGCGAGGCCCACCCCGAAGTTCTTGGCGCCGGTGGTGGTTGCGTCCGCATCCTTCTCGATCTTCGGCAGATTCGCCTGGTCGGTGGCCGCGGCTTTCTTGGCGGTCTCGAGCAGGCGCGTGTTGCGTGCCTTGGCGCGCGCATCCGCGAACACCCCCTTGGCGAAACCCTTCTCCAGGATGCGCTGCGCTTCCCCAGGCGAGCCGGCATCGAGGGCGAGCTGCGCCATCTCGGTGTAGTCCTCCGGACTCTTCAGCACGTCGACCTCGAACATGAGGCGGTAGGTCTGCAGGGTATTGGCGTCATTGCCCGAGGTCTGCTGGCGCAGGGTGTACAGCAGCTGGTACCAGTAGTCGGGCTTTGGGTAGAACGTGACGATCCGCTCCAGCGCGCGCGTCTCGCACGGCGCGTCGTTGAGCTTCACGCAGGCACTGAGCGCCAGCTCCAGCGACTCCTTCTTGGGCGTCTTGCCATCCTTGACCTGCGAATCAACCAGGGCTTCCTCGAAGCGCAGCGTGCCCTTCCAGTCACCCTTGAGGTAGTACGCCTGGCCGACGAGCGTCCTCAGCTCCTCGTCCGCGAACCCTCCCTTGATGGCGCGGTTGCCGAACTCGATCGCCTTGTCGTAGTTCTTGATCTGGTAGTTCGCCTCGGCCAGCTGCCGCACGCGCGTCGGAACTTCAGCCTGCGGAGTGAAGCCGTCGTCGATCTCCGCCTCCCACGCCTTGGCGGCATCGGCGTAGTTCTGGGTGCGCGCGTAGGCGAAGCCCAGCATGTCGTTGATCAGGTGCTGATCATAGGCCGTCTTGCCGGCGATCCCCTCCGCCTCCTTGAGCTTGCCGATCGCATCGGCATATTTCTTCGCCTTGATGTCGTCGTTGGCTTCCTTGAGAGGCTTGGCGAGCTTGGCGCTGTTGGTTGGCTTGTCCGCCGCCCCGGCAAGCGTCGCAGGCAGCAGGCTTGCCGCCGCGATGAGGGCGGCGCCCGCGAGCAGCGCCCGGATGGATGGTGCGGTGACCTTCATGGTGGTGTCTTGCATGGCTCTCTAGTCTCTGAATTCAGCCACGTTGACGAAGCCGATCTTCTTCATGTGGTTGCGCTGCGCGGCCGCGAGCACCTTGGCCACGATGTCGTACTTGGCGCGCCGATCGGGGCGCAGGTGAATTTCCGGCTGCGGATCCTTGTCCCGCTCGGCGTGGAAATAGGCTTCCACCTGCGACAGACTGGCAACCGGGGTGTTGTTCCACACCACGGTGCCGTCGAAGTCGATCTCCAGGTCGATGACCTCCGGAGGCGTGGGCGGGGGCGGCGGCGGGTTGGTCACGTTCGGCATGTCGAGCTTGACCGCGTGGGTCATGATGGGCAGGGTCACGATGAGCGTGACCAGCAGCACCAGCATGACGTCGATGAGGGGCGTCGTGTTGATGTCGCAGAAAGCGGCCCCCGAGGCCGTACCGACACTCATTGCCATGGCTTGAGCTCCTTACTTCAGCGGTAGCCGCGCACGCCGTGGTCAGGCTCGGTCAGAAAGCCGACCTTGACGATGCCACCGCGCTG
>DATKEZ010000027.1:0-17223 GCA_035511775.1 Steroidobacteraceae bacterium | reverse complement strand
ATCAGCGATGGTGAGATCGTGTACATCGAGGATGTGGTTGCCGTTGTCGGTGACAAACCCCTGGCGCCAGAGCGGTCGGCCGCCGCGCGCGGTGAGCTGCCGGGCGACCAGCGCGCGCGCCATGGGAATGACCTCGATCGGCAACGGGAAGCGACCGAGCGTGCTGACCATCTTGGTGTCGTCGATGATGCACACGAAGCGCCGCGCGGCCGCGGCGAGGATCTTCTCGCGGGTGAGGGCGCCGCCGCCGCCCTTGATCAGATGCCGGGCGGCAGTCGCCTCATCGGCGCCGTCGACGTACAGGGCGAGGTCGGGGAGCTCGTTCAGATCGACGACCGCGACGCCTGCGGCGCGCAGCCGTGCACTGCTCGCCTGCGAGCTCGACACGGCGCTGCGCACACGAGTGGGGTTGGCGGCGAGGGCCTCGATGAACAGGTTCACCGTGGAGCCGGTGCCGACGCCGATCGTGACGCCGCTGGCCACCAGTTCCAGCGCCGCCAGCGCCGCGCGCCGCTTGTTCGCTTCAGCATCCGTCGGCATCAGCGCCCCCAGGCGCGAGTGACTTCCACAAACGACTGTGCCCGCCATGGTGCGCGGGCACAGTCTTCGAATACTACTCGGCGGCCACTTTCGCGACCGCCGAGTTAAGGCCTATTTCTTCTTGGCAGCTTTCTTCTTGGCCTTCTTCTTTGCCTTCGCCATGTTGGCTCTCCAATTGACGGGTTAGTCCGGGGTCCGAGTATATACACGCGAATCGAAATTACAAGCGAGCACATGGTGAAGTGTGATAAGGCGAGGCGCGCGTGACGACTCACGAACCGCGCGCAGCGCTCTCGTGAGTCACTCGAGCGAGAGGATGAACTTCCAGTGCGCGGCTTCCACCGGCGTGATCGACAGTCGATTGCCCGGGCGCAACAGCACCATGCCCTTGAGCTCCTTGCCGGCATGCGCTCGCAGTTCTTCGAGCGCGATGGTACGCGCGAGGCGGCGCTTCAACTGCACGTCCACCATGAACCAGCGCGGATTCCCCGGGTCGCTCTCGGGATCGTAGTGGTGGTGCTTGCGATCGAAAGCGGTGGGATCGGGGTAGCCCTGCTTCACGATCCGCATGACGGCGACGATGCCCGGCAGCGCGCAGCTGGAATGGTAGAGAAACGCCTGGTCGCCCCGGCGCATCTCATCGCGCAGCATGTTGCGCGCCTGAAAGTTGCGCACGCCGTCCCACGGGGCGGTGCTGCGCGGGGCGGCGGCGAGATGCTCGACGCCGAAGGTGCTGGGCTCGGTCTTCATCAGCCAGTAGCGCATCGGATGATCCCCTCTTCGGTCACCACCGCATCCATCCGCACGTCGTGGGCCGCGGCCGCGATGTGCTCGAGCTGCTGGAAGCCATAGGCGAGACCCACCAGGCGCGGCGCGAACCAGGCGCTGCGCCAGAGCCGGAAGGCGAACGCGCGGTCGTAGTACCCACCGCCGGTTCCGAGGCGCAGGCCGCGCCGATCGAACCCCACCAGCGGCAGGAATACCACGTCCAGCCAGCGCGCGCCGATCGTGGCAGTCGCCGCAGGCTCGGCAATCCCCAGGCGGTTACGCCGCAGCGGGCCGCGCATTTCCACGAACTGCATGGCGCGCGAAGCACGCCGCCGGTCGATGCGCGGCAGGTAGAGGCGGCAGCCGCGCTCCCGCGCCAGCGCGATGAGCGGGGCGGTATCGAGCTCATCGGGCAGGGCGGCATACACCGCGATACGCCAGTGCCAGCGCAGCTGCAGGGCCCGGTCGACGTTGCGCGCCACGAGGAGCGAGGCGCGCTGGCGTTCGCGCGCCGGCACGCTGCGGCGCCGGGCAACGAGGCTCGCCCGCAGCTGTCTGCGGGCGCCGCCCGGTGAGGATTCAGGTAGCGCCACCCGCATGTGCCGGTGCGGGCCGTTGCTCTCGAACCAGAGCAACAAGTGGGACGAGCTGCGGCAGGTAAGGCTTTCCGCTCCGAGGCGGACTTGCACAGCGCTGCGCGCAAGCCGAAAGTCCCGAGGGTGTTTCAATTAGGGTCCGAGGTAACCCGGCCCACTTGTCGAACACCGCAGGCGACGCCAAGAGCACTCTACACCAAGGGTAGGTAGCGCGCCTCAGGTAAGCGGCGGGCCGCGGCCTGCGTCACAGCTCGAGTTGCTGGCCCTTGCCGAGCACGCCTTCGACGCGTTCGCGCAGCGCGCGCACCCGGCCGCCCACACCGCTGTCAGCCCGTGACTCGCGATCCTTCACCCGCAGGTACTCGTGCGCCAGATTGAGCGCGGCCATGACCGCGATGCGGTCGAGGCCCACGACCTTGCCGCTGTCGCGGATCTCGCGCATGCGCGCATTGAGGAACTCGGCGGCATCCAGCAGCGCAGAACGCTCCTCGTAGGGGCAGGCGACCACGTATTCCTTCTCCATGATGCGGACACTCACCCGCGCCTGATCCTGATGACTCATGCACCGTGCTCCAGGGTCTTCAAGCGGCCGATCATGGCCTCCACGCGGGTGCGCACCTGCTCGTTCTTGTGCATGAGCGCGGCGCGTTCCCCGGCAAGCGACTCGTGCCGCGCCCGCAGCGCGCGATTCTCTTCCTTCAGGTGCTCCACGCTCGTGATCAGCTCTTCGATGCGTTTGGTGAGCCGGGTGAGCTCGAGATCGAGTTGTGTTCTTGTCATGTCGCTCATGGCGGGGACTATAGAGCCGCGCTCTTCGTACGGTCAATTATAATGAGCCGTGCGCGTATGAATCAGCCCGACTACAGCCACATCCAGCAACTGCTGGCGCAGGCACGCTCGCACGCCGACGCGGCCGAGGCGCACGGCACGCTTGCCGGTTGTCTGTGTGGCGCGGGCGGCTACCGCTTCGAGGACTGGCTGCGCGAGATTCTGCCCGAGGGGCGCGCGGAGCCCGCTGCCGCTGCCAGCCTGCAGGCACTCTATGTGGCGACTGCAGACGCCCTGCTGCAGCCTGACATGCAGTTCGAACTGCTGCTGCCCGATGATGGACAATCGATCGATGCGCGCACCGTGGCGCTGGCGCAGTGGTGCCAGGGATTTCTTTACGGACTGGGCGCCGGCGCCATCCCGGACGCCGGCGAGCTGCCCGGGGAGGTTGGTGAGATCGTGCGTGACTTGGCCGAGATCTCGCGCGCCGGGGTCGACGCCGGGGAGGAGGAGGAGTCGAACGAGAGCGCCTACGCAGAGCTGGTGGAATTCGTGCGGGTGGGCGTACAGCTGCTGTTCGAGGAGCTGGCCGCCGCCCGCCGGCCACCGGCGCCGTCCGCGGCGCCCCTGCACTGAAGGGCGCAGCTCATGGCGAGAGACGAATTTGCGCGCCGCCGCCGCCAGTTGATGCGCCTGATGGGCCGCGACTCCATTGCCGTCCTGCCCGCAGCCCCGGTGCGGCACCGGAACAGCGACGTCGAGTATCCGTACCGCCAGGACAGCGACTTTCACTACCTCACTGCCTTCGGCGAGCCTGAAGCCGTGGCGGTGCTCGCGCCCGGCCGGCCACAGGCCGAGTACATCCTGTTTGTGCGCGAGCGCGATCCGACCCGCGAGACCTGGGACGGGCGCCGCGCGGGCCCGGCGGGTGCCGCCCGTGACTACGGGGCGGACGATGCCTTCCCCATCACCGATATCGACGAGATCCTGCCCGGGCTGCTGGAGAACCGCACCCGCGTGTTCTACCCCATGGGGGCTTACGCGGATTTCGACCAGCGCGTGGTCGGCTGGGTCAATGGTCTGCGCACCCAGGCGCGCAACGGGCGCCATCCGCCGCAGGAGTTCGCGGCGCTCGATCACGTACTGCACGACATGCGGCTCTACAAGTCGCGGCACGAGCTTGCGCTGCTGCGCAGCTCGGCGCGCATCGCCGCCCGGGCACACGAGCGGGCGATGCGCTTCTGCCGCCCCGGAGCCACCGAGTACCAGGTGATGGCGGAGCTATTGCACGAATTCCGGCGCCACAATGCCGATACCGCCTATCAACCGATCGTGGGCGGCGGCCGTAACAGCTGCATCCTTCACTACCGGGAAAACAACCAGCCGCTCGCCGACGGGGATCTGTTGCTGGTGGATGCGGGTTGCGAGCTGGAGTGCTATGCCTCCGACATTACCCGCACCTTCCCGGTCAACGGTCGCTTCACCCCCGAGCAGCGCGCGGTCTACGAAGTGGTGCTGGAGGCAAACCGGGCGGCGATCGAGCGTGTGCGGCCCGGCAACCACTGGAACGAGCCGCATGAGGCGGCGGTGCGGGTTATCACCCAGGGACTGGTGAAGCTCGGGCTCCTCGCGGGTCGGGTCGCCGCGCTCATTCGCAGCGGCGCCTACCGGCGCTTCTTCATGCACCGCACGGGCCATTGGCTCGGCCTGGACGTGCACGACGTCGGCGACTACAAGGTGGGCGATGAGTGGCGGGTGCTCGAGCCGGGCATGGTGATGACCATCGAGCCGGGGATCTATCTGCCCGCCGGTGCCCGGGGGGTCCCCAAGCGCTTCCGCAATATCGGTATCCGCATCGAAGACGACGTGGTGGTGACGCGACGCGAAGCGGAGGTGCTCACCGCGCGCGCACCCAAGGATGCCGATCAGATCGAGGCCCTCATGGCGCGCGGCTGAGCGCGCGCCCAGGCGCATGACCCGTCCAGCTGCCGCACCGCCCCTCGATGTCGACGTCGCGATCATCGGCGGCGGACTCGTGGGCGCGAGTCTCGCCGCCGCGCTCGCCGGTACGGGAGTGCGGCTACTCCTGGTAGAGAGCGCGCCCTTCGGGCGCAGCGGCCAGCCGAGCTTCGATGAGCGCACCACCGCGCTCGGCAACGCGAGCCGCCGCATCTTCGAGAGCCTCGGCTGCTGGAGCGCGCTCGCTCCCGAGGCCGCCGCCATCCGGGTGATCCACGTCTCGGAGGCGGGGCGCTTCGGGTTCGCGCGGCTCGACGCTGCCGAGCAGGGGATCGATGCCTTCGGTTATGTCGTCGCCAACCGCGCAATCGGGGCAGCGCTGTGGGAGAGGCTCAGCCGCGCGCCGGATCTCACGCTGCGCGTGCCGGCCCGGGCGGAGGAGGTCGCGATCAACGCCGACACTGCGGAGCTGACCGTGGCCGGGGAGGGCGGAGAGCGCCAGCGGGTCACCGCACGGCTCCTGGTCGGCGCCGACGGCGCGGACTCGCAGATCCGCGCGCTCGCCGGGATCGGGGCACGCGTCGAGGATTACGCTCAGGTGGCCGTCGTCGCCAATGTCGCAGCCGATCGCCCGCATCGGGGCATCGCCTACGAGCGCTTCACGCGCGGCGGGCCGCTCGCGGTGCTGCCCCTGCACGACGGCAGCCTGGCGGTGATCTGGGCGCGCAGTCCCCGGGAGGCGCAGGAGATCCTGGCGATGGATGACGCCGCGTACCTCTCGTGCCTGCAGCGCGAGTTCGGTTGGCGGGCTGGGCGCCTCGTGCGCGCCGGGCGGCGCGGCTCCTATCCGCTGAAGCTGACTCGCGCCACGACCACGGTGGCGATGCGTGCGGTGCTGATCGGAAACGCCGCCCAGGCGCTGCACCCGGTCGCGGGCCAGGGATTCAATCTCGGCCTGCGCGACGCCGCGATGCTCGCGGAGGCGGTCACCGGGGCGCCGGGCGATGCGGGCTCGACGGAGCTGCTGCGCCGCTTCGAGCAGTGGCGCTCGCGCGATCGCAGTGCGCTGGTGCACTTCACCGACGGCCTGGTGAGGCTGTTTGCCGATACAACGCCCGGCGCGGGCCTGCTGCGCAACCTCGGCCTGCTCATTTTCGATCTGCTTCCGCCGGCAAAGAGCGCGCTGGCGCGCGTCAGCGCCGGCGTCGGCGGGCCGGCGCCACGGCTCGCCCGCGGTCTGCCGCTGCGGCATGTTTGACGTCGTCGTCGTCGGCGGGGGCCCGGTGGGAGCGTGCGCGGCGGCGTTGCTGGCGCGAGGCGCCGGCGGCGCCGCGTTGCGCGTGGCGCTGCTCGAGCCCGCCGCGCCCGCACCGCTTCCCGCGGGGGCGCCGCTCAGGACCCGCGTGGTCGCCCTCTCGCGGGCCAGCGAGCGGATCCTCAAGACCGCTGGCGCGTGGTCGCGCATGCCGCCCGAGCGAGTATCGGCCTACGAGCGCATGCGGGTGTGGCACGAGAGCGCCGCGCCGCACAGCGATGCGGTGCTCGAGTTCGACGCGGCCGACGTCGGTGAGCCGAACCTGGGCTACATCGCCGAGAACCAGCTTCTGCAGTGGGCGCTGCTCGGGGCGTTCGCGGAGGCCGGCGGGCATCTCGAGCCCGCCTCCCTCGAATCGCTCGAGATCACCGACGCGGAGGTCGGCATCGTCACCGGCCGCGGCCGGCTCGCGGCGCGCCTGGTCGTCGGGGCCGATGGCGCGGAGTCGCGCGTGCGGGAGGCGGCTGGCATCGCCGCCGACATCGCCGGCTATCGCCAGACGGCGATTATCGCAACGGTCGCTACCGCGCGGCCTCACGAGGCGACGGCGTGGCAGCGCTTCATGCGCGACGGCACGCTCGCCTTTCTGCCGCTCGCCGATGGCACGAGCTCCATCGTCTGGTCGGCGGACGATGAGCTGGCGGCGAGGCTCGTGACAGCGAGCGAGGGTGCCTTCGCCGCGGAGCTCGACCGCGCCTCGGATCTCGCACTCGGCGCCACGCGGCTGCTCGGTGCCCGCGCGTCATTCCCCCTGCGGCGTCTGGACGCGCAGCACTACGTCGTGCAGCGCGTGGCGCTGGTCGGAGATGCCGCGCATGTGGTGCACCCGCTCGCCGGGCAGGGCGTGAATCTCGGCCTGGCCGACGCCGCGGCGCTGGCGCAACTGGTGCGGGCGGCAAGCGCCGCGCGCGAGGATCCCGGGGCCCTCGGAGTCCTGCGCGCCTACGAGCGCTGGCGCCGCAGCGAGGTTGCGCTCATGAGCACGGCCATCGACGCCTTCGACCGCTGGCTGGCCCACGGCGCAGGTCCCGTGGCGCGCGTGGCGCAGCACGGGCTCGCCTGGGTCAACCGGAGTCAGGAAGCGCGGCGTTTCTTCATTCGCAGGGCGCTCGGCACGAGCGGGGAGCTGCCGGAGGCGGCGCGCTGAGGCTGCGGCGGTCGTGAACCATATCCTCCGCGCCCTGCCGCACCCGACACGCCGGGGCATCGGGTCAATTACTGGCGCAGCCGCCGGGAGCGCCGGCGCGTGTGGGTCAGCTCAACGGGATCAGGTCCACCTTCGCGGCGCACACGAAGTCGTTTTCCGACAGTCCGCGGATGGCGTGGGTGGTGAAGATGACGCGGCAGTAGTTGTAGCCGACCTCGAGGTCCGGGTGGTGATCCTCGATGTTGGCGATATGCGCCAGCGCGTTGACAAAGCTCATGGTGCGGTAGAAGTCCCGGAATCCGAACTCGCGCCGGATGGCGTGAGCGTTTTCGGTCAGGGCCCAGGCGCTGGAGAGCTGTCCGAGCAGCTGCTGTGCCTGGGTGTGCGTCAGCGGCGTGGTGCCGCCCTCGCAGGGCTTGCACTTGCGTGCGGCGAGCTCGTTCATGCGTCACCTGAGCGCGCATAGCGGCGCGCCACGTACTGTTCGACGAGTTCCTGGAACTCTTCAGCGATGTGCTCGCCCTTGAGGGTGACGGTCTTCTCGCCGTCCTCATACACCGGCGCCACCGGGCGCTCGCCGGTGCCGGGCAGACTGATGCCGATGTTGGCATGCTTGCTCTCGCCGGGCCCGTTCACCACGCAGCCCATCACGGCGACCGTCATGTCCTCCACCCCGGCGTACTCGCGCCGCCAGTGCGGCATGCGCAAACGGATGTGCGACTGGATCCGCGCGGCAAGCTCCTGGAAGTAGCTGCTGGTGGTACGGCCGCAGCCCGGACACGCCACTACCAGCGGCGCGAACGCGCGCAGCCCCATGGTCTGCAGGATCTCCTGCGCCACGATGACTTCCTGAGTGCGGTCCCCGCCGGGATCGGGTGTCAGGGACACGCGGATGGTGTCGCCGATGCCTTGCTGCAGCAGCACCGCCATGCCGGCGGTGGACGCTACGATGCCCTTGGAACCCATGCCGGCCTCGGTGAGACCGAGGTGCAGCGGATAGTCGCAGCGTCCCGCAAGGTCGCGGTAGATGGCGATCAGGTCCTGCACGCCGCTCACCTTGGCCGAGAGAATGATGCGCTCGTGCGGCAGACCGAGCTCCTCGGCGCGCCGGGCGCTGCCGAGCGCGGACAGCGCGACGGCGTTACGTGTGACTTCCTGCGCCGTCAGCGGCTCGGGGCGCGCGGAGTTCTCGTCCATCAGCCGCGTCAGCAGGTCCGCATCCAGACTGCCCCAGTTCACACCGATGCGTACCGGCTTGTCGTAACGGCAGGCGGCTTCGATCATTTCCGCGAATTGCGGATCGCGCTTGCTGCCGCGGCCGACGTTACCGGGGTTGATGCGGTACTTGGCGAGCGCGGCGGCGCAGTCCGGGTGCTCGCGCAGCAGCTTGTGGCCGTTGAAGTGGAAGTCACCGATCAGCGGCACGCGCACGCCGGCGCGCTCGAGCCGTTCGCGGATGGGCGCGACCGCCGCGGCGGCTTCGCTGGTGTTGACCGTGATGCGCACCAGCTCGGAGCCGGCGCGCGCCAGGGCCTGCACCTGCCGCGCCGTGCCCTCGATATCCGCGGTGTCGGTATTGGTCATCGACTGAACCACGATGGGCGCGCCGCCACCGACGCGGATAGCGCCGATCGACACCTGCACGGAAGAACGACGGGTGATGCTCATGAGGGACGCTTGGGCGGCACTGACGGGGGCTGCTATCATACGTAAGCCCGAATCAGTCTGTTCGGAGAGAGTCCGGCGCAGGCCGGAACGCCGAAGGCGCAAATTCCGCCCGGAAACGCTCAGGCACAGGAACGGCAGACGGCGGCAGGTGCAACCTCCGCGGGGCTTCTGGAGAGCGGTGGAACCGCATTGTTTCCACCCACCGAAGGGGAGCGGCGCTTGCGGGCGCCTGATCTCTCAGGTCACAGGACAGAAGGGCGGCAGGCGCCTGTCACTAAGGCGTTGCGCCTGCCGCCTTTTTTGTTTGGCTCAACGTCGTCTGCGGAGAGGTTTTCAGTGGGAAGACAGACCCCGCTTTTCAAGCTGCACCAGGAGCTGGGCGCGCGCATCGTCGACTTCGGCGGCTGGGACATGCCGGTGCAGTACAGCTCGCAGATCGGCGAGCACCACGCGGTGCGCCGCGCCGCCGGCGTGTTCGACGTGTCGCACATGTGCGTCGTGGACCTGCGTGGCGCGCGCGTGCGCGCCTTGCTGCAGCGGCTGCTGGCGAACGACGTGGCCAAGCTCAGGACGCCCGGCAAGGCGCTCTACAGCTGCGTGCTAAACGAGCGCGGCGGGGTCATCGACGACACCATCGTCTATTACCTGTCCGACTCCTGGTTCCGCGCCGTGGTGAACGCCGGCACGCGCGACAAGGATCTCGCCTGGATTCGCCGCCAGCGCGAAGCGTCCGACGTCGAGGTGACCGAGCGCACCGACCTCGCCATGCTCGCGATCCAGGGCCCCGAGGGACGTGCCAAGGCGGCGCAGCTGTTAAACGCCGCCGATGCGGGCGCCGCGCTTGCGCTGCCCACGTTCGTGGGCCGTGAGATCGGCGGCTGGTTCGTGGCGCGCACCGGCTACACCGGCGAGGACGGGTTCGAGATCATGATGCCGGCGGCGGACGCGGTGCCCGCGTGGCGCCGGCTCAATTCCTTCGGGGTGGCCTCCTGTGGTCTGGGCGCCCGCGACACCTTGCGCCTCGAAGCGGGCATGAACCTCTACGGCAGCGACATGGACGAAAGCACGCAGCCGTTCGAGTCCGGGCTCGGCTGGACGGTGGCGATGGAGCCGCGCGAGCGCGCCTTCATCGGTCGCGAGGCGCTGGAGCCGATTGCGCGCGGTGGCTCGCCGCGCCAGCTCGCGGGTCTTCTGCTCACGGACCGCGGTGTGTTGCGCAGTCACCAGAGAGTGCTCATCCCCGGCGGTGGCGAAGGCGAGATCACCAGCGGCACGTTCTCCCCGACACTCGAGCGTTCCATTGCGTTCGCGCGTGTCCCCGCGGGCACCGGCGCGGCCGTGCAGGTCGACGTGCGCGGCAAGCTCCTGAACGCGCGCGTGGTGAAACCCCCGTTCGTGCGCTTCGGCCAATCCCTTATTGAATCATCGAAGGGCCCATCATGAGCACCGTTCCCGCCGATCTTAAGTACACCGGCTCCCACGAATGGGTGCGGACTCTCGCCGACGGCACGGTGGAGGTCGGCATTACCGACCACGCCCAGCACGCGCTCGGTGATCTGGTGTTCGTCGAGGTGCCCGAGGCCGGACGTGCCGTGAAGGCGGGCGAGCCCTGCGCGGTGGTCGAGTCGGTCAAGGCGGCGTCGGATGTCTATGCGCCGCTCGCCGGCGAGGTGATCGCGGGCAACCCCAAGCTCAAAGACGCGCCGGAAACCGTCAACACGGACGCCTACGGCGAGGGCTGGCTGATGCGGCTGCGGCCGGCGCCGGGAGCGCTCAACGGCGCGGCATTCATCTCGGCCGCGGACTACCGCGCGCTCCTGGAAGCGGAGGGCGGCTGATGGCCTTCATTCCCCACACCGAGGCGGATGTTGCGGCGATGCTCGCCGCCATCGGCGTCGCCGGCATCGAGAATCTCTTCGACGAGATCCCCGCGGATCTGCGCGTCAAGTCCCTCGCCGGCGTGCCGCCCGAGCTCAACGAAATGGAGATCGGGCGCCTGATGACCGAGCGTGCCCGTGCCGACGGTGCGCCGCTCAGCTTCATCGGTGCCGGTGCCTACGAGCACCACATTCCCGCGGCCGTTTGGGCCATCACCACGCGCGGAGAGTTCTACAGCGCCTACACGCCCTACCAGGCGGAGGCGAGCCAGGGCACGCTGCAGCTGATCTACGAATTCCAGACCATGATTGCGCGTCTGACCGGCATGGAGGTCGCGAACGCCTCGATGTACGACGGCGCTTCCGCCACCGCAGAGGCTGCACTCATGGCGGTGCGCGCCAACCGCAAGTCGAAGTCGGCACGCATCCTGGTGCCGACCACGTTACATCCGCACTACCGCAGGGTCGCGCTCACGACCGCGGCGAACCAGGGGCTGAAGTTCGAGGACCTGCCCTATTGCACCGCGGAGGGCGTCACGCCGGCCGCATCCCTCGCCCGCTACGACGGGCAGGACGTCACCGCGCTCGTAATCCAGCAGCCGAACTTCTTCGGCCGCCTCGAGGATGTGGATGCGCTCACCGATTGGGCACACGCGCGCGCCATCCTGGTGATCGCCGTCGTCAATCCCACCGCGCTCGCGCTCCTCAAGCCCCCCGGGCAGTGGGGCAGCCGCGGCGCGGATATCGCGGTCGGGGAAGGTCAGCCGCTCGGCGTGCCGCTGTGCTCCGGCGGGCCCTACTTCGGCTTCATGACCACGCGTATGGAGCATGTGCGGCAGATGCCCGGGCGCATCGTCGGGCGCACCCTCGATGTCGCCGGACATCCGGGCTTCACGCTCACCCTGCAGGCGCGCGAGCAGCATATCCGCCGCGCCAAGGCGACTTCCAACATCTGTACCAACCAGGGACTGCTGGTAACCGCGGCCACCATCTATATGTCGCTGATGGGTGCGCAGGGACTGGCGCGCACCGCGGCCGCCGCGCACGCGCGCACCCGCGAGCTGGTGGCGGGCCTGACGCGCGTGCCCGGGGTACACCTGGCATTCACAGGTCCGTACTTTCATGAGGTGGTGCTGCAGCTCGACCGCCCGGTGGCGCCGGTGCTCAAGAGCCTGAGCAACCGCGGCATCCTCGGTGGGCTCGATCTGTCGGGATACTTCCCCGAACTCGGCAATGCGCTGCTGGTGTGCGCGACCGAGACCAAGACCAGCGCCGATATCGACCGTTACCGCGCCTGCTTGAGCGAGGTGATGCAGGCGGCACGTGCCGCGTGAGGATTTCGCATGCCGATGCCTGAAAAGCTGATCTTCGAGTACTCACATGCCGGACGCGGCGCGAGCGACCAATGGCCGCACGACCCGGGTCCGGCGGCGCTCGCGGACCTGCCTGCGAAGCTGCGCCGCGTGCGCCCACCCGAGCTCCCGGAGGTCGGCGAGCTCGAAACGGTGCGGCATTTCACCCGCCTGTCGCAGTTGAATTTCTCCATCGACACGCACTTCTACCCGCTCGGCTCGTGCACCATGAAGTACAACCCCAAGGCCTGTAACCAGTACGCGATGCTGCCGGAGTTTCTGGCGCGGCATCCGCTCGCGCCCGAAACCCACGGGCAGGGGCTGCTGGCGTGCCTGTACGAGCTGCAGGAGATGTTGAAGGAAGTCACCGGCATGCAGAGTGTGGCGCTGAACCCGATGGCCGGCGCCCACGGCGAATTCGCCGGGGTGGCGATGATCCGCGCCTATCACCGCGCGCGCGGGGATCTGAAGCGCAACGAGATCATCGTGCCCGAGGCGGCGCACGGCACCAACCCGGCGACCGCGACCATGTGCGGCTGCGTGGTGCGCGAGATTCCGGTCGATGCACAGGGGGACGTCGAGCTCACCGCCCTGGCTGCCGCGGTCGGTCCCAACACCGCCGGCATCATGCTCACCAACCCTTCCACCCTCGGGGTGTTCGAACGGCACATCGGGGAGGTCGCGCGCATCGTGCACCAGGCGGGCGGGCTGCTGTACTACGACGGCGCGAACCTGAATGCCATCCTCGGCAAGGTGCGGCCCGGGGACATGGGCTTCGATGTCATCCACATGAACCTGCACAAGACCTTCTCCACCCCCCACGGCGGCGGCGGTCCCGGAGCGGGTGCGGTCGGGGTCGGCGCGCGCCTCGCGCCGTTCCTGCCGATTCCGCTGGTCGGCAAGGACGGTGAGCGCTACCGCTGGCTGACGGAAGCGGATGTGCCGCAATCCATCGGGCGGCTGTCGGCCTTCATGGGTAACACGGGGGTGCTGCTGCGGGCCTACATCTACATGCGCATGCTGGGGCGGGAGGGCATGCAGCGCGTGGGCGAGTATGCCACCCTCAATGCCAACTACCTGCTCGCGCGCTTGCAGGCCGCAGGCTTCGCTGCCGCCTATCCGCAGCGCCGCGCGAGTCATGAGTTCATCGTGACGCTCAAGCGCCAGGCGCGCGAACTCAACGTCACCGCCATGGACTTCGCCAAGCGACTGCTCGACTACGGCTTCCACGCGCCGACCACTTACTTTCCGCTGCTGGTGCCCGAGTGCCTGCTGATCGAGCCGACCGAGACCGAGAGCAAGGACGTCCTGGATGCCTTTGTGTCGGCCATGTCACAGATCCAGAAGGAAGCCGAGCAGGAACCCGCGCGCGTGACCAGCGCACCGCATACCATGCCGGTGCGCCGCCTCGATGATGTGCGGGCGGCGCGGCAACTGGATCTCACATGGAAGCCGACAGCGCAGTCGTAGACCGCTACAAGCCGCGCGGACTCACCCGGGTGTTGCGCGCCGCGGGCTCGAGCCTGCGCGGACTCACCGGCGCGTTCCGCGAGGAAGCGGCGTTTCGCCAGGAACTCGCGTTCGCGGCGCTCGTCATACCCTTGGGTCTGTGGCTCGGGCACAGCGGGGTCGAGCGCGCGCTGCTCATCGGGCCCATGCTGCTCATCCTGATCGTGGAGCTCCTCAACAGCGCAATCGAGGCGACCGTGGACCGCATCGGGTTCGAGCGGCACGCGCTCGCCGGACTCGCCAAGGACATCGGCTCCGCCGCCGTACTCATGTCGTTCGTGCTGCTCACCGCCGTGTGGCTGCTGCTGCTGCTGGGCAGATAGGAAACGTCCTGATGCGATTCATGCGTCTGCTGTGTGTGTGCCTGTTGCTGTGCGGCGCGTCAGTGTGCGCGGCCGGCGGTCCACTGACCGCCACCACCAGCGCCGCCGCACCGGCCGCCGCGCCCGCGACGCCGACAGTGCCGCAACCGGCGCTTCCGGGGGAGTCGCCGCCCGCACCGACGCCCGCGGGGGTCGGGCCGGGGAATCCGGCCGGCGTGAGTACCGCGCCGGCGGCCGTGGCGCAGCCCGCCGCCGTGGAGGGCAATCCGGATTGGGCGGAAACGCTCGAGCGCATCGCCGGCAGCGTGGTGTCGATCGACGTCGATTCGACACGCGCGTTCGATACCGAGTGGAACTCGACCGCGCAGGCGACCGGCTTCGTGGTGGACGCCGAACGCGGCCTGATCCTCACCAACCGTCACGTCGTTACCCCGGGACCGGTGACCGCGGAGGCCACCTTCCTGAATCGTGAGGAAGTTCAGCTGTACCCGGTGTACCGCGATCCGGTGCATGACTTCGGCATTTACCGCTACGATCCGCAGAAGCTGCGCTTCATCAAACCCAAGGCCCTGCCTCTGTATCCGGAGGGCGCGCAGATCGGGCGCGAGATCCGCGTCGTTGGCAACAACGCCGGCGAGCAACTGTCGATTCTCGCCGGAACCCTGGCGCGACTCGACCGCGACGCACCCGCGTACGGCGTTGCCAAGTACAACGACTTCAACACCTTCTACCTGCAGGCCGCGTCCGGGACCTCCGGCGGCTCCTCCGGTTCGCCGGTGATCGACATCCGCGGGCGCGTCGTGGCGCTCAATGCCGGCGGCGCGAGCGGCGCGGCGTCGAGCTTCTACCTGCCGCTCGGGCGGGTGCGCCGCGCGCTGGAGCTCATCCAGCAGGGCAAGCCGGTTGCGCGCGGCACGCTGTACACGGTCTTCAACTACATGCCCTACGATGAGCTCGAGCGCCTGGGGTTGGATAACGCTACCGAAGCCGCGGCACGCAAGAATTTTCCGCGCAACACCGGCATGCTGGTGGTCACCGAAGTGCTGCCCGGAAGCCCAAGCGAGAATGTGCTGCAGCCCGGGGACATCCTGGTGCGCCTGAACGGGCGCTACGTCACGCAGTTCGAGCCACTCGAGGACGTGCTGGACGGGTCGGTCGCGAAGCAAGTGGAGGTGGAGCTCGAGCGCGGTGGCAAGGCAGTGTCCGCCAAGCTTCCGGTGGGCGACCTGCACGCCATCACGCCCAGCGCGTATGCGGAGTTTGGCGACGCGGTGGTGAATGCCATGTCCTATCAGCAGGCGCGGCACTTCAACGTACCCACCCGCGGCGTGTACGTCGCCAACCCCGGCTACGTGTTCGGCGCGGCGGGCATCCCCCGCGGCGCGGTGATCGTGACGATCAACGGCAGCAGGACCGACACCCTGCGGGACTTCGAGGCGGGGATCGCGCAGCTCGCTGACGGCGAGCGCGCTCCGGTGCGCTACATCACCATCGATGATCCCAACAACAGCGAGCTGCGCCCCATACGCATGGATCGCCTGTGGTTCCCCGCGCGCCATTGCGATCGCGACGACGCCTCCGGCCTGTGGGACTGCAAGCAGCTCGCCGCCGGTCCGCAACCCAAGCCCGTGCCGATGAGTGCCACGGCATTTCCGCACTTCCAGGACCCGCGGCTGAACGCGCTCGCGCCCTCGGTCGCCATGGTGACGTTCGACATGCCGTACTCGGTGTCAGGGATCACCGAGCGCAACTATCACGGCACCGGCCTGATCGTGGACGCGCAGCGCGGCCTGGTGGTGGTCGATCGCAACACCGTGCCGGTCGCGGTCGGCGATGTGACGGTGACCTTCGCCGGCACCGTGCAGGTTCCGGGGCGCGTGGTGTACATCCATCCGCAGCACAACTTCGCGGTCGTCGCCTACGATCCGGCGCTGATCGGCAGCACGCCGGCCAGATCCGCCAGGCTTACACCGCGTGAATTGGTCGCCGGCGAACCGGTGTGGGTGGTGGGACTGGGCGGTGACAGCCAGATGCATGCCCGCAAGACCGAAATCGCGAGCATCGATCCGCTGGAGTTGCCGCTGTCGCGCACCATGCGTTTCCGCGATAGCAATGTCGAGACCGTACAGCTGGTAAATCCCCCGCTGGAATTCGACGGCGTGCTGGCCGACAAGGCCGGCAACGTTCTGGGCACCTGGTCGAGCTTCGCGTACGAGAGCGGCCGCGAACTGTCGCAGGATACGCGCGGTGTACCGATCGACCTGGTGGCCGATATGCTCGATCGCGTGCGCAACGAGCGCCCGCTGCACTCCCTGGAGGCCGAGCTCGGGGTGCTGTCACTGGCGACCGCACGCGAGATCGGCCTGTCGGAGGGCTGGGCTCAGCGGCTCGCGCAGCACGCGCCGACGCGGCGCCAGGCGCTGACCGTGGTGCGCCTGGTCGGCGGCTCCGCGGCGGCGCAGCGCCTGCAGCAGGGGGATCTGCTGCTCGCGATCGATGGCAACGTGGTGACACGCTTTCGCGAGGTGGAGAGGGCCGTCGCCGACAAGGATAACGTGCAGGTCACGGTGTGGCGCGGCCAGAGCGAGCAGAGGCTCGACGTCGCCACCGCGGAGCTTCCCGGAACGGACGTCAATCGCCTGGTGGAGTGGGCGGGCGCGACCCTGCAGGCGCCGCATCGCGCCATGAGTGTGCAGCGGGGCATTGCCCCGGTGGGCGTGTATGTCGGCTACTTTTCCTACGGGTCGCCGGCGACGCGTTACGGCCTGTATCCGGGCCGGCGGATCATGGAGGTGGATGGAGTGGCCACTCCGGATCTGGATACGTTTCTCAAAGCCGTCACCGGGCGGCCCGATCGCTCCTCGGTGCGCCTGAAGACCATCACCTGGAACAACGCCCCGGAAGTGATCACGCTCAAGCTCGACAAACACTACTGGCCGGCGTACGAGCTCACGCACACGAGCGCGGGTGGCTGGGTGCGGCGCGCACTCGAGTGAGGTCTGCGGCCCGCGCCTCCGGCACTACAGGCCGCTCCTTCAGGCTCGCGCCGTCGGTGCGGCGCGACATCTGCCCGTTGTCCATTTGACAGTTTTTTGCGGCTTCACCGCAGATGCTCGTGCGCGTGATGCTTTCCCACAACACGCGGTTGTGACGCCCGCGGCTTGCTAGAATTCGTCTCATCTATGGTTCGTGCCGTCAGAGCTACCCAGGTCGAGATCGAGAGCGCCGTACAGGCGTTGCGCGACGGCGAGCTCGTGGCATTTCCGACCGAGACCGTCTATGGCCTCGGCGCGAACGCCCAGAACCCGGCCGCCGTAGTGAAGATTTTCGAGGCCAAGGGACGTCCGCCGCACCATCCGGTGATCGTGCACCTCGACAGCCCGCGCTTCCTGCACCGCTGG
>DATKEZ010000026.1:0-1468 GCA_035511775.1 Steroidobacteraceae bacterium | reverse complement strand
CCGCGCGGTCTTGAAGGCAAGCGTACGCCGCACCGCGAGCGCGGTCCCGCCGAGCACCAGCACAGAGGAGACGGCAAGCCGCAAGGTAATGGGCTCGGCAAACAGGACGACCCCGGCGAGAGCGGCGATCACCGGCACACTGAGCTGCGCGTTGGCGGCGGCGATGGCCCCGAGCTTGGGCAGCGCCGTATACCAGGCCGCATAGCCGAGCCCTGAGGCGATCGAGCCCGACAGCACCGCGAGCACGATGCCGCCGGTGTCGGCTGAACGATGGCTCCAGAGGAGTACGCTGGCGAGCAGTGTCCCGGGTACTGAGCGAGCGAAGTTGCCGGCATTGTCTGCGAGCGCGTTTACCGAGCGCCGACCCCGCAGTGAATAGACGCCCCACGCGCAGCCGGCGATCAGCATCAAGATCGCATCCCGTGCCGGCGGTGCCGTGATCCCCGGGAACAGCAGGAGGATCAGTCCGGCCACGGCGAGCAGCCAGCCCAGGACAACGGTACGGTCGATGCGCTCGCCTGCGACGAACCCTGCGGCGATCATCACCACCTGCACTGCGCCGAACAGCAGCAACGCCCCGGTACCTGCCGTGAGCCCGACGTAAGCGAAGGTAAAGGCGATGGCATACGCGAGCAGCGCCAGCGCCGATCGCCAGTCGCCGCCCAATCCCTGGCCGCGTCGGCCAATGCGTACCAGCAGCCACAGGGTTAGCGCGCCGGCGATCAGGCGAATGCTCATGAAGCTCGCGGGGTCGATGTGCGCGTCGCGCAGCGCCATCCGGCACAGCACTGAGTTGGCCGCGAAGGCCAGGAGCGCGAACGCGGTGGCCGCCACGACGGGGTTCACTTCAGCGCCTGCTCCAGGTCGGCGATCAGATCCGCCGGCTCCTCAATCCCGACCGACAGGCGCAGCAGATTCTGCGGCGTGCGCGATTCCGGCCCTTCGATCGAGGCCCGATGCTCGATGAGGCTCTCCACTCCGCCGAGACTCGTCGCCCGCGCAAAGAGGCGCGTGCGGCTTGCGGTTTCGAGCGCCGCCTGCCGCCCTCCCGACACACACATTGACAGCATCGCGCCGAAGCCCCCCGGCATCTGCGCTGCTGCGGTGGCATGAGCGCGGTGCTGCGGCAGCCCCGGATAGAACACCTGCTCGATGGCCGGATGGCGCGTGAGAAATTCCGCCAACTGCAATGCTCCGGCGCACTGCGTGCGAACCCGCAGCGCCAGCGTTGCGATGCTGCGTCTCAGCAGCCAACAGTCGAAGGGCGCCAGCGCCGCGCCGGCGGTGCGCTGCCAGGCCTGCAGGTGCTCGAGCAGCGCGTGGTCGGCGCGCACCACCGCCAGCCCGCTCAGCACGTCGCTGTGACCGCCGAGATACTTGGTGCCACTGTGGATGATGAGGTCGACACCGAAGTCGCAGGGCTGCTGGCAGATGGGTGTAGCGAAGGTGTTGTCGCAGACCACCAGCG
>DATKEZ010000025.1:0-2295 GCA_035511775.1 Steroidobacteraceae bacterium | reverse complement strand
TCGCGATGGTCAGGCAACTGCCACTTAACTTTCGGGAAAAGGAGGTATACATACGCTCCCCTTGCCGGGCATCTGAGCGGCGCGCAGATGCGGGCAAGCGGGAACTTACCTGCGATGTACGTCGTAAATTACTGATAATACATAGAGAAAATAACCATGGACCTCAAGCGACTCAACTCCTTCGTCGGCAACGTCTGGGACACGACGATCATCGAGCGCCTGGTGGCCTACGTGCGCATACCCAACAAGTCGCCGGATTTCGACCCGGAGTGGGAGAGTCACGGCCACATGGAGGCCGCCGTCGAGCTCATGGCCGAGTGGTGCCGGCAGCAGCCGCTGCGGGGGATGCGGGTCGAGGTGCGCCGCCTTCCCGGTCGCACTCCGCTGCTGCTGATCGACGTGCCCGGCGAGCTTGCGGGCTGTGCCCTGCTCTATGGCCACCTCGACAAGCAGCCTGAGTTCACCGGCTGGCTGCCAGGCCTCGGTCCGTGGGAGCCGGTCATCCGCGACGGCCGGCTCTACGGGCGCGGCGCGGCGGACGACGGCTACGCGGTGTTCAGCTCGCTGACGGCTATCGCCGCGCTCACGGAGCAGCAGGTCCGGCTGCCGCGCTGCGTGGTGCTGATCGAGGCCTGCGAGGAGAGCGGCAGCGACGATCTGCCCGCGCATCTGGCGGCCCTGGGCGATACCCTCGGAGAGCCCTCGCTCGTCGTTTGCCTCGATGCCGAGTGCGGCAACTACGATCAGGTCTGGTGCACGACCTCCCTGCGCGGCAACGTGGTCGGCAACCTCACCGTGCGGGTACTGACCGAGGGCGTGCATTCCGGGATGGCGACCGGCATCGCCGCCACCCCGTTTCGCATCCTCGAGCAGCTGCTCTCGCGCATCGAGAATCCGGTCACCGGCGACCTGCTGCTCGAGGAGCTGCACGTGACGCTGCCGCCGGATCGGCGGGCACAGGCAGTCGCGGCGGCGAAGGTGCTGGGAGACTCGGTCGCCGGAAAGCTCCCCTGGGCGCGCGGCGTGCAAGCGGTGTCGAACGATCCGAGCGAGCTCATCATCAACAGCACCTGGCGCGCCACGCTGGCCATCACGGGCGCGGACGGCCTGCCGCCGACGGTCAGCGCAGGCAATGTGCTGCTGCCCCAGCTCACCGTGAAGATCTCGCTGCGCACACCGCCGACCTGCGACGCTCCGCGCGCAGCCCAGGCGGTGCGCGAGGCTCTCGAGCGCGACCCGCCCTACGGCGCCGAGGTGCGCTTCGAGCCGGGCTCGGCCAACACCGGGTGGAACGCCCCGACGTTCGCGCCGTGGCTCGAGCAGTCGATCGCTCGCGCCAGCCAGGCGATCTACAGCCGCGACGCCGTGCACATCGGCTGTGGGGGCACGATCCCTTTCATGGGCATGCTGGGCGCGCGCTTCCCTGGCACGCAGTTCTTCATCACCGGGGTTCTCGGCCCGCACGCCAATGCACACGGGCCGAATGAGTTCCTGCACATCGAATACGCCAAGAAGCTCACCGCCTGCGTATCGCTGGTGCTCGCCGATCACGCCCGGACGGTGTCCTGACTCAGCGCATATCGGCCATATAGCTCGGCTTGACGGCTTCCTTGAGACGCCGCCAACCTGCGTGCAGCGGTGCCGTGGCCTCGGCATGCGACTGGTACTCCACGGGCGGAAACTCGGCGCGCAGGGCATCGACCATCAGCGTCCATTTCGGCAGGCCCTTGGGGAACCTGGCGCGCCGGGTAAAGACGATCCGCCCTTCGACCGGCACGTCGCCGGTGACGGCCTTCACCGCCGCGATCCGGTCATAGAGCGCGCTCTGCGGATTGATGAAGGTGAAGCGCCGCGGGCCGTCCATGACGGTCCACTCGGCCATCTGATCCCCGCCGAAGATGTTGCCGCGCACGTCGCGCAGGTCGATCACGATCACCCCGCGCATGGTGAGCAGCAGAAAATCGACGTGAAAGCCGCCGCCCATGCCGTCGGGCACCAGCGCGTTGATCAGGTGATCGGCGGCCCCGCCGGTGACCGCAGCGCGCAGCGCGCGGCGCGCGCGCAGGTGCAGGTACCAGCCCCACACCCACCACAGCACACACAACAGCGCCGCCGCCCCGGCCACCACTGCCCAGACGGCCGGCGGTACCCTGCTCAACTCGTCCACGAACCCCCCTGCGCCTCGAGGGCCGCACGCAGCGCCGCCAGCGTGGAGTCGATTTCAACACACTGGACCGGTCGCGCAAACAGCCGCTCGAGGCTTTCCGGTACTGGCACGCTGCGCCCGATGAGAGG
>DATKEZ010000024.1:0-8169 GCA_035511775.1 Steroidobacteraceae bacterium | reverse complement strand
AGGCTGTCCATGAGGCAGTAGCGCGCGGTCTCGTACGCCGGCTCGCTGCGCAGGGTGAAATTGCGGGCATAGTCGGCGATGGCGCCGAGCACGGCGTCCGGTTCCGGACGCTGCGCGGACTTGACGTCGTGTGCGGACATGCGATGTTGAGGCTCGCCCGCGCGCCTTCAGGGGCGCTGCCCGATGGGCACGAACTTAAGGTTCTCGGGGCCGGTGTAGTTGGCGGCCGGCCGGATGATCTTGCCGTCGAGGCGCTGCTCGATGACGTGCGCCGCCCAGCCGGTGGTGCGGGCGATGACGAACAGCGGCGTGAACATCTCCTTCGGTACGCCCATCATGTGATACGAGACCGCCGAGAACCAGTCGAGGTTGGCGAACATGCCCTTGGCCTCGCGCATCACGCTCTCGATGCGCTCGGCGATGGCGAACATGCGCTCGTTGCCCGCCTCGCGCGCCAGCGCGCGCGCGACCTCCTTGATGACCTCGTTGCGCGGATCGGCGAGGGTATAGACCGGGTGCCCGAAGCCGATGATGACCTCACGCCGGGCGAGGCGCGCGCGGATGTCGGCGTCGGCGGCCGCGGGCGTGTCGTAGCGTTGCTGGGTCTGAATCGCCACCTCGTTGGCGCCGCCGTGCTTCGGTCCGCGCAGCGCGCCGATCGCGCCGGTGATGCAGGAGTACACATCCGCACCGGTGCCGGCGATGACGCGCGCGGCGAAGGTGGAGGCGTTGAACTCATGCTCGGCGTACAGGATCAGGGAAGTGTGCATGGCGCGCACCCAGGACGCCGGCGCGGGCTTACCGTGCAACAGGTGCAGGAAGTGCGCGCCGACCGAGTCCTCCCCGGTCTCGACCCGGATGCGCTTACCCGTGCGGCTGAAGTGGTACCAGTAGGTGAGCATCGACCCCAGGCAGGCGATCAGGCGGTCGGCGATCGCGCGTGCGCCGGCCGCGGCATGCTCCTCCGGCTCCGGCTCGAGGCACCCGAGGGTCGAGGTGCCGGTGCGCAACACGTCCATCGGGTGAGCCGTCGCCGGCAGCTGCTCGAGTACCGTGCACACCGGCACCGGCAGGGCGCGCAGTGACTTGAGTTTCGCC
This sequence comes from Steroidobacteraceae bacterium, assembly GCA_035511775.1. Lineage (GTDB taxonomy): Bacteria > Pseudomonadota > Gammaproteobacteria > Steroidobacterales > Steroidobacteraceae > 13-2-20CM-66-19. Next base: position 7,071 of record DATKEZ010000024.1, on the reverse strand, counting down.
TTGTAGGCGCTGAGCTCGGCGCGGTTGGGGAGCTTCTCGTGGATCAGCAGGTACGCGATCTCCTCGAACTCGCAGACGTTCGCCATCTCCAGGATGTCGTAGCCGCGATAATGCAGGTCGTTGCCGGTGCGCCCGACCGTGGAGAGCGCGGTGTTACCCGCCGTCACGCCCGAGAGCGCCACGGATTTCTTGGGCTTGAAGGCGCCCGTCTCAGTCATCGCGCGCTTTCCCGTACAGCTCATCGAGCTTCTTCTCGTACGCGAGGTAGCCGAGCACCTCGTAGAGCTCGGCGCGTGTCTGCATCAGATCGAGCACGCGCTGCTGCGTGCCCTGACGGCGGATGGCGTCGTACACCACGACCTGCGCCTTGGCGGCGGCGCGAAAGGCGGACAGCGGATACAGCACCAGGCGCACGCCCGCGCCGCCGAGTTCCGCGGTGCTGAAGAGCGGCGTCTGGCCGAACTCGGTGATGTTGGCGAGCACCGGCACCTTGAGGCTCGCGGCAAACTGCCGGTATTCCTCCAGTGTCCGCAGGGCTTCCGCGAAAATCATGTCCGCGCCGGCGGCCACATACGCCGCCGCGCGCTCCAGCGCCGCGCTCTGGCCCTCGACCGCATGCGCATCGGTGCGCGCCATGATGACGAACTCGGCGTCGGCGCGGGCATCCACCGCGGCCTTGAGGCGATCGACCATCTCCGCGGCCGGCACCAGCGCCTTGCCCGGGCGGTGGCCGCAGCGCTTGGCGGACACCTGATCCTCCAGATGCATGCCGGCGGCGCCGGCGCGCATCAGCTCCCGGCAGGTGCGGGCGATGTTGAAGGCGGTACCAAAGCCGGTATCGGCATCGACCAGCAGCGGCAGCGGGCACGCTGCAGTGATGCGCCGCACATCCTCGCAGACGTCGTTCAGGGAAGTGATGCCGAGGTCCGGCAGCCCGAAGGAGGCGTTGGCGACTCCGGCGCCCGACAGGTACAGGGCGCGAAAGCCGGCGCTCTGCGCCAGCAGCGCCGCATAGGCGTTGATCGTCCCGACGACCTGCAGGGGGCGCTCGGCCTCGACCGCGGCCCGCAGCCGGGCCCCGGCGCTGACTGATCGCTGCGACATGTAGGACCCTCGAAACGGGACCGATATTCTATACGCGGCGCGCGCCCGCGAACCAGCCGCGCCGCATCCTACTCATGGGTAGGATGGGACGCGGCCTCAGGCGATGCGCACCACCGTGCGGCCGGTGACCGCGCCGTCGAGGTAGGCGGGAAACGCGCCGGGCAGCTCATCGAAGCCGATGGTGCGCGTGACGATGCGCTCGAGGTGCCGGGGTCGCAGGTCGGTCGCGATGCGCTTCCACACCGCCAGCCGCCACTCGCGCCGCGTCGCGGAGGAGTTGATGCCGAGCAGGTTCACGCCGCGCAGGATGAAGGGCATCACGGTGGTCTTGAGCTCCGGGCTGCGCGCCATGCCGATGCTGGCGATGTTGCCCCAGAAGTCCACGCTGCGCGTGAGCCAGGCGAGCACTTCGCCCCCCAGATTGTCGATGGCGCCGGCGAAGCGGGCCGTCTCCAGGGGCCGCGAGCCGAGCTCGAGCTCCTGGCGGGTGAGCACCTCGGCCGCACCGAGCTCCTTCAGGTACTGCGCCGCGCCCGCCTTGCCGCTCACGGCCACGACCCGGTAGCCGCGCGCAGCGAGCATGTCGATGGCGATGCTGCCCACGCCTCCGGAGGCGCCGGTGACCGCGATCGGCCCGCCGGCGGGGGACTGGCCGTTGTGTTCCAGGCGGTGGATGGCGAGTGCCGCGGTGAACCCGGCGGTGCCGAGCGCCATGGCGGTGAAGGCGTCCAGTCCCGGCGGTATCGGAATGACCCAGTCTCCCGGCACCCGCGCGAACTGCGCGTAGCCGCCGTCGTGGGTCTCGGACAGCCCGCAGCCGGTCACGAGCACCGCATCGCCGGGCCGGTAGCGCGCATCGCTCGAGCCCTCGACGACGCCCGCCAGATCGATGCCGCCGACCAGCGGGTAGCGGCGCAGGATCTTGCCGGCCCCGGTCGCCGCGAGCGCGTCCTTGTAGTTGATGTCGGAGTAGCCGACCCGGATCACGACCTCCCCGGGTGCGAGATCATCGAGGCTGACGGACTCGTAGCGGGCGGCAATCTTGCCCCCTTCGGAATGAATGCGGAACGCCTTGAATCTGGAAGTCATATGTATCAGACCCTAACGCCGTGCCACCGCCGTCGGCAAGGGCTCAGTGCCGGCCGAGGCGCTTCAGCCACACCATGAGACCCTGGGTGTTGAGTTCAAGGTCGCTCTCGAGGACCTTCTCGATCTGCGCATCGCTGAGCGCGCAGCCGTGGCGGTGCGCCAGGTCAAGCCACAGAGCGCGCATCGCGGCGCGGATGCCGGCCGCGGGTTCCGGATCGTGCGCGTGAGCGCGCGCGATGCGGGCCAGCTCGCGCACCTGGGGCTTCAAGAGCTCGCCCAGGCGCGGCACGCCGGTCACGCGGCTGAAGTGCATGAGGTACATGGACTCGGGCCGGTACGCCAGCATCCGGTCTATGGAGGCGATGAGCTGGTCCGGATCGAATTGCGAGGGAGGCGTGGTCGGGGTGATGAAGGCGCCCTGCGCGGTATCGAGCGAGCGGTAGGAAATGCCGAAGGTGTCACCGGCGAATATGCTGGCGTGAGCCGCATCGACGACGGCGTAGTGATGCAGTGCGTGCCCGGGCACGTGGATGAGCTCGAGCGTGCGGCCTCCAAGGGTGAGCCGCTCACCGTCCTGCACCACGCGCACGCGCGCCGCCGGGATCGGCAGGAGTGTCCCGTACAGTTGCTCGAGACGCTCGCCGTAGACCGCCCTCGAGCCCGCGATCAGCTTGCCGGGGTCGATCATGTGCGGCGCGCCGCGCGGATGCAGCACCGCCACGGCGTTGGGGAGCTCCTGCATCAGACGTCCCGCCCCGCCGGCGTGATCCAGGTGCACGTGCGTCAGCAGCAGGTAGTCGACCGCTTCCCGCGCGATGCCAAGTTCCGCGAGCGCCGCCAGCAGGTAGGGGACGGATGCGTTGGTGCCCACATCGACGAAGGCCGCGCGACCGCCATCCTCGATGATGTGCGCGGCCGCGTGCCCCGGGTACAGGTACTCGGCATCCACAGCGCAGGTGCCGTGCGGGTGTCGATACAGTCGCGGCTTCAAGGGAACGTCGACCTGGGTGTGACGCGCAGCGTTGTACACATCCTAACCTGTAGGCTAGCGTAGACGCATGACCGATCATGGCCCCATCCCGGCGGCGCTCGCCCTGTGTGCCGCAGCGGGCGTCGCTGCCCTGTGCGCGCCCGTGTCGCTCGCCCAGCAGGCAGCCGCCCCGGCGCACCGCGAGCGCGGCACTCTGGTGTTCGATAACATTCCGCTGCCGGATGCGCCGCTCATGGCGCGGCTCGAGCGCTACCAGCAGTCGCGCGAGGCGACGTTCCTCGACTGGCTCGCCGACGGGAGCCTGCTCATCGCGACGCGCTTCGGCGACAGCGAGCAGCTGCACCGCGTCGCCACCCCTCTGGGCATGCGTGAGCAGCTCACGTTCTACCAGGACCCGATCGAGTGGGCGCGCGCGCCGCGCAGCGGCAGCGGCTTCGTGTTCCTGAAGGATCAGGCAGGCGATGAGAACGCCCAGGTGTACTACCACGGCGGCAGCGGCGACGTGCGCCAGCTCACCCACGGCGCTTTCATTCACGGCAGCCCGGTGTGGGCCCACGACGGCCGGCGCGTGGCCTTCTACGGCAATGACCGCGACTCGCTCAGTTACGACGTGTACGTGGCGGATGTGACCACCGGGGCGGCGCCGCAGCTGCTGGTCGGCGGGCACGAGGACACCTGGTACCCGCTCGACTGGTCGGCGGACGACAGCAAGCTCCTGGTATGGAAGTACGTCTCGATCAGCGAGAGTTATCTGTATCTCGCGGATGTCGCGACCGGATCGCTCACGGCGCTGGAGGACAGCGGCCGCAAGGCCGGCATCCGCATGGCGAAGTTCGCTCCCGACGGGCGCGCGGTGTACGTACTGACCGACGAGGACGGGGAGTTCCTGCAGCTCAAACTCAAGGATCCGGTCACCCACCAGAGCCGCAACGTCACGCCCGCCACCGGCTGGGACGTCGAAGACTTCGACGTCAGCGCCGACGGGCGCTACGTGGCCTACGTGATCGATGACGACGGCCGCAGCCGCCTCACGGTGCTCGACACGCAAGCGAAACTCGAGCTCGCCCCCGTGGGGCTGCCGGAAGGTCGCATCGGCAACCCGCGCTTCGACCGCGGCGGGCGCCGGCTCGCGATGTCGGCGGAATCCCCGGCCGTGCCGCGCGATGTCTACGTCTACGACCTCGAGCACGGCAAGCTCGAGCGCTGGACCCGCAGCGAGGCCGGCCCCCTCGATCCGGCCGCGCTCACGACCCCGCAGCTCATCCACTATCCCACCTGGGATCGCAGCAACGGCGTTGCGCGCCGCCCACGCATGCTGTCGGCGTACGTCTATCGGCCGCGCACCGCGGGCCCGTGCCCGGTGGTGATCGACATTCACGGCGGGCCCGAGTCGCAATACCGCCCGGGCTGGGATCCGTTCGTGCAGTTTCTGGTCAACGAGCTCGGCTACGCCGTGGTCGCGCCCAACGTGCGCGGCTCGTCCGGTTACGGCAAGAGCTTCCTCGCCCTCGACAACGGCCTGCTGCGCGAGGACGCGGTGCGCGACATCGGGTCGCTGCTGGTGTGGATCGGTGTGCAGCCGCAGTTCGATCGCGATCGGGTCGCCGTGATGGGCGGCTCGTACGGCGGCTACATGGCGCTCGCCTCCCTGGTGGCGTATGGCGAGCGGCTGCGCGGCGGCATCGACCTGCTGGGGATCAGCAACTTCGTGACTTTCCTGCGCAACACTTCCGCCTACCGCCGCGATCTGCGGCGCGCCGAATACGGCGACGAGCGCGATACCAGTATGCGGGTGTTCCTCAATCGCATCTCGCCCCTGACCAACGCCCGCCGCATCAAGAAGCCGCTGCTGGTGGTGGCGGGGTTGAACGACCCGCGCGTGCCGGTTTCCGAGTCCGAGCAACTGGTGTGGAGCGTGCGCGCCGCAGGCGGCGAGGTGTGGTATCTGCTCGCGAAGGACGAAGGCCACGGCTTCAGGAAGAAGGTCAACCGTGACGCCTACCTGCAGACGGCGGCGAGCTTTCTGCAGAGGCTGGCCGGAAGCTCACCCTCACCGTGAGTCCCTTGCCCGCAGGCCCGTCGGCGAGGCTGACGCTCGCGCCGTGCCCTTCCGCGATGGTCCTGACGATCGACAGACCGAGCCCGCTGCCGGGAGGCGCGGTTCCGGCGCGGCGGTAGAAGCGATCGAACACCCGCTCGCGCTCTGCGGCTGGGATGCCGGGACCGTCGTCGCTCACCGTGAGGCGCGCGCCACCGCTGTCACCCGCGAGCTCCTGGACCGATACGTCGACCCGGCCGCCGGGGGGCGTGTAACGCACGGCGTTGTCCACCAGGTTGCGCAGCAGGGTGCGCAGGGCGTCCGGATCCCCGTACACGCTCGCAGGCTGCCCAGCCGAGACGCCCAGGTCGATGCGGCCGGCATCGGCGAGCGGCACGAGCTCGGCGACGATCTCGCGCGCCAGATCATCGAGGCGCACGGCCACGCGTTGCGCCTCGGCCCGCGGCTCCTGGCGCGCGAGCGCCAGCATCTGCTCGACCAGGCGGATGGCGCGCTGCACGCCCGCCGACAGGGTTTCCATCGCCGCGGCGCGCTCGAGGTCCCCGCTCGCCCGCGCGAGCATGCCCATCTGCAGGTGCAGCGCGGTGAGCGGTGTACGCAGCTCGTGCGCGGCGTCGGCCATGAAGGCGCGCTCGCGCTCCAGCGCGGCGCGCAGCCGTGCGAGCAGATCGTTGAGCGCGCTGACCAGGGGCTGCACTTCGTCCGGCAGGCGCGTGTCGGGGAGCGAGTCGAGCGCATCGACGCGGCGCGCCACAACCTGCGCCGTGAGGCGTCGCAGGGGCTCGAGCGCGTGCCCGACCGCGAGCCAGATCAGCAGCGCCAGCACCGGCAGCAGCAGCGCGAACGGCCTGAGTGTCTGCAGCGCCAGCTCCGCGGCACGCTGCTGGCGCACGCTCATCGGCTGCGCCACCTGGATGACCTTGGTGAGCGCCTGCACCCCGAACACCCGCCAGCGCCCCTCGCTGGTGGCGACGGTGGCGAATCCGAGGGTGGTGACCTGCGGCAGCACCGCGTGCGGCCGCGACAGATACACCCGCACGCCATCGAGGGACCAGACCTGCACCACGAAGTCGTAGGCCGCGTCCGCCGGCGCGAGCTGCGGCGCGAGCAGGTACTCGACCGGCTGGTCGCGCAGGATGAGCGCGGTCTGGCGCAGGTGGTAATCGAAGAACGCGTCCGCTTCGCTCAGGGCGTTGCGGTACACGATCCAGCCGCCCGCGGCGCCGACGAACAGCACGCCGGCCAGGAGCCACCCCAGCAGCCGCGCGCGCAGCGAGCTCATGGCGCCGGCCTCAGGCGATAGCCGACGCCCCGCACGGTGAGAATGAACTGCGCCCCGAGCTTGCGGCGCAGCCCGTGGATGTGAACCTCCACGGCGTTGCTCTCCACCTCCTCGCCCCAGCCGTACAGGCGCTCCTCGATCTGGGCGCGCGACAGGATCACACCCGGGCGCTCGAGCAGCAGCTGCAGCAGCGCGAATTCCCGCGGCGAGAGTGCGATCTCGGTGCCCTCGCGCGTAACGCGATGAGTGGCCGGGTCCAGCACCACGCCCAGGTACTCGATGCTCGGCGCCGGCCGGCCGGCCTTGCGGCGCAGCAGCGCGCGGATGCGCGCCGCGAGCTCATCCAGATCGAAGGGCTTGATGAGGTAGTCATCGGCCCCCGCATCCAGGCCCTGCACGCGATCGGACACCGCATCACGCGCCGTGATGATGAGCACCGGCACGGCCAGGCCGCGCGCGCGCAGCACCTTCAGCAGCTTCAGCCCGTCGCTCCCGGGCAGACCCAGATCGAGCAGCAGCAGCTCGAAAGGCTCGGTGCGCAGCACC
>DATKEZ010000023.1:0-3604 GCA_035511775.1 Steroidobacteraceae bacterium | reverse complement strand
CGCGTGCGGGCGGCAGCATGTTTTACCTGCCGATCGACAAGCTGCTGGAAAAGGGCGCGGCGCGCGAAGCGGAGCCGGGCACGGAGGCCCCCGCCGGCGGCACCGCGAAGGAGCCGGAATCGGTTACGGTCGAAGCGCGCGGGCGGGGAGAGCGATGAGCTCGCGGCTGTTCCCGCTGTTCATCGGCGCCGGCGTGCTGCTGGTGCTCGCGGCGCTGTCGCTGTTCTCGGTGAGCGAAACCGAGTTCGCCATTCGCACCGAATTCGGCAAGATCGTGGGCATCGATTACACGCCCGGGCTGCATGTGAAGTGGCCGTGGGACGTGGTGACCAAGTTCGACAGCCGCATCCTCTCGCAGTCCTACACCGGCGAGACGTTCCTGACGAACGACGGCCGCGGTCTGATCGTGGACTTCTACGTGAAGTGGCGCGTCAAGGACCCCTCGCTGTACTTCACGGCCACGGGCGGACTGGTCGAGCTGGCCGGCGAGCGTCTGGCGGAGATCGTCAAGGACGGGATCAAGAGCGTGGTGGCGCAACGCACGCTCCAGCAGATCGTCTCCGCCGAGCGTGCCGCGGTCACCGGCCAGATGTTTGGCCAGGCGAGCCGCAACGCGGCGGGACTGGGCGTGGACCTGGTGGACGTGCGCGTGCAGCGCATCGACCTCCCCGACGAAGTGGCGGCGCGCGTCTACGAGAGCATGAAGCAGAGCTTCGCCAAGACCGCGAGCCGCCTGCGTGCTGAAGGGCAGAGCACCAGCGCCGGCATCCGTGCCTCCGCCGAGCGCCAGCGCACCGTGATCCTCGCCGACGCGGATCGTGATGCGCTGCAGGTGCGTGGCGAAGGCGACGCGGCCGCCGCCCAGATATCCGCGCGTGCCTACTCGAAGAACCCCGAGTTCTACGCCTTCTACCGGAGCCTGCAGGCTTACGAGCGCTCGCTCGGCAAGGACGGCGATCTGCTGGTGGTGACCCCCGACGGGGATTTCTTCAAGTATCTGAAAGATCCGTCGAAAGCGGCTGCCCCGCGCCGCTAGTGCCCGAGCCGACTGCTGTCCCGTGAATTTAACGGACCTGCTCGCCGCGCTTGGGCTGTTTCTGGTGTTGGAAGGCATCGCGCCGTTTCTCAATCCGCAGGCCGTGAAGCGCGCGTTCGCCAGGCTGCTGGAGGTGCGCGACCGCGAGTTGCGCATCGCGGGCCTCGGCAGCATGCTCGTCGGCGTCATCATCCTGTTTCTGGTGCGGTAGGGGTCAAGCGGCGTGGGGAAGTTCGTGGTCATCATCGGCACCCAGTGGGGCGATGAAGGCAAGGGCAAGGTCGTCGATCTGCTCACCGAGCGTGCCGCGGCGGTGGCGCGCTTTCAGGGCGGGCACAACGCCGGTCACACGCTGGTCATCGGCGGACGCAAGACCATCCTGTCACTCATTCCCTCGGGGATCCTGCGCGAGCAGGTGCGCTGCTTCATCGGCAACGGTGTGGTGTTGTCGCTCGAGGCGCTGCTCGCCGAGAGCCACATGCTCGGAGAGCAGGGCGTGCCGGTGTTCGAGCGCCTGGCGGTCTCGCCGCACTGCCCGCTCATCCTGCCCTCGCACGTCATGCTCGACCAGGCGCGCGAGCGCGCGCGCGGACCCAACGCCATCGGCACTACCGGACGCGGCATCGGCCCCGCCTACGAGGACAAGGTGGCGCGCCGCGCGGTGCGGGTCGCGGACCTGTTCCGCCGGGACCGCTTTGCCGCCAAGCTCGGCGAAATGCTCGACTTCCATAATTTCGTGCTGCAGCACTACTACCGCCTGCCGACGGTGGACTTTCAGAAGACCCTGGATGCGCAGCTGGCAATGGGCGAGCGGATCGCACCGCTGGTGACCGACGTGACGCGCGCACTGCACGAGCTGCGCCGCACGGATGCGAACGTGCTGTTCGAAGGCGCGCAGGGCGCGATGCTGGATGTGGATCTCGGCACCTATCCATACGTCACCGCATCCAACACCACGGCGGGCTTTGCCAGCACCGGCACGGGCCTGGGTCCCCTGGCGTTCGATGCCGTGCTCGGCATCGTCAAGGCCTACACCACCCGCGTCGGCGCGGGCCCCTTCCCGACCGAGCTGTTCGACGAATACGGCGAGCACCTGTCGCGTGTCGGGCACGAGTTCGGCTCGATCACCGGCCGGCGGCGGCGCTGCGGCTGGTTCGACTCCGTGGCCCTGCGCCGCGCGATCGTGAACTCGAGCGTTTCGAGCCTGTGCATCACCAAGCTCGACGTGCTCGACGGGCTCGACACCATTCGCATTTGCGTCGGTTACCGCTCGAACGGCGAGGTCACCCCGGAGCCGCCGCTGAGCGTCGAGGGTTATGCGGCGATCGAACCGGTGTACGAGGAGCTGCCGGGCTGGCTCGAGTCCACGGTCGGTGTGACCACCTACCAGGGGCTGCCGCTCAATGCCCGCAAGTACCTCGAGCGCCTGCAGAGCCTCGTCGGCGTGCCTATCGACATGATTTCAACGGGACCGGAGCGCGAGCAGACCATCATGCTGCGGCACCCGTTCGGAGCGTAAGTCTGAGCGCAGTTGGCAGGGCGCGCTCCGCAGCCGCGGGGCGGCTGGCATTGACGCTGATCATCCTTCTGGCATGCACACTCGCGGCGGGCTGCTGGCGCGTGTATTCCAACACCTGGGACGAGCCGGAGCACCTGGCGGCCGGTGTCGAGCTGCTCGACCGCGGCCAGTACGAATACGATACCGAGCATCCGCCGCTCGGGCGCGTGCTGCTCGCGCTCGGGCCCTATCTCGCCGGGGCGCACTCTTTCGGCACTCCACCGCCCAACGGCACGCAGGAGGGCATCGATATCCTGTACTCCGGCGGCCATTACTGGCGCTATCTCACGCTGGCGCGGGCAGGCGCACTGCCGTTCCTCGCGCTGCTGCTGCTCGCCACCTGGCTGTGGGCGCGGCGACTGTTCGCATCGCAGGGCGCAGCGCTCCTGAGCGTATTGCTGCTCGCCTCGGTGCCGGCGGTTCTCGGGCACGCAGCCCTTGCCAGCCTCGATGTGGCCGCGGCCGCCACCTGCCTGCTGGCGCTCTATGCCCTGCAACTGTGGGTGGCGAGCGCGCGGCTGCGCGACGCGGCCCTGTTCGGACTCGCCGCGGGCCTTGCGGTCGGCACGAAATTCTCGGCCGTGCCCTTCATCGGCCTGGCGCTGCCGGCACTGGCGCTGGTGCGTGGCGCTGTCGGATGGCGCGATCCGCCCGGCGTGCCGCCCGCTGCGGACACGCTGCGCGCGCACACGCCGGCCGCGAGCGCGCGCTGGCACCTGCCGGGCCTGGCGCTCGCGCTGCTCGCCGCGCTGTTGCCGATTGCCCTGGCATACGGTCCGCGCTCGCCCAACCCGGCAGCGGTCGCCGTGCGTTTCAACTGGGCGGTGTCCTACCTGCTGCAGGAGCGGGGAGTGGATCACGAGCTCGGTGTGCTGCTCAGGCATCTGTGGTTGCCGCGCGCGCTCAGGGATCTGGTCAACGGCATCGTGGCGGTGAAGGCTCACAACGACAGCGGTCACCTGTCGTATCTGCTGGGACACGTGCGCCTCATGGGGTGGTGGTACTTCTAC
>DATKEZ010000022.1:0-2502 GCA_035511775.1 Steroidobacteraceae bacterium | reverse complement strand
GACCCCAGATGCGGATGATGCGCCCGTACTCGCGGATGACGATGGTCTGAAAGCCGATCCAGCGCACTACGTTGAGGTTGACCGGCGGCGCCCCGGGAAGTACCACGCTGCTCATCGCGGCGCACCCGCCTGCAGGGGTGTGGCGCCGGCGCTGCCGGCGGGCGCCGCGGCGGCTCCGCGCCCGCCCTCGCCCGCGGGCCCGCGCCCCTCCACGAGCTGCATGAAGATCTCTTCCAGGCGGTTCACCTTGTTGCGCATGCTCAGCACCTCGATGCCGAGCGCCGACAGACGCGCGAAGATGTCGTTGAGGTTCTCCTCCTTCGACACCTCGATCTCGAGGGTGTGATCGTCGACCACGCTCGCCACGTAACCGGCAAGAAGCGGTGCGGTGCCGAGCGGCTCGCGCACGTTCAGCACGAAGGTCTGGACGTGCAGCCGGCGCAGCAGGCTGCTCATGCGATCACGCTCCACGATGCGCCCGCCGTTGATGATGGCGATGTTGCGGCACAGGGTCTCGGCTTCCTCCAGATAGTGCGTGGTGAGAATGATGGTGGTGCCGCGGTCGTTGATCTCGCGCAGGAACTCCCACATCGAGCGGCGGATCTCGATGTCGACACCGGCGGTGGGCTCATCGAGGATCAGCAGCCGCGGCTCGTGCACCAGTGCGCGCGCGATCATCAGGCGGCGCTTCATGCCGCCGGACAAGCCGCGCGAGATACCCTTGCGCCGGTCCCACAGCTGCAGCTGCTTGAGGTACTTTTCGGCGCGCTGGCGCGCCACCGCGCGCGGGATGCCGTAGAAGCCCGCCTGGTTGACCAGGATGGTGTAGGGCGTCTCGAACATGTTGAAGTTCAGTTCCTGCGGCACGATGCCGATGCAGGCCTTGGCCGCCTCCAGCTCGTGGTCGATGTCGTGACCGAAGACGCGCGCCTCGCCGGCGGTCTTGTTGACCAGTGAGGTGATGATCCCGATGAGCGTGGTCTTGCCGGCGCCGTTGGGTCCGAGCAGCGCGAAAAAGTCGCCACGCTCGACCTCGAGGTCGACGCCCTTGAGCGCCTGCACGCCGTTTCTGTAGGTCTTGGTCAGTCCACGGACTGAGAGTGCATTCATAAGGGAAAGGATCGGGGCTGCGGCGCGCGAGCGCAAGTGAGCGCCCGCGCGGGTGGCGCGCCCGCCTCCCTCAGGCGGGGTATTGACTGCGGCGGAGCACCTGGGGCTCGTGAAACAACCAGCCATCGCGCCCGCGCTCCTTGGCGGCATACAGAGCCATATCGGCCTCGTGTACGGCGCGCTCATGAGAGTATTCGCCGTCGGGCTCGACCGTGCTCACCCCTACGCTCACCGTCACGCACCCGCGCGTGGTGGAGCCGCTGTGCGTGATCTTCAGGTCCGCCACCGCCTGCAGCACGCCCTCGGCCGCACCGGCCGCGGCGGCGCGATCGGCGCCGACCAGTACGGCGATGATCTCCTCCCCGCCGTAACGCGCCACGACATCGAGCGGCCGCCGCTGCACCGCGTCGCGGATGGCGGCGGTGACTTCGCACAGGCAGCGATCGCCCGCCTGGTGCCCGTAGCGGTCGTTGTAAGCCTTGAAGTGATCGATATCGATCAGCAACACCGACACCGGCCAGCGCGCGGCCCGCGCCTGCTGCCACAGGCTGGGCGCCTGCTCTTCGAGCGCGGCGCGATTGAGCAGCCCCGTGAGGCCGTCGTGCGTGGCGACTTCCGCGAGCCGCCGGCGTTCCAGGAACGCAACGCGGTTGGCGTACTCGAGCGCGTAGCAGCCGGCGCCGCCGATCAGGTTCGCGCACAACAGCACGAACAGCGAGTAGATCGCCACCGGGGTGGCGATCGCGCCCAGCAGTGCCGCCGTGACGTAGGCGCCGATCAGGAGCAGGTTGGTGCGCAGCGCCGCCGAGAACGACAGCCCGAGCATGAAATAGAAGTAGAACGCGGCGAGCAGCAGCCGCGCCGCCACCAGCGGCAACTGCGCCGCAGTCGCCTCCACCGCCATGAGCACCGTGCCCACGCCGAACAGCGGCGCCGCCGCCTGGATCGCCGGCTGATACCAGCGCTGGTACAGCCGCGGAGCCGTCAGCACCATCATGATCAGCACCAGCGGCAACTGCAGGCCGAAGCGCCAGATGTCCGGGCGCGCAAGCCGCGCGCCCACCAGCAGCCAGTGATCGATCACCGTGAAGCCCAGCACCGTGGACAGCGCCACCACCAGGCTCATGCGGATCCACGGCCGGGCGGCCGCGCGGTAACTCAGCAGAAACTGCTGTTCCAGCTCCGCGTCGGGGAACCGCAGCTGCAGGGGCCTTGTGGGCGTGCGTTCAGGGGTGGGCAAGCGCCGCCCCTGGAACGCGATTGCGCGCCTCTAATGGAATGCGTCGGGTTCGTGCTCCGGCGTCACACTGGAGAACTCGGAGGACTCTTTGACGCGGGTCCGCCACACCTCGTACGGATTCCAGCCCGGCGCCGGGCGCTCCTCCAGGCTGT
>DATKEZ010000021.1:0-4339 GCA_035511775.1 Steroidobacteraceae bacterium | reverse complement strand
GTAGCCGAGAGCTGCAGCGTGATGCGGTACGTCAGGCCCAGCTTGGGGAGGCTCCCATGACTCGTGTCGATATCGATGTAGCGCTCCTCGAGCTGCAGGGTGACCTCCGGTGTCAACTGACCGAGGAGCCCGCCCGAGACGACGTTGTAGTGGAAGGGGTGGTTCCCGATGTCTCCGGCGCCTTCGTGAGCCTCCACGTACAGGTGCGTCTTGAGCTGGCCAGGGAGCCCGAGCGAGCCGCTGAAGTTGCCCGTGGTCCAATGGGCGTTGGCGATCTGCTGGTACTCCGCCCCGGCGCCGAGCACCGCATCCGGACCGATGCTTCCCACCCAGGCCGCGGAGGCGCCGCCGCCCCCGCTGCCGCCGGTCAGCGTCGATCCGTTGGTGCTGAACACCAGACGCTGATCGGCCGCCACCGCCGGGGTGGGTGATGGCGAGGGCGGGTCGACCGCGGCGGCCTCGCCGCCGCAGAGCGCCGCAACCAGCCAGCCAATCGGGACAGCGACTCTCATGGCCATTGCACCACGGTGTTCGAGCCGGTGGTGGCGCTCTGATCCTCGGCCGCGACGCGCGCCATCGGTAGGAAGGCGACGACGTACAGCCGCGCCTCCTCGCCGGGCAGAGCCACTGCGTTGGTCGTGACCTGATACATGCGGCGCATGACCGTCATGTGCATCTTGTGACGGCCGCTCAAGCCCGGATCCCACCAGCGTGTGGCCGGGTTGCCCTGCTGCACCAGGCTCGACAGCTCGGCGCCCGGAGCGGCTCCGCCGAAGAGCGCGCGCGCCGGCTTGTTGAGAGCCACGACGCGCCCATGAGACTCCACCACCAGCGTGGCGTATTCGGCCACATCCAGCGCCGACTTCACGCAGAAGTCTTCCGTCGTATCGTTGATCACCACCAGCGCGAAACGCCGCCCGTGCTGCGCGAGATGCTGCACCCGGATCTCGGTGGTCAGCAGCCGCTCGCCGAGGCGCACCATGCAGAGCTGCTCCACGCCGTCCGCGCCGTCGACGAGCCGCTCGATGGGCTCGGGGTAAGAGAACTGAATCGCCTGGAAGAAGTCGCGGCCGGCGATCGGCTCGGCGCCGGCGAGGAATCTCTTCACCGCGGCCGCGCTCGCGCCGACCATCTCGTGCGTGCCGGCATCGAGCAGAACCGCCGGCACCGGGAGCTGTTCCACGAGCGCCGACCAGAGCTCCTGACTGCGCGCCGCCTCCGCTCGCGCCGCCCACATCTGGGCGTTCAGCCTGTCGAAGATGTTGGCGAGATATTCCGCCGCCACGGCGCAGGCAAACACCATAATCGCGAACACTTCGAGCAGGACGACAAAGTACTGCGAGGGCGCGTAGAAGGTCGCGAAGGGCAGATCCGCGCCGCCCCCCACCCTGCCGCGCAGCGCGTCGAGCCAGCCGCCGGCCGCGTCCAGCCACGGCGCATACCAGCGCAGCTCCGGCGCCTCGCTCGAGGCCACCAGCACCACCAGCAGCGTCGCGAGGGCGGCCATGAGATACGGCTGCCAGCGCGAGAGAAAGATGGAGCCGATCACCGGCAGCGCGAAGACCGCAAGGAACAGCGGATTCTGCAGTCCCCCGACCTGGTGCCAGATGTAGGCCACCGTGATCACGCCGAGCGCGTGCAGGCTCGAGAGCCCGAACGTCTCGCGCCTCTGACTTCTCGGCCGCACACCGGACATGGCCGCGAGGATGACGTGCACGGCCGCGAGCGCCAGCAGTCCCGCCGTGGTGGCGGCGAACTCGATGTGCAGTCCGCTCACGAACCACGGCAGCGCGATCGCCAGCAGGACCGCGAAGATGGTCAGCAGCCACGCGTCGTCCAGCAGGTGAACGCGTGGGTCGTGCCACACCAGCACCGGCAGGAGCTGTGTCGGCTCGCGCTCGCTCATTCCCGTCGCGCCGCGGCTCGCATCTGACTGTCCGGCATCTGCAGGTCCTCCGCCGTCTGCAGCGCATCGGCGCGGAAGTTGTTGCCTTCGAGGAACGGCCGCGCCGCGGCGGTTTGACCGTCGGGCTGCTGGTAGTCGAGCACGTGCAGCGCGAACGCGTGCGGCCGCAGCACCTGGTTGTGCCTGAGGATCGGCGAATCGCCGAGCACGTCGATGCCGTTGAACTTCGGCTCGATGATGGTGTTTCCGACCGCGCTGCTCGGCCGGCGCGGATCGCCGAGCACAAACGCCAGGCCAGAGCCGCAGTTGTGGATGCGGTTGGCGCGCACCAGGGCATTCGCCGAGCCGCGCACCATGATGGCGTAGGTGGCGAACTGCTCGAGCTCGTTGCTGTCGATGACCGCTTCGCCGGCGTTCTCCGCGACGATCCCCATGGCCGTCCCGCCCTGGATCCGATTGCCACGGATCACCCCGCCCGCACCGAGCAGGTGGATGGCGGCGTCGCGCGCGTTCGCGAAGTCGTTGCGCTCGACGAGCACTGCGACGTTGCCAGCTACGACGCCGCTGCCGTCCGCGGTGAAGTGGTTCTCGCGCACACTGATCGTCCCGCCGCGGCTGTCCGCGCTGCCGCGCACCGCCCAGAGGCCGGCGTCCTTGTCCTGCAGGAAAGTATTACCGATCACCACCGTGTTGGGGTTCGAGGCCGTGAAGCGCACCCCGACCCTGTCGTTCGCGAAGCGGTTGTGCTCGAGGAGGATGTCGCTGGCGTTCTCCGCGACATCGACGCCGACGTCGCAGGACTCCACCGCACTCGACTGCAAGTGCAGATGCCTGGCGCGCAGCAGGATCCCCGTCGCGGCGCAATTGCGCAGCACCACGCCTTCGATCGAGGTGTTATCCGCCGTGAGGTCGAACACCGGCCCCGCGGTCAGCGCCTTGGCGTCGATCTCGGCCCCGGGCTGCTCCGCGACGATCCTCACGCCGTGCGAATTCACCAGCGGCGGCAGCGCCGTCTGCAGCGTGATCGTCCTGGTCTTCAGGACGACGTTGGCCTTGCCCTTGGCGCCGTCGGCGATGAACAGCGCCTCCCGCAATGTGCCGGGCCCGCTGTCGGCGGGGCTCGTCACCTCGACCGTCAGTGCGCCGGCGGTCTGACCCGGCGCGGTCCGTCGGCTCTCGTACGACAAGCCCAGGAAGCCGAGGGCCCCGAGTAGCAGGAACACCCCCACGGCAATCGCGATCCGCTGTTTGTTGCTCATGATCAGCCCCCCGCGTGTTCAGGCGCGTGTTCTAGGATGAATACTGCGTGCCACGACCGCTCGACCGAGCGGCGCCCAAGTAGCACGTCCGTCGGGATCGAAAGGAAAGTCGCGAGCGCGAGCGCCGCGGTGCGCACCGGGCCCGCGAGCCGCGGCAGATGCGGCCACAGCCAGATCTTGAAAGGCGCGGGATCGACCCCGGTGATGGTGCGCACCCGCAGCCCGCACTCGGCGAACAGTTTGAGGTACACGCTGCGCGGGCGTGCCTGGAAAATTGGGCTGTCGCAACTCCCGATGCTGCGGCCGGGTGCCGCCTCCAGCAGCACGAGCCTGCCCGCCTCGCTCAAATGGTCGGCCAGGCGACGCACGGCGGCACGCAGGGCCTGCGGCTCGAGAATGTGCTGCAGCACCGTAACGCCCAGTATGAGATCGAACTTCTCGCCCGCGTCGAGGTGCGCCAGGTCCTGCACCAGGAACCGGCAGCGCTCGAGCACTCCCTGCTCGGTTGCGCGCCGCCGCGCCTCGGCGATCATGGTGGGACTGAAATCGACTCCGGTCACCCGCGCGCCACGCAGCGCGAGCTCGCGGCACCAGCGGCCCACGCCGCAACCGACGTCGAGGACGCTCGTGCCGGGGCGCACGCGCAACCAGGGCGCGAGGGCGAGGCGCTGACACAGATCGACGAACCGGTTGTAGAAGGCGGGCATTCCGTAGGAGCACACCGCCGCGAGCCCCTCGCCTTCGACGCCAAAGCGCTGCGCGCGCTCTTCCCAGTACACCTGGGGCGGATGAGGCGGGGCAGCCGATATTGCCGTGCTGGTCACCGTCACCTCCTCACCGCGTACGGTCGGTCTCAGCCGGTCGCGGCGAGGGCGAGGCCCCCCGCACCGTCGAGCTGCGGCAGGCGGCTGGCGAGCTCACGCTTCACGTCCTGCTCATCCGCGACGGCCAGGCCGTGCTCGGCCATGACCGGCAGCGAGGACAGGATCCAGATGAGCGAGCGCACGCGCGAGGGCAGGTGTGCCGCGCAGCTCTCGAGCCTGCGCAGTGAGGCTTCGAACTCGCGCTCGATGCGCAGGATCGCCTCCCGCACCGCCGCCTCCAGCGGCAGGATCTTGGCGGGCTGATCCCACGCGACGTCGGTTCCCGCGACCTCGCGGCGCTCGCAGACGGT
>DATKEZ010000020.1:0-16380 GCA_035511775.1 Steroidobacteraceae bacterium | reverse complement strand
GCGGCGAGAAAGAACAGTCCGATGGCGGTGGCGAGGGCGGAGAGGCCGAGTGCCAGGACGTTGGTGAGCTTGCGGATCGCGCGGCGGTTCATACGGATGACAGCGCCCGGCGCTCCAGGCGCAGCAGCATGAAGCGCGCGGCGGCGATTACCGTGAAGGTGATGAAGAACAACAACGCACCGAGTGCGACCAGGGAAGAACTGTACAGGTCCCCGACCGCCTCGGTGAATTCGTTGGCGATGGACGCCGAGATGGTGGTGCCGGGCGCGAGCAGCGATGACCCGATGCGGTGCGCGTTGCCGATGACGAAGGTGACCGCCATGGTCTCACCCAGCGCGCGCCCCAGGCCCAGCATGACGCCGCCGATCATGCCGGTGCGCGCGTACGGTATGACGACCTGCCAGATCACTTCCCAGGTGGTGGCTCCCAGGCCGTAGCCGGACTCCTTGAGTACGTCAGGCACGGTCTCGAACACATCGCGCATCACCGCGGAAATGAACGGGATGACCATGATCGCGAGTACGAAGCTCGCGGTGAGTATGCCGATCCCGTAGGGCGGCCCCTGAAACAGCCGGCCGATGAGCGGCAGCGGGCCCAGCCAGGCGATCAGCCACGGCTGCACGTGCCGCTGCAGGACCGGCGCCAGCACGAACAGACCCCAGATACCGTAGATGATGCTGGGCACCGCCGCGAGCAGCTCGATCGCCACGCCCACCGGTCGCTTGAGCCACACCGGCGCCATCTCGGTGAGAAAGATGGCAATACCCAAGCTCACGGGAATCGCCAGCAGCAGCGCCAGCACCGAGCTGACCAGCGTGCCGTACACGGGCGCCAGCGCGCCGAACTGCTCGGTGACCGGATTCCAGACCTCGCGGGTGAGAAAGCTCAGCTTGAAGTGGGCGAATGCGGGCCAGGCTCCGGCCAGGAGCGACACCGCCACTCCGCCCAGCAGCGCGAGCACCAGAGTCGCGGCAATGAAGGTGGCGCTGCGAAAGACCCGCTCGCGCAGCCGCTGTCCCGCGGCATGCCGCGGATCGATGGCAGCGACCGTATTCATTGCGGACGGCAACCTGTCACGCTGTGTTCCCCGTAACCGAAACCGGCGGCCCCCCGTGGCGCGGGGTGGCCGCCGTTCAAGCTCAACGCCTACAGCGTCCGCGCCTTCCGGTGGTCGTGCGCCGGAGGCGCGTCCGACACGTACCTTACATCCGCTTGGCGTCCGCGGGCGCGCTCGCCAGGCCCGGCGCACCCTTGATCTGCGTCTGCCAGGTAGTACGGACCTGCTTGATCAGGCTCTCCGGCAGCGGGACGTAGTCCAGCTCGGCCGCCATCTTGGCACCGTTGTTATAGGCCCATTCGAAAAACTTGAGCGCCTCACCGGTTGCGGCCGGATCCGGCGGCACGGCGTACACCAGGATGAAGCTCGCGCCCGTGATCGGCCAGCTCTTCTCACCCGCCTGATCGGTGAGGATCAGGTGATAGCCCGGTGCATGGGCCCAGTCCGCGCTCGCGGCCGCCGCCTGGAATGATTCTGCGCTGGGAGCGACCGTCTTGCCCGCCTTGTTGATGAGGGCGCAGTAGGCCATGTTGGTCTGCTTGGCGTAGGCATATTCGACATAGCCGACGGCGCCATCGGTCTGGTGGGTCATGTTGGCGACGCCCTCGTTACCCTTGGCCCCGATCCCCACCGGCCATTGCACCGAGGTGTTGGCACCCACGATCTGCTGGAACTTAGGGCTCGACTTCGACAGGTAGTCGGAGAACAGGAAGTTGGTCCCGGAGCCATCGGAGCGGTACACCGGGGCGATCGTGCTGTCGGGGAGCGCGAGCTTCGGATTGAGCTTCCTGATGCGCGCGTCGTTCCACTTGCTGATGTCCCCGAGATAGATGTCCGCCAGGGTGGCCCCGTCGAGTACCAGCTGTCCGGCCTGCACGCCCTTGATGTTCACCACCGGCACCACGCCGCCGATGATCATCGGGAACTGCACCAGGCCTGCTTCCTGCAGCTCCTCGGGCTTCAAGGGCATGTCCGAGGCGCCGAAGGTGACGGTCTTCGCCTTGATCTGCTTGATGCCGCCACCGGAGCCGATCGATTGATAGTTGAGTCCGACGCCGGTCTTCTGCCGGTAGGCGTCGGCCCATTTCGAGTAGATGGGATAGGGAAAGGTCGCGCCGGCGCCGGAAATGTCGGCCGCGTGCGCCGCGGCAGCGAACGCGACGACGCCAGCCACGACCACCAGCAGTCGCTTCGCGTTGAATGAATTCATGATTCCACTCCTGGGCATTTAGGGGAATTGGCGGGCATTAGATGACAATGATGTGACGCTCTGATGACAGCCCTCTGCAGGCGCCGTGAGGCCCTCGGGCGATGTAACGGCCACGTCCGTGTGGCCGCGACGCTAGTGTTGCCGCGTGAGTTTGCAGGCGCGTGACATGAGGTACCGCTTGCCCCGCGGCGATCCGCGGTCGTATAAACGCGCACCGCACCACCGGCCGCAACCAGCTCAGTCGATTCACCAAATCCCCTAAGGTAATGTCGCAAACCATTGAATTGACTAAGGCTCTCATCGCCCGTCGCTCGGTCACCCCGGCGGATGAAGGCTGTCAGCAGATCATGACCGAGCGCCTGGCCGCGGCCGGCTTCCGCATCGAGCGCCTGAGCTTTGGCAGTGTGGAGAACTTCTGGGCCCGGCGCGGCGGCGCGGGACCGCTGTTCTGCTTCGCGGGACACACCGACGTGGTGCCCACCGGGCCGCTCGAGGCGTGGCACAGCGACCCGTTCACGGCGCACATCCGCGACGGCGTGCTGTACGGGCGCGGAGCGGCCGACATGAAGAGCGGACTTGCGGCGATGCTCACCGCCAGCGAGGAGTTCGTCGCGGCGCACCCCGCTCACAAGGGGTCGATCGCCTTTCTGATCACGAGTGATGAGGAGGGCCCGTCGGTCGATGGGACGCGGCGTGTGGCGCAACTGCTGCACGAGCGGGGCGAGCGCCTGGACTGGTGCGTGGTGGGAGAGCCCTCGAGCGAAGCCTCGATCGGCGACACCATCAAGGTGGGACGTCGCGGCTCCTTGAGCGGCCGCCTCACCGTGCACGGCGTGCAGGGGCACGTCGCCTACCCGCAGCTCGCCGAGAACCCGGTGCACGCGTTGGCGCCGGCGCTGGCGGAACTCACCGCTCGCGAGTGGGACCAGGGGACCGAGTACTTCCAGCCGACCACCTTCCAGGTCTCCAACCTCAATGCGGGTACCGGTGCCCCGAACGTCATTCCAGGGGAGCTCAAGGCGCGCTTCAACCTGCGCTACTCACCGGTGCAGACGCTCGAGCAGCTCAAGAAGACGGTGGAAGAGATCCTGCGCCGCCACCGCGTGCGCTACACGCTGGAGTGGTACGTGTCGGGGGAGCCGTTCTACACCCCGCCCGGCCTGCTGTGCGCGGCGGTGGGTGAGGCGGTGGCGCAGGTCACCGGCGTGCGCCCGAAACTGTCCACCGGCGGAGGCACATCCGACGGACGTTTCATCGCGCCTCTCGGGGCGGAAGTGGTCGAGCTCGGCGTGGTGAACGCCTCGATCCACAAGGTCAACGAGTGCGTGCGGGTCGAGGACATCGACGCTCTGCACCGCATGTATGTCAACGTGCTGCGCCGGCTCCTGGCCTGAGATTCGCCGTCACGCCCAACCCACCCAGGATGAGCGCCCAGATCAGCACCCACGCCGGCATGGCGAGGCCGAGGAACCGCCAGTTGACCTCGCCGCACTCCCCGCTCCCGGTGAGCACCTTGCGGATGACCTGCCACAGCGGCGTGAACTTCAACAGCACCGCGAGCGGCGCGCCGCAGGACGGCAGGGAGCCGGGCGGCAGGCTCTGCACATACACGTGCCGGGCCGCCACTGCGAGCGTCGCCAGCGCGGCCGCTCCGATCAGCAGCGCATAGCTCCAGGCGCCGCGGCCGCGCGGGTCGTGAAGCGCCGCGGCGAGAAACACCACTCCCAGGAGCGCGATGCCGATGCGCTGGAAGATACACAGCGGGCACGGATCCAGCCCCAGGTAGAACTGGGTGTACAGAGCGTACGCGAACAGCGCCGCGCATGCGGCAAAGCCTGCGAAATTGAGCAGACGCCGATTGGCTCGCACGCGCTTGCTTAGGAAGCGGCCCTTAGGCGGACGGCGCCGTGGCCGCACCGGCGGCGCGGCCCTCGCGCAGCTCGCGCTCAACGTCATCGAGCGAGGTGTGGCGGATGTCCTTGCCGTGCACCATGTAGATGACGTACTCGCTGATGTTCTTGGCGTGATCACCGATGCGCTCGAGCGCACGCACCACCCACATGACATCCAGCGCACGGCGGATGGTGCGCGGATCCTCCATCATGAAGGTGATGCTCTGACGCTGGATCGCCTCGTATTCCTCATCCACCAGGCGGTCCTGGCGCGCCACGCGCAGCGCCGAGTCGACGTCCATGCGCGCGAAGGCATCCAGCGCGTCGTGCACCATCTCCGACACCACGCGCCCCAGATGCTTGATCTCGCGGTACTTGTCGGCCGGGCGCTCCATGGTCGCGAGCCGCGAGGCGATGTAGCCGATCTTCTCGCCCTCATCCCCGATGCGCTCCAGATCGGTGATGGTCTTGATGATCGCCACGATCACGCGCAGGTCGCCGGCGGCCGGCGCGCGCGTCGCGAGGATGCGGCTGCATTCCTCGTCGATGGCGACCTCCATGTTGTTCACCTGGTAGTCATCGAGCGCGACTGCCTCCCCGAGCGAGCTGTCGCCCTCCACCAGCGCGGTGATGGCCTTCTGCAGCTGCTGCTCGACGAAGCCGCCCATGCCGAGCACCTTGCTGCGCACGCGCTCGAGGTCCTCGTTGAAGCGACGCGAGATGTGGTGACTGAGGTCGGCGGTTTCCATCAGTTGGCGTCTCCGGCTTCGCTCGTCTGCCGGCCCGCGGCAATACGGGCGATAATAGCGGAACTGCGGCTGACAGCCAGCGTGGCGCGCAATGCCAGCGGGATCGGCGCCAGGCCCGCCAGGAACTGTGCGGTCGCGGCGTGCCAGCTGAAGCCCGCGGCGCGCTCGACGCACACCCGCCGCTCGAGCCGCAGGGCCGAGCGTATCGCCTCACTCAGGTCCGGGTGCAGGACCCCGGTCACATCCGGTTCAATCACATCGAGGGGCCCCGGCACCGGGAAGGCCGCGACCGGCACTCCGCAGGCGAGCGCCTCGATCATCGCCAGGCCGAAGGTGTCCGTGAGACTCGGAAACACCAGCACGTCCGCAGTGGCCAGACAGCGGGCGAGCTCCTCGCCGAAGCGGTAGCCGGTGAACACCGCGCCCGGATAGCGCCCCGCCAGGGCGTGGCGCTCCGGCCCGTCGCCGATCATGACCTTGGTGCCGGGCAGGCCGAGCCTGAGGAACGCGTCGAGATTCTTCTCGACGGCGAGGCGTCCCACGCAGGCCATGATGGGCCGCGGCAGGTGCGCCAGCTGCGGGTGCGGCGGCAGCGGCCGGAAGCGGTGCAGATCGACGCCGCGCCTCCAGCGGTGCAGGCGCGCGAAGCCGCGCGCACAGAGCTCGGCCTCGAGACTCGGGCTGCTGACGAAGGTGCGCGTGGCCGCGCCGTGGAAGCGCCTCAGCCAGGCGTAGGTGGCGGCGAGCGGGATCGGCCAGCGCGCCCGCAGATACTGCGGATAGCGGGTGTGATACGAGCTCGTGAACGGTAGGCCGCGCCCGCGGCAGTAGCGGCGCACCGCGAGCCCGAGTGGACCCTCGGTGGCGATATGGATCGCGTGCGGGCGGAAGGCCTTCAGCTGGCGCGCGACGTGCGCGCCCGGCGACACCGCCAGGCGGATCTCCGGATAGCTCGGGCAAGCAATGCTGCTGAGGCCCTGAGGCGAGATCACGCGCACCTCGTGACCGAGCGCGGTGAGCGTCTCGGCGGTGCACCTGAGCGTGGTCACGACGCCGTTGGTCTGCGGCGTCCAGGCGTCGCTTGCGAGCGCAATCCTCACGCGGCGTCGGCCACCAGGCGAGCGGCGGGGCTCAACCGGGCGTGCGCCGCGTGCGGCCAGCGCAGCAGCTGCAGCTCGCCGCGCTCACTCTCGATGAGCGCGGAACAGGATTCCACCCAGTCGCCAGTGTTGCCGTAGAGCGTGCCCTCGATGCGGCGCAGGTTGGCGCGATGAATGTGCCCGCAGATGACACCGTCGTAGCCCTGCGCGCGCGCGTGCTGGGCGGCGAGCTGCTCGAAGTGCTCGATGTAGCGCACGCTGGCGCCGATACGCAGCTTGATGCGCTCGGCGAGCGGCCAGTAAGGCTTGCCCAGCGCGCGGCGCAGATTGTTCACGCGGTGGCTCACCATCACGGTCGCATCATGCAGGGCATCGCCCAGGCGCGTGAGCCAGCGCGGGCACGGCACCACGCCATCGAACTGGTCCCCGTGCAGCACCAGCAGCCGCTCACCGCGGGCGGTGCGATGCACCCACTCGCGGTGCACTTCGAACTGACCCTGCAGCATCTGCGCCAGCATCGCCAGACTCGCATCGTGGTTGCCCGGGATATAGATGAGTCGCGCCCCGGCCCGCTGCCGCGCCAGCAGCGTGCGCACCACCTGGGTGTGCTCTGCCGTCCAGAATGCGCGCCGCGCCAGGCTCAGGGCATCCACGATGTCGCCGACCAGCACGATCCGCTCGGCCTCGACGCCATGCAGAAACTCGTTCAGCTCGTGCACTCGTGCGTGCCTGAAGCCCAGGTGGAGGTCCGAGAGGAACAGGGTGCGGGCGCTCGTCCTGCCGCTGCGCGTGGGGTTAGCGTTTGCCATGGCG
This sequence comes from Steroidobacteraceae bacterium, assembly GCA_035511775.1. GTDB lineage: Bacteria > Pseudomonadota > Gammaproteobacteria > Steroidobacterales > Steroidobacteraceae > 13-2-20CM-66-19. The sequence continues at coordinate 9,559 of DATKEZ010000020.1, read as the reverse complement.
TTCAGACGTCCTCAAGCCTGGGAGAGCGTCCTAGGGTCGTCCGTCAAGGTGTCTGTTCTGTGACAGCTCCGCTAAGAGTTTCTTACGAATTAGGCAGTTGCGCAGAGAACCTAAGCCGTTGCGCTAGTCACGGGGTGAAGCTTTGCCGCGATGCGCTCGGGCGGGAAATGGCAGGTGAAGGTGCTGCCGCTCCCGAGGGTGCTCTGAACTTCGAGCGTCGCACCGTGGCGCTGCAGCACGTGCTTGACGATCGCCAGCCCCAGGCCCGAGCCGCCGGTAGCGCGCGAGCGCCCGGCGTGGACGCGATAGAAGCGCTCCGTGAGACGCGGAATGTGCTCGGGCGGAATGCCCATGCCGGTGTCGCTCACGGCGAAATGGCCGCCGTCCTCGTCCACCCACCAGCGCATCTCAAGCGAGCCTTCGGCCGCAGTGTACTTGGCGGCATTGTCGACCAGGTTGGAAAACGCCGAGTGGACCTCCGGCTCGTCCCCGATGAGGTGGGCGTCGGAGTCGACGCGCACCCGCACGTCGCGCGGGTGCACCGGCCGCGCCAACGTGTCCTTGCGCAGCAGCGCGAGCAGCGCCGCGACGTCGATCGGCTCACCGCCGACGATCTCGTCGGTCTCCTCGACCCGCGACAGCTCGAGCAGATCGTGGATGATGGCGGTCATGCGCTCCGCCTGGCGGCGCATCTCGGCGACCGGTGCGTGCATATCCGGATCGAGCGCCGGATCCTGACCGAGAGTCTCCAGGTAACCTGAGATCACGGTGAGGGGGGAGCGCAACTCGTGCGAGGCGTTCGCCACGAAATCGCGCCGCACCGCCTCGAGACGCATCTGGCGCGACACGTCGCTCACCAGCAGCAGCAACTGCCCGTCCCCATAAGGGGCGACCTGCAGCGACAGGTAACAGTCCTCGGCGGTGGTCGGGCGGATGATCACCGGGTTGGTGAAGTCCCCTCGCGCCAGGTAGCGCACGAACTCCGGCTCGCGCAGCAGATTCTCGATGCGCATGCCCAGATCCGCCGTGCGGCGCAGACTCAGCAGCCGCGCCGCCATGCGGTTGAACCATACGATCTCGCGCTGCGCGTTGAGGATGACCACACCGTTCGGCAGCGCCGCGGTAGAGCGCTGCAACTGGCGCATGAGCTGCACGAAGCGCTGTTTGTGGAAGCGCTTGCGGCGGTGCAGACGCACGATCTGGGCGATGATCTCGCCCCACACCCCGCCGATGTCGGGCGGGTCGGCGTAGCTGCGGTGGCGCAGCCACCATTCGAGACGGGCGAGGTTGGCGAGCACCCAGGCGAGGTGCAGCGCGAGCGCGGCGGCGAGGCCGCCGAAGGGATTGCCGAACAGCCAGCCGGCGCCGAATCCGATCACTGCGGTGCCGAGCAACCGAACCGCCGCGAACCCCCATGCCTGTGTCGCCGGTTGCATCTGTGCCACGTGCCTCTATAGACCGTGCGCCTTTGGGACGGTGCGCGCCTAGATGGTGCGCGCCGAGAAGCGATAACCCGAGCCGCGCACCGTCTGTACGAAGCGATCGTACCCGAAATCCTCGAGCGCCTTGCGCAGGCGGCGGATGTGCACGTCGATGGTGCGTTCCTCCACGTACACGTTGCCGCCCCAGATGCGATCGAGCAGCTGATCGCGCGTGTACACGCGCTCCGGGTGGGTCATGAAGAACTCGAGCATACGGTACTCCGTGGGCCCGAGCGCCACCGTACGCTCGCCGACCATCACGCGATGGCTTCCCTGATCGAGCACCAGGCCCTCGAATTCGATGAGCTCGTCGACACCATTGGGACCGCTCCGGCGCAGCACTGCGTTGATCCGCGCCAGCAGCTCCCGGGGCGAGAATGGCTTGGTGACATAGTCATCCGCCCCGCCCTCGAGGCCGGCGACCTTGTCGCCCTCCTCGGCGCGCGCGGTGAGCATGATGATCGGCAGCTCGCGCGTCTCGCGGTCGCGTTTGAGCGAGCGCGTCAGCTCCAGCCCGCTCATGTCCGGCAGCATCCAGTCCACCAGCACCAGGTCCGGGCGCGCATCCGCCAGGGCGGCGCGTGCAGCGCGGCAATCCTCCGCCTCCCGGACCTCGAAACCGGCGCGTTTCAGGCCGAAAGCGATCATTTCGCGGATCGGACGCTCGTCCTCGACGATCAGTACCTGTTTTGCGGGCATGGTGTTGAAGCGTGCAGAGGCGGCAGCTATTACAGAGGCTGTGTGTTGCAGATTCATGACAGCGCCGCAGCAGGTGTCAGTTTAATGACTGCCCGCGGGGGCGTGGGCCACATCATCGCGCAGATACACCGGAAGGGCCTGCTCGGCGGGCAAAACGCGCCCGGACGCCACCTCCGGGACCGCCAGCCGTGCAATTTCGGCGGCGCGCGGCAGGAGCCCCTCATGGACCCGGTCCAGACGTCCGGCCAGGGTCGCACGCAGCTCCGGGTAGGCGGCAAACCCGGATCCGGCCGCATGCACGGCGCCAGGCGCTTTCGACCAGCTCGCCGGCAGGGTCACCGTGGCCGGTTTGCCGACCTGCTCTTCGTGCACCGCGGCCGCGACCGCCCCTGCTGCCGGACGCTCGAAGCAGCCCCAATACACCTCGTGCATGCGCGCATCGTTGCACACCAGTACGCGCGTCACGGCCGCGTCCAGTTCCATCACCCGTTGCGCGAGCGCGCGCAGATCGGAGATCGGCACCACCGGCAGACCCGCGCCGAATGCCAGCCCCTGCGCCACGCTCGCCGCCAGCCGCACGCCGGTGAACGAGCCTGGCCCGCGACCGAAGGCAATCGCACTCAGCGCGCCGAGGGACACGTCGGCCTCCTTCAGCAGCGCATCGGCCATCGGCAGGATGTGCTCGGCGTGGCCACGCTCGAGGAGCTGTTCGCGCACGATCACCCGCCGGCCGATCAGCAGCGCGACCGAGCAGTTCTCGGTGGCGCTGTCGAGCGCGAGAATTCTCACGGCGTGCTCGCCGCCCGCGCCCGCGGCGCTGCCCGCGGCGCATGCCGGCGCAGGAAGCGCCGCGCCTCCGCGGGATCCTGGGTCACGGTCATCGCCGGCAGGGCGGCGAGAAACACCCGGCCGTAACCGCGGCCGAGCATGCGCGGATCGCAGATAACCACCACGCCGTAGTCGTCCTCGCTGCGGATCAGGCGCCCCGCCCCCTGCTTGAGCGCCAGTGCCGCTTCCGGAAGCTGGTAGTCCCGAAAGGCGTTGCCGCCGCTCGCCGTGAGGTGCTCGATCCGCGCGCGCACCAGCGGATCGTCCGGCGAGGCGAACGGCAGCTTCTCGATCACCACCAGGCGCAGTGCCTCGCCCTTCACGTCCACGCCCTCCCAGAAGCTCGCGGTACCGAGCAGCACGCCGTTGCCGTCGGCGCGGAATTCCTGCAGCAACCGCTCCCGCGGCGCCTCCCCCTGCACGAACAGCCGGTAGGGTGCGGCATCCCCCCAGCGCGCGCGCAGGATAGCTGCGCCCTGCGAAAGGGCGCGGTGACTGGTGAACAGCACGAATGCGCCACCGCCTGAGGCCTCGATGAGCGGCACGGCGGTGTCGATTACCGCCGGCACGTAGCTCGCTGCGGCCGGCTCCGGCAATCCCACGGGCAGGTACAGCAGGCTCTGCCGCTCGTGATCGAAGGGACTGTCGATCCGCAGCGTCGCGGCATCGGTGAGCCCGAGTCTGCCGGTGAAGTGTCCGAACTCCTCGCCGAGGGAAAGAGTGGCGGAAGTGAAGATCCAGGCGCCGCGGCGCCCCTGCACCAGCCCCCGGAAGCGCTCCGAGATGTCGAACGGCATGAGGCTGAGGGTAAAGCCGCGGGCCGTGACCTCGAGCGTGCGCGCGCCCTCGAGCTCATCGACCGCCGCAATCCGCGCCAGGCTCGCCGCGAGCTCCGCGGTACGTGCGGCGAGTTGTGCCAGCGCGCTCTGTATGTCGGCGCCGGCAAGGGCCGCTGCCAGATCTTCCAGTGCCTGCATGAGCCCCCGCACCGCCGCGCTCACTGCGAAGTCGCCCGGATTCCACGCGAAGCGCCCGGTGGCGCGCGCGCTCGCGGCGCGCACCTGGCCCAGAGCATCTTCCGCGGCGCGCACCGCCGCGATCGCCTGGCGCGCCTCCTGGGCGCTCGAGCCAGCCGCGGCACGCGCGCTCAGCTCGAGCCGCACGTCCTTCAGAAGCAACTCCACCTGGCGGCCGCTCACGTGGGCGCCGAAGAACTGCGTGGCGAGATCCGGGATCTGATGAGCCTCATCGAGAATGACCGCGTCGGCGGCTCCGAGCAGGTCACCGAACCCGTCCTCCTTGAGCGCGAGATCCGCCAGCAGCAGGTGGTGGTTCACGATGACGATGTCGGCATCGAGCGCCTCGCGTCGCGCCGCCACCACGTGACAGCGGGAGATCTCCGGACAGCGCACCCCCAGGCAGCTCTCGCGGGTGGCGGTGATCTGCGGCCACAGCGGATTCGAGTCCGACAGACCGCGCACTTCCGCCAGGTCACCACGCTGGGTGGTGCGCGCCCAGCGCCGGATGCGTGCCAGCATGGCATCCGAGGCGCGCGGCCGCGCCGCCGCCGATTCCTCCAGTGTCAGTTGCTCGCCGCCCTCATCCGCGCGCGCCAGGCGGTAGCGGCACAGATAATTGGCGCGGCCCTTGAGCAGGGCTACACGTGCCGGTCGGCCGAGAGCTGCGGCCACCAGCGGCAGGTCCTTGGAGAACAGCTGATCCTGCAGCGTGCGCGTGCCGGTCGAGATCAGCACACGCGCGCCGCACAGGAGTGCCGGCACCAGGTAAGCGAAGGTCTTGCCGGTGCCGGTGCCCGCCTCCACCACCAGGGATTCGCGTGCCGCGAGCGCCTCGGCTACTCGCTCCGCCATGAGCAGCTGTTCGCGGCGCACTTTGAAACCGGTGAGCGCCAGCTGGAGGGGTCCGCCGTCACCGAAAATGTCCTCAAGATCCAACATGTCGCAAGGCGCCTGCGCTGACTGGCGACCATCCTGGCGCGCGTTCACCGGACGTGTCGAGAGGCATATCTTGCTGAATTTCCTGCAAACTGGTGCGCAGCGCGCCGATGAACGAGAATGGCAGCCGCATCGGTACTGTATCAGGGCCAGGGATCGGCCCGGGATATACTTAATGGTTTCCGAAGCGCCACAGAACAATGAGGAGCTACGGATGGCTACGGCCGCACATACACTGACCCCGCTTGCGCAGCTCAGCCGCGACGTGGCCGATTGGGTGAACTCGGTGCGCGAGCTGACGCAGCCGCGCGCGGTTCACTGGTGCGAGGGCACTGACGCGGAAGCCCGGGAGCTGACGGCGCAGCTGCTGCGCGCTGGGGAGCTCACGGCGCTCAACCCCGAATACTTTCCCGGCTGTCATCTGTACCGCTCGGCCCCCGGCGACGTGGCGCGCGTGGAGCATCTCACGTACATCTGCACGCGCTCGCAGGAAGACGCCGGCCCGAACAACCACTGGATGGACCCGCAGCAGGCGCACGCGAAGATGCGCGAGCTGTTTCGGGGCTGCATGCGCGGGCGCACTCTGTATGTGATCCCGTACTGCATGGGGCCGATCGACTCGCCACTGGCGCGCTGCGGCGTGGAGATCACCGACAGCGCCTACGTCGTGCTCAACATGCTGATCATGACGCGCGCCGGCCGCGCCGCGCTCGAGCGTATCGCGCATGACGGCGGGTTCGTGCGCGGGCTGCACTCGGTCGGTGAGCTCGATCCCGAGCGGCGTTTCATTATGCACTTTCCCGAGGAACTCGCGATCGAAAGCTTCGGCTCCGGTTACGGCGGCAACGCGCTGCTCGGCAAGAAGTGCCACGCGCTGCGTATCGCCAGCTGGCAGGCGCGCACCGAGGGCTGGCTCGCCGAGCACATGCTGATCGTGGGCCTGCAGAGCCCGCGCGGCGAGACGCACTATCTCGCCTGCGCCTTCCCGTCGGCCTGCGGCAAGACCAATCTCGCCATGCTGATTCCACCGGCCTCGCTCCCGGGCTGGCGCGCGTTCACGGTCGGTGATGACATCGCGTGGCTGCATCCGGGCGAGGACGGACGGCTGTGGGCCATCAACCCGGAAGCGGGTTACTTCGGCGTGGTTCCGGGCACCAACCCCGAGACCAACCGCAACGCCTACGAGATGATCCGGCGCGACACCTTGTTCACCAATGTCGCGCTCACCGCCGACAACCAGCCCTGGTGGGAGGGCCTGACGAGCGGCAAACCGGTGCTCGACTGGCAGGGGCGGCCGTACGATCCGGCGCGCGGCCCGGCGGCGCATCCGAATTCACGCTTCACCGTGTCCGCGCGGCGCAACCCCGGCTACTCGCCCCACGCCGAAGACGCCTGCGGCGTGCCGATCAGCGCGCTCGTGTTCGGCGGCCGGCGCCGCGAGGTCGCGCCGCTGGTGTACGAGGCGCGCGACTGGCAGCACGGCGTACTGGTCGGGGCATCGCTCGCCTCGGAAACCACCGCCGCGGCCGTCGGTCAGGTGGGTGTCACCAGGCGCGACCCGATGGCCATGCAGCCGTTCTGCGGTTACAACTTCGGCGACTACTGGCAGCACTGGCTCAACATCGGCGCTCAGCTCGCGCGACCGCCGCGCATCTACCACGTCAACTGGTTCCGGCGCGACGCGCACGGCAAGTTCCTGTGGCCGGGGTACGGCGAGAACCTGCGGGTGCTCGCCTGGATGCTGGATCGCTGCGCCGGCCGGGCGGGCGCCACCGAATCGGCCGTCGGCTGGCTGCCGCGGCCCGCGGATCTCGATACCCGGGGACTCAACGTGGGCGCCGATGCGCTCGCCGCCCTGCTCGCGGTGGATCCTACGCTGTGGCGCAAGGAGCTCGGCGAGCTGCGTGAGTATCTGGGCAGGTACGGCAGCCGCTTGCCGGCGGCGCTGCTCGCCGAGCTCGAGTCGACCGAACGGCGGCTGGCCTGAGCCCGGGGCGCGCCCGCGCCCGTCACACCTCTTCGCAGGTGTAGCCGATGGTCTGCGGGGAGCCCTGCTCGGGCAGGCGCCCGAGCCCGATCATGCCCCGGCCCTTGATCTGCAGGCTGTCGCGGCGCACGAAAGACTCCTCGCCGTCAGCGCTCTGCACGAACGTGCCGTTGGTGCTCTGATCGATCAATACGAACTTGTTGCGGCTGATCTCGATACGCGCGTGCAGGCGCGAGATCAGGTTGCCCTTGATCACCACGTCGTTGTCTTCGGCCCGGCCGATGGTGATGCTCGAGTGCCGCTCATCGACCAGCAGTTCGCGATCCTGACACCGCAACCGCAGCCGCATGTGGTGCGCCGGCCGTGACTCGCTCGCAATCCCCGGCACCATGCTGGTCACGTCCTCGGTCTGCCACAGCACCTCGTAAAGCACGACTTCACTCCCCTGTCCCTTGAGCGTGGCGACGTCGATCTGGCGGCACGACGAGCGCCACTCCGGCGACAGCTTGTCCACCGTCGCCGCGGTGGTCACGATCTGCCCGGCCTTGGCCTGGCTGGTCATGCGGTTGGCGGTGTGCACGGCGGCGCCGAACACGTCGCGGTTCTCGAGCATCACCGGACCATAGTGGCAGCCGATGCGGATCGCGACCGGCTGTCCGTCGACCTTCAGTTGCGCGTGCGTGGAGATCTGCTGCTGCATCTGCGCCGCGGCGTTCAACGCGGCGTCGGCGCTCGGAAAGGTCGCCATGACCTCATCGCCCATGGTCTTGATGACCGTGCCCTGGCGCTGCTCGGTAGCAGTGCGCATCACGTCGATGCAGATCGCCACCATGTCGCGTGCACGCAGATCGCCCATGGTGTCGTACAGCCGGGTCGATCCGACGACGTCGGCAAACAGGATAGCGAGCTCGATGTCCTTGCCCATGTAATTGCTCAGATTACACGCCAGCGCTGCGGGCGGCTACTAACCCGCCCCGCCCGCGCCCGCGAGCCGGGCGGGAATCGCCAATGGCAACAGCTCGGCGCCCGCGCCCGGCAGCCGCGCGCCCTCACTGAGGGTGCGTCGGTAATCGCGTGCGCCCGGTTGGCCGGCATACAGACCCAGCATATGGCGGGTAATCGCGGCGAGCCGCCCGCCCGTGGCCAGCTCGCGCTCCGCGTAACGCTGCATGCGCGAGATGAGCGCCTCGCGCGTGGGTGCGGCGCCGGCACCAGGATGCAGCGCCTGCTGCAACTCGGCGAGCACGTAGGGGCGGTGGTAGGCCTCGCGCCCGAGCATGACGCCGTCACACCAGCTGAGCGCCGCGAGCACCGCGTGCGGCTCGCCCAAACCGCCGTTGACCACGATCGGCATTGCCGGGAATGCTGCCTTCAGCCGGCGCACGACGTCGTAGCGCAGCGGCGGGATCTCGCGGTTGTCCCGCGGTGACAGGCCACCCAACACCGCCTTGCGGGCATGCACGATGGCGACCTGGCAGCCGCCATCGCGCACGTTGCTCACGAAGTGAGACAGGGCTGCGAAATCGAGCTCATCGAACTGCGCCACGCTGCCGTGCACTTCCCGCTTCGCGCTGCTCACCACGCCGATGCGCATTTTGACCGTGACCGGCACGCGCACCGCCGCGCGCATTGCGGCCACGCACTCGGCAACCCGCGTGGGCTCGAGCATCAGGCAGGCGCCGAAGGCGCCACTGACGACGCGATCGCTCGGACAGCCGCAGTTCAGGTTGATCTCGTCGTAGCCGGCCTGCTCGCCAGCGCGTGCCGCGGCGGCGAGCTCGCGAGGTTCGCTGCCGCCCACCTGCAGCGCGACCGGGTGCTCTTCGGGATCAAACCTCAGGAGTCGCGCCCCGTCACCGCGCACGATCGCCGCCGCGGTGATCATCTCGCTGTACAGCAGCACATCGGGCGAGAAGCCGCGCAGGAAGTAGCGGCAGTGGCGGTCGGTCCAGTCCATCATGGGAGCGACCGACACCCGCCGATCGATCTTTCCAGCCGAATTCTCGACGGAATTGCCTATTTTTCCAGTACTTTCCATGCTGCGTGTTTTCTGTTCATGGGAGGAGTAGCAACCCCTTCATCGCTCTGCCCAAATGTGCCGCTGGAACAACGGAGCCGTATAGACGACTGGACCCGAGGAGACGTAAAGGAGACACGCCATTTCTGCGGAGACCGAGCATCTCATTTGCAGGGACAATCAGGGTTCGTCGGTCCAGTTCATCAGGCTGCGCGTTTCAGCGTCATTCTGCGTGTCACGTTCGCAACCGCTATGGGATCTCAGGCATTCGCGACCGGTCGCTCCCGCATCCGCTTCGGCGCCGTGACGAGTAGATCTACCTGCAGCCCGGCGCGTGTAGCAGCATTCACCAAAGCATCGAGACTGAACTGGTCGATCTTGCCCTTCAACAACGCGTTGAGGCGCGGCTGAGTGAGGCCGAGACGTGCGGCCGCCCGAGCCTGCGTCATGCCGCTTCGCTCAACGAACTCCTCGATCCGGATCATGATCTCGGAGCGCAAAGCAAGGTTGCGCGCTTCGGGCTCTCGAAATCCGAGATCCCGGAACACATTGCCGCTACCACGGGCCATCTTCATTCGCTTTGTCATCGTCG
>DATKEZ010000019.1:0-5085 GCA_035511775.1 Steroidobacteraceae bacterium | reverse complement strand
CCGGCCGTATCGATCAGCCCGCGGACACTGCGCGCGGATTCGGCCAGCTCGAGGCTGGCGCCGCGCAGGTCTGCGACCAGGGCCTTGAGGTCGCGCACGGTCTGCGGCAGCTCGCTGCTCGCGCGCTCCAGGCTCTGCAGCGTGCTGGCGACCGCGTGCAGATTGGCGTCGTTCAGCAGCAGGCCGGCCCGCTGCACCACGGTGCCGGCCGCCGCCAGCACTTCCGGCAGATTCGCCAGAAACACGTCGAACCCCGAGGGGGCCGAACGGATCACCGGGTACTTCAGTCCCGCCACCGTCTGCGGCGGGCGCTTGTTGCCGCGATCCTCGCGCAGGTCGATGTACAGCAGCCCCGTGACCCCCTGCAGCTGCAGCTCCGCGACGGTATGCGCCGATATCGGCGTGGTGGCGTCGATGTCGACGATCACCTCGACGCGGCTGGAATCGCGCTGGTCGATGCGCATCTCGACCACGCGCCCCACACCGACACCGAGGTAGCGCACCGCAGCTCCCCGGTCGAGGCCGCTGACGCTGCCGGTGAAGTAGATCTCGTAGCGGTTGTAGTCGCGATGCTCGCGGGTGTCGGAATACCAGTAGACGAACAGCACTCCGAGCAGCGCCACCAGCAGCACGAACGCCCCGACCGCGGCATAGTTCGCCTCACGCTCCACGCAAGGCTCCCAGGCGTGCGCGCGCACGCTCGCCGTGGAAATAGGCCCTGATCCAGGGGTGCGGGTGGTCGACGATGCGTTGCAGCGTGTCCGATTCCATGCGCCCGTCCACGATCACCCCGACACGATTGCAGGTACGGAAGATGCTGTCCAGATCATGGGTGATCATGACGATGGTGAGCCGCAGCTGCTTCTGCAGGTACAGCACCAACTCATCGAACGCGGCCGCACTCACCGGATCCAGGCCCGAGGTGGGCTCATCGAGAAACAACAGGCGCGGGTCGAGCGCCAGGGCGCGGGCGAGAGCTGCGCGCTTCACCATGCCCCCGGAGAGCTCGGCCGGGTACTTGCGGGCCGCCTCGGCGGGCAACCCGACGAGGCGGATCCGCAGCAGCGCCAGCTCCTCGAGCGCCGTGCGGTCGAGCTCGAGGTGCTCGATCATCGGCAGCTGCACGTTCTGCAGTACTGTCAGGCCCGTGTACAGCGCACCCTGCTGGAAGGTGACGCCGTAGTGCGCCTTGACGGAGCGCAACTGCGCCTCGCTCATGCGCGTGATGTCGGTGCCGTCGATTCGCACCACCCCGGCGACCGGGTGCTGCAGTCCGAGGATGGTCCGCAGCAGCACCGACTTGCCGGCGCCGGAGCCCCCGACGATGCCGAACACCTCGTCGGCGCGCACCTCCATGTCGAGCCCGTCGTGCACCACCTGGGACCCGAAGCGGTTCACCAGCCCCTGCACCTGCAGCACCGGGTACAGCCTCAAATGTCCATCTCCATGAACAGCACCGCGAACAGGGCGTCCGCCAGTATCACCCAGAAGATCGCCTGCACCACCGCGACGGTGACCAGGCGGCCCAGCTCGCGCGCCGACTCGCGCACCTGCATGCCGCGATAACAACCCGCGAGCGCGATGAGCACCGCGAACACCGGGGCCTTGACCAGGCCGACCCAGAAGGTGGTGGAGGAGATCGCCTCGTTGACGCGGCTCGCGTACTGGGTGAGCGGCATATCGAGCAGATAGCGGCACAGCAGCGCCCCGCCGGTGAGCCCGGTCAGATCGGCGATGATGGTGAGCAGCGGCAGCGCGATGGTAAGCCCCAACACCCGCGGCAGCACCAGCACCTCGAACGGATCGACGCCGGTCGCCACCAGCGCATCCACTTCCTCGTTGAGCCTCATGGAGCCGAGCTCGGCGGCAAAGGAGCTGCCGGAGCGGCCGGCGACGATAATGGAGGTCAGCAGCACCCCCAGCTCGCGCAGCACCCCGATGGCCACCAGGTCGACCACGTAGATGTCCGCGCCCAGCCCGCGCAGCTGCTTGGCGCTCATGTAGGCGATGATCACGCTGATGAGGAAGGCAATGAGCGCCACGATGGGCATGGCGGTAATACCCGTGTCATACACGTGGCGGGCGATCGAGATCGGCCGCAGGCGCCGCGGACTCACCAGGCCGCGCGCCAACGTGGTGCTCGTATGCCCGACGAAGGCCAGTCCACGCAGCAGCTCGCGGCCGGCGATGACCGCGTTGCGTCCGATCGCCGTGAGGGGCTGCCGGGCGTGGGCGCCGGGACTGGCCGGCGCGCCCGCGGCGCCGGTGTCGGTGAGAATCTCGTCCAGCAGGCGCAGCTGATCCGGCGGCGTGCCCCGGAAGCTCACCTTGAGGTCGGCGGCGTGCGCGCGCTTCAGCAGCTGGCGCAACGCCCAGGCGCCGGACAGATCCAGCGCGGTGAGCCGCTGCGTCGCGATCGACAGTTGCCGCGCCGCGGCAAGATCCAGCGCCGCCACCGCGCTCTCGATGGCGGGAACCCGCTGCGCCACCCACTCGCCCGTCAGCTCGAGCTCCAGGCCCTCGTCGGTGCGCCGAACCTCGAGGCTCATGCTGGCGGGCGCGATGGATCAGCGCTTGGCGTGCAATAGTCTCCTGTGTCTGGCCGCATTTGAGCATCCCTCAACACGGGGACCAATCGCCTGTCCGGTTCGCGATGATAAGCGCGATCTATCCGGCAGGCGATACGGGTGGGATTGCGCCGCGGCGGCGCAGCCGTGCGGCGTGCGCTCAGGCGCCGGCGCGCTCAGGCGTCGTCGCGCTCAGGTGTCGTCGCGGTAGCGGCGGATGCGGGCGGCGGCGAACACCAGCGCGGCCGCGACCGCCACGCCCAGCCACAGGTCGATGTCGGTGAAGGCGCCGCGGAAGTTGAGTTCGCCGAGGAGCGAGCCGAGGGAGTGCAGGCGCATGTTGTGAGAGAGGATCCGCTCGTGCCCGAGCGCGAGGGTCTGCCAGATCCCGCCCATGCGGTAGCCGATCAGGTGCCGGAGGTAATTGGTCCCGAAGGCGAGCCGCTCCAGGAGCGGGGCCAGCACCGGCGGCAGGGCCGCCCACAGGAAGGCGTTGCGGCGCGCCCAGGCCGACACCAGCATCAGGTAGGCGGCGAACGGCGCGTACCACAACACCCCGAGAGCCAGACCCAGCAGCATCGCGATCTCGAGCCTCGCCCAGGCGAGCGTGTCCCAGCTGAGCACCGCCGGGGCGTTGCCGAGCGCCACGCGCGCCGCCCAGATGAGGGAGAACGCCAGGTGCGCCGCCAGCGCGAGTGCGAATACCCCGAGCGGCACGATCACCAGAGCGACCAGGAGCTTGGAAGCCACCGTCAGGCCGTCGGACACCGGCATGGATTTCCAGAAGAGAATGCTGCGGTCCTTGCGCTCCGCGTACAGGCAATCCAGCAGATAGAAACTGATCAGGAAGATCATCAGGCAGTACAGCGGCACCGACAGCCCCCATTGCACCAGCGTGAACAGCGCCACCTTCTGCTGGTCGAAGTAGCGGCCCAGCCCGCCCTCCGGATCACCCAGGTCCACGCGCACGTGGGGCGGGATGGCGCACAGCGCCAGCAGCACCGCCACCGCGAGCGGCGCCATCCACAGCGCCCGGTGCTCCCAGAACTCGCGGCGCGTGAGCGTGAGCAGCGTCCTGCCGGTCCCGGCGCCGGCGGGCGCAGCGGCGGGGCGATCGGTGCCGGGGACTTCAGCGATCGGGCTGTTCATGGGCTCACCGCTCCGTGCATCTTGGCAACGAACAGGTCGGCGATCGAGGGCGTGCGCAGCTCGCCCAGCGCGCCGAGCTCGGCCGCGCTACGGCCCTCGAAGTACATCGCCACGCGTCCGAACACCTCGCGCTCGTAGAACGGCTGCAGCGCGCGCGCCCGCGGCGCAGCTTCCGCGCTCACGTTCAGCTGCTGATAGCGGCCGCCGAGATCCTCGACCGAGGAGCTCAGGGCCACGCGGCCGTGATTGATGAAAATGACGTCGGTGAACAGGTTCTCGACCTCCTCCACCTGGTGAGTCGTGAGCAGGATCGTGCGCTGCTTGTCGAAGTAGTCGTTGAGCAGGGTGTCGTAGAACTTGCGGCGGTACAGCAGATCCAGCCCGAGCGTCGGCTCATCGAGCACCAGGAGGCGTGCATCGATCGCGAGGATCAGCGCCAGGTGCAGCTGCGTCACCATGCCCTTGGAGAGCTCGCGCACGCGGCTCTCCATGCGGATATCGGTGCGGCGCAGAAAGTCGGTGGCGCGCGCGCGGTCGAAGCGCAAATGCACACCGCCGACAAAATCCAGGGCCTGGCTCACGCGCAGCCAGCGCGGCAGCACCGCCACGTCGGCCATGAAGCACACCTCGCGCATCAGCTCATCGCGCCGCGTGCGCGGATCGAGTCCGAGCACCGTGAGCTCGCCGCTGAAGGGGGTGAGTCCCAGGATCGCCTTGAGCGCGGTGGTCTTGCCGGCGCCGTTCGGACCGATCAGGCCGACGATGCGGCCGGGTTCGACGCTGAAGCTCGCGCCATCGAGTGCGCGGGTCGCGCCGTAGAGCTTGGCGAGGCCGCGCGCTTCAATTACTGCTGTCATCTTCGTCACCTGGTGCTGCTGGCCCGGCCTTGGGCGCCGGCCAGACCGCGGCCGGGGCTGCGGCGCCTACGCGCTGCAGTTCCTCCTGGGTCAGGCCGAGGCGCTGGATGGTGGCATACACTTTCGGCCAATCCTCCTCGAGGAAGCGCTGGCGCTCGTCCTTCATCAGCGCCTTGCGCGCGCCTGAGCTCACGAACATGCCCAGGCCGCGGCGTTTCTCCACCAGCTGCTCGTCGACGAGTTGCTGGTAGCCCTTGAGCACCGTGAGCGGATTCAGGCGGAAGTCCGCGGCGACGCTGCGCACCGAGGGCAGCGGGTCTCCTTCCTTGAGAACCCCTTCGAGGATCATCGCGACCACCCGATCCCGCAGTTGCCGGTAGATCGGCAGGCTGTCGTCCCACTGCGGATCCATGATCGGTTGCACGGTGCCTGTGAGGGGGAATTAGCCCACTAATCTACCAAAACGGCCGGCTCAGGCTGGCCAAACCAGCCGGGTGCCGAGCGCAGGGCGA
>DATKEZ010000018.1:0-6427 GCA_035511775.1 Steroidobacteraceae bacterium | reverse complement strand
GAGGTGTCGGCGCTGCTCGGGCGCATGCCCTCGGCGGTGGGCTACCAGCCCACGCTCGCCGAGGAGATGGGCGTGCTGCAGGAGCGCATCACCTCGACCAAGACCGGCTCGATCACCTCGATCCAGGCGGTCTACGTGCCGGCGGACGACCTGACCGACCCATCCCCGGCCACGACTTTCGCGCACCTGGACGCCACCGTGGTGCTGTCGCGCCAGATCGCATCCCTTGGCATCTACCCGGCGGTCGATCCGCTCGATTCCACCAGCCGCCAGCTGGACCCGCTGGTGGTGGGCGAGGAGCACTACAATACCGCGCGCGGCGTGCAGGCGGTGCTGCAGCGCTACAAGGAGTTGCAGGACATCATCGCGATCCTGGGGATGGACGAGCTGTCGGAGGAGGACAAGCTCACCGTGTACCGCGCGCGCAAGGTGCAGCGTTTCCTGTCACAGCCCTTCAACGTCGCCAAGGTATTCACCGGCCAGGACGGCAAGATCGTGTCGCTCAAGGACACCATCCGCGGCTTCAAGGGCATCATCGGCGGGGAGTTCGATGCGCTGCCCGAGCAGGCCTTCTACATGGTCGGCTCGATCGATGAGGCAGTCGCGAAGGCGAAGACGCTGCAGTAAGGGCAAGACACAGCACCAGGCATATGGCAGAAGCACACACCATCCAGGTCGACATCGTGAGCGCCGAGGGCGAGCTGTTCTCCGGTCCCGCCACCGTGGTGTTTGCGCCGGCGTCCCAGGGAGACCTCGGCATCTACCCGCGCCACGCGCCGCTGCTGACGCTGTTGAAGGCGGGCGAGGTACGAGTGCAGACCCCCGATGGCGAGGAGCACCACTTCTTCGTCGGCGGCGGGGCCCTGGAGGTGCAACCCGCCAAGGTCACGGTGCTCGCCGATACCGCGCTGCGCGCCAAGGACATCGACGAGGCGGCGGCGCTCGCCGCCAAGCAGCGCGCCGAGGAAGCGCTCAGGGACAAGGCCGGGCACATCACGCAGGCCGAGGCGCTGGCCGAGCTCGCGCGGGCCGCGGCGCAGCTGAAACTCCTCGAGCGCCTGCGCAAATTGCGGGGTTGAGCGCTGGAACCGTCACCGGAGCTTCCGGTCCCTTCCCCGGCAGCGCCCGCCGCGGCGCCGCCCGGGCTGCTCGCAGGCCTGGCACGGAACCTCCGCGGCGGGCTCGCGCTGCTGGCGTTGCGGCGCCGGTGGCCGCCGCGCTTCGTCGTCAACTTCGACCAGGTGGTCGCGCTGCTGATCCTCGACCTCGCCGTCTGGGTCGGGCTCGACGCGCTGCATGCCGAGGCGCATGCGCCGCTCGCTCTGGATGGGCTCTTCGGCTGGGGCTGCTATCTGCTGCTGGCGCTGGGGGCCTGCGCGGTGGTGGCGCGCGCGCACAGCCGCGCGGCCGATACCCGCGCGCTGCTGGTGCCGGCGCTGTCCGTCGCACCGTTCGTGCTCATTCTTTTCTGGCTGGCGAGCGACCGCACACTGGTGCAGGCGCGGCCGGTCACCGCACTGCTGGTGACACTCATTTATATGGCGTTGCTGTGCGTGCGCGTGCTGGGCGCGGCCTACGGTGTGGCGCGCACGCGCGCGACGGTCATCGCGCTGGTGCTGGCGCTCGCCTCGCCCTGGGTGATGGGGTTCCTGAACTTCGACACGCGCCTGTGGGTGGCGGAGGAGCCGGAGCAGCAGCCCCAGGACGCCGACGACGCCGATCAGGCGGAAGCCCTTTTCTACGACCAGCCGGCGCAGATCGCGGCCGCCGTCACGCGCGTGCAGAGCGCGCCGGCGGGCAAGACGGGAGTCTACTTCGTGGGCTTCGCCGGTGACGGCGAGCAGGCGGTGTTCAAGCGCGAGACGCTCTATGCCAGCCAGGTGTTCGCCGAGCGCTTCGGCGCAGGCGAGCGCTCGGTGCTGCTGGTGAACGACGTGGAGGACCGCGATTCGTATCCGCTGGCGAGCGTCTCGGGGCTCGCCCAGACGCTCAAGGCGCTCGCCACGCGCATGCATCCGGACGATGATGTGCTGGTGCTGTTCCTCACCTCGCACGGCTCGCAGGAGGGCCTGGCGGTCGAGAACGGCTCGCTGCCGCTCTCGCAGCTGGCGCCCGCGGATCTGCGCCAGGCGCTCGATGATGCCGAGATCCGCTGGCGCGTGGTGGTGGTGTCAGCCTGCTACGCGGGCGTCTTTCTGGAGGAGCTCAAGAGCGACACCACGGCGATCATCACCGCGGCCGATGCCACGCACACCTCCTTCGGCTGCGAGGACGACCGTGACCTCACCTGGTTCGGCGAGGCCTTCCTCAAGGACTCCCTTACCAGCAGCCCCTCGCTCGAGGAGGCGTTCCACAAGGCCGCGGCGCTGGTGGCGCGCCGCGAGGACGCCGAGCACCAGGCACACTCCAACCCGCAGCTGTACGTGGGACCGCTCATGCGCCGCAAACTCGCCGACCTGCCGCTGCGGCGGCCCGAGCACGATCAGCGCTCATTTACCGTAGCACGATGAGTACAATCCCGAGCATGCGTACCACCCCGCTGTCGGTCGTGATCCTGGCGGCCGGGGAGGGCAAGCGCATGAAATCGGCTCTGCCGAAGGTGCTGCAGCCCCTCGCCGGCCGCCCGCTGCTGAAGCACGTGATCGACACCGCGCGCGCACTCGGGCCCGCCGCCATCCAGGTGGTGTACGGACACGGGGGCGAGCAGGTGCGCGCCGCACTCAAGGACGAGCCGGTCTCCTGGACTCTGCAGGCCGAGCGGCTGGGGACCGGGCACGCCGTGCTGCAGGCGCTGCAACACATTCCCGACGGACACCTGGTGCTGGTGCTCTATGGAGACGTGCCGCTCATCGGTCGTGGCGAGCTCGCTGCGCTGGTGGCGCTCGCGGGACCGCGGCGCCTGAGTCTCCTCACCATGAGGGTGGAGGATCCGACCGGCTACGGCCGCATCGTGCGCAGCGCCAAGGGGCTCGTGCAGCGGATCGTCGAGCAGCAGGAGGCCACGAAGGCGCAGCTCGCGATCCACGAATGCAACACCGGCGTGCTCGCCTGCCCGGCGCAGCTGCTGCGCGGCTGGCTCGCGCGAGTGAAGCCGGACAACTCAGCCGGCGAGTACTACCTCACCGACGTCATCGCCCTGGCGGTGAGGCAGAAAGTCACGGTCCGGCCACTCATCGCGCCGCAGGTCGGGGAAGTGCTGGGGGTGAACGACAAGGCGCAACTCGCGCAGCTGGAAGCGGTATGGCGGGCACGGTGCGCGCGCGCGCTGCTGCTCGAGGGCGTGACGCTCGCCGATCCGGCGCGCCTCGACGTACGCGGCGAGCTCGCCCACGGCACCGACGTGTTCATCGACGTCAACGTAGTGCTCGAGGGCAAGGTCAAGCTCGGTGACCGGGTGCGCGTGGGCGCCGGCTGCGTGATCCGCGACAGCGAGATCGGCGCGGACACCCAGGTGTTCCCGCATTGCGTGATCGACGGCGCGCTCATCGGTCCGGGCTGCAATATCGGGCCGTTCGCGCGCGTGCGGCCGTCCGCCACCCTGGGGAGCGAAGTGCACATCGGCAACTTCGTCGAGGTGAAGAACTCGCGCCTCGGTGCGGGCTCGAAAGCCAACCACCTCGCCTACGTCGGCGATGCGCAGGTGGGTGAGCGCGTCAACATCGGTGCCGGCACCATCGTGGCCAACTACGACGGCGCCAACAAGCACACCACGCTCATCCAGGACGACGTGCACACCGGCTCCAACAGTGTGCTGGTCGCCCCCATCACGGTCGGCGCGGGCGCCACCATTGCCGCAGGCTCCACCGTGACCCATGCGGTGCCGGCGGGCAAGCTGACGGTGGCGCGTGCGCGGCAGGAAACCATCGAGGGCTGGCAGCGGCCGGTGAAAAGCAAAAAGTAGCGCGCTGCCCTCCTGCAACGTGCCGGTACTCGCCAGACCCTGCCCCTCCGATCGACGCCGGGTGCCGGGCGGATTCTTTGTAACAAAGCGTCGCTGACCACAAGGCGCCGGACGCGAGCTTGATCACGGCTTTCGCGAGTGAAATCAGCGTTTTCCGTCCGTTTCAGGCAGACTTGTCAATCGGCCCACCGGCTCTCAGGGTGGGCGCCTATCAAATCGAGGCATGAAGCCATGTGTGGAATCGTCGGAGCGGTCGCCGGACGCGATGTGGTCCCCACCTTGATGGAGGGCCTGCGGCGGCTGGAATATCGCGGTTACGATTCGGCCGGTCTTGCCGTCCTCAATGGCTCGAAGCACCTGACGCGCCTGCGCACCGTCGGCAAGGTGCAGATGCTCGATGAGGCGCTCGCGCAGTCACCCACCGCCGGCAACATTGGCATCGCCCACACGCGCTGGGCCACGCACGGGGTACCGAGCGAGCGCAACGCCCACCCGCACATCTCGCGCGATGGGCTCGCCATCGTGCACAACGGCATTATCGAGAACCACGATGAGCTGCGCGCGGATCTCGAGCGCCGCGGCTATCACTTCTCCTCCGAGACGGACACCGAGGTCATCGCGCACCGCATCCATTACCACCTGCAGAGCCTGCGGGACCTGTTCAAGGCGGTGCGTGCCACGGTGGCGGAGCTCGAGGGCGCCTACGCGCTGGTGGTGGTGAGTGAGCACGAACCCGAACGGCTGATCCTGGCTCGCGAGGGTTGCCCGGTCGTGATCGGGCTCGGGGCGGACGAGAATTTCGTGGCCTCGGACGTGGCCGCGCTGCTGCCGGTCACACGGCACTTCATTTTCCTCGAGGAAGGCGACGTCGCCGAAGTGCGGCGCCAGAGCGTGCGCGTCATCGATCGCAACGGCAGCACCGTGGAACGCCCGGTCCGCGAGAGCGAGCTGTCGGCGGAGGCCGCCGAGCGGGGGCCGTACCGGCACTTCATGCTGAAGGAGATCCACGAGCAGCCGCGCGCCATTGCCAACACGCTCCAGGAGCGGGTCGCGAACGGGCGTCTGCTGGAAGCGGCCTTCGGCCCGACGGCGACCGAGGTGCTCCAGCGCACCCGGAACGTGCACATCGTGGCCTGCGGCACCAGCTTTCACGCCGCATCCTGCGCCCGCTACTTCATCGAGCAGGTCTGCAAGATTCCCTGCGCGGTGGATATCGCCAGCGAGTACCGCTATCGCAACCCGCTGGTGCCGCCGAATTCGCTGTTCGTCACCATCTCGCAATCCGGGGAGACCGCGGACACGCTCGCGGCGCTGCGCCTCGCCCGGCAGTCCGGCTACCTTTCCTCGCTCGCCATCTGCAACGTCCCCGAGAGCTCACTGGTGCGCGAATCCGAGCTCGTGATGCTGACGCGCGCCGGACCTGAGATCGGCGTCGCATCCACCAAGGCGTTCACGACCCAGCTCGCCGCGCTCGGCATGCTGGTGATCGCGCTCGCCCGGAACCACGGCGCGGACGCCGAGCGCGAGCGCGGCCTCATCGTGCGGCTGATCGAGCTGCCGGGGCTGGTGGAGAAGACGCTCGAGCTGGATGGCGTCATTGCCCGCCTGGCGGAGCGCTTTGCCGACAAGCACCACGCGCTGTTCCTCGGACGTGGCGCCCTCTATCCCATCGCTCTGGAAGGCGCGCTGAAGCTCAAGGAGATCTCCTACATTCACGCCGAAGGCTATCCCGCAGGGGAGCTCAAGCACGGGCCGCTGGCGCTGGTGGACTCCGACATGCCGGTGGTGGCGGTCGCGCCCAACAACGACCTGCTGGAGAAGCTCAAATCGAATCTCATGGAGGTGCGCGCGCGCGGCGGGGAGCTGTTCGTGTTCGCCGATCCGGAGTCGGGCATTCGCCCGAGCGACGGCGTCACGGTGATCGAGATGCCGCGACACGTCACGTACGTGCAGGCCCCGGTGGTGTACACCATCCCGCTGCAACTGCTCGCCTACCACGCGGCGATCCTCAGGGGGACCGACGTTGATCAGCCGCGCAACCTCGCGAAGAGCGTCACGGTCGAATAGGGCGAATAGACTCCTGAAACGTCTATAAATCGTCCATTAGGGCGAGTAAATAAATATGATATAATTCGCCCGTAGAGGCGAAAGGTTTTCTATTTTTAATTTTACTCGCCGCCAGGGACGAGTTATGAAACTTACCACCGAGCTGACTGACGCCGCAGTTCTACAGGAGCTCGGCGCGCGCCTGCATCGCCGGCGCATCGATGCCAATCTCACGCAGGCACAGCTGGCCGCGGAAGCGGGGGTTTCCAAGCGCACGGTAGAACGCATCGAGGCCGGACACAGCACTGACCTCGTCATGCTCATTCGCGTGCTGCGCGCGTTGAAGCTTATCGACGGCCTGGAGAGCCTGATCCCGGAGCGGACGCAAAGTCCGATCGCCCTCCTGAAGCACAGGGGGCGGGAGCGCAGGCGCGTGGGTCATCCGCGCGGGGAGCCTGATGGCGCCCAGGCGCGTAAGGC
>DATKEZ010000017.1:0-4261 GCA_035511775.1 Steroidobacteraceae bacterium | reverse complement strand
CGCAGGCGCGGGTGTTCCGCAACGGCCTTTCAGCTGACGATATTCGGCGAGGTCGCGATGCGATTGCGACCGGCACTCTTGGCGCGATACAGCGCCGCATCGGCCTCCGCCATCAGGCGCTCCGCCAGCACCTTGTAGTCACGCATGCCGGCCCCGGGGATGGCGGCCGCCACCCCGATCGACAACGTGACCGTCTCGGCGGCGGCCTTGCCGAAGACCACCGGCTGGTTACGCACCGCGTGCAGCACGCGCGCCGCCACCTTCTCACCGTCGGTGACCGTCGCCTCCGACAGCACCAGCGCGAACTCATCCCCGCCGAAGCGCGCGCCGGTGTCGCTGATGCGCATCTCGGCATCGATCCGGTGCGCCACCTCGCGCAGCACGGCATCGCCTGCGAGATGTCCGTACAGGTCGTTGATGCGCTTGAAGTGATCCAGATCGATCATCAGGCACACGATCGACTGCCGGGCGCGCTGCGCACGCGCCAGCTCTTCGCGCAGGCGCGCGTGCAGGTAGCGACGGTTGTGGAAGCCGGTGAGGAAATCGGTCAATCCACTGCGCAGCAGGCGCGCGCGATTGACGGCGTTCTCGATGCAGATCGCTGCCACCAGCCCCAGGTGCGCCAGGAAATCACTCGCCAGCTCCTGGGTGAAGCGCAGCGGGTCGAGGCTGGTGAACACCAGCACGCCGTCGAGCTGCTCGTGACGGCGCAGCGGGATGAGCGCGAGACTCTCCGCACGCTCCACGCCCGGCAGCAGCAGCTCGTGGTCGGCCTTGTGGAAAGGCCCGAGCCACGGGCGCTCGAGGTTGGCGAGCTGCGGCGCCTGCGTCGTCAGCGCATCCACGAAGCACACTCCCGGCAGCTGCTCGAGCGCCAGGCCGTCCCCGGAGAGCAGATGGCGGATTTCGTGCTGCGGATCGTGCAGGATCAGCCCGACGCCATCGAGCTGGTAGGAGCTGCGCAAGCCCGCGATGAGCCGCTCGAACAGCTGCGAGAGGGAGCTGGCGCGCAACAGCTCCAGCTCGCGCTCCTGGGTCTTGCGCAGCAGGGAGTCGTTGCGACTGACCTGTTCGGTGAGCGCGCCCAGGCGGGCTTGCAGCGCGCGGATCTCGCGCTCCAGCTCGCCGCGATCGGCAGCAGCTGACGCGTCACCGGCCGGCGACCCGGGGTGCGATCGAAGCATGGGGCGAGAATCCTCCTGATCCTCAAGTGCGGCGCTCCGCCAGGCTGCGCCGATCGGCAAGATAATCGCGCCCGCGGCGCATCAAAGCAACGAAAGCGGCGTGGTCCTGTGACAACACCGAGGTGCGCAGGCGCTCGACCGCCTTGGACAGGGCCTCCAGGGACTCCGCGCCGTAGTCATTGAGGCTCTGTATTTCATAATACAGCTCGGGACTCTCCTGGGCGACCTGGCTGGCGACGTCCAGCTGTGCATCGAAAGTCGTGCTTGACATGCGCGCCAGGCGCGGCGCCGCCTCACCGCTCTCCGCGAGCGCGGTGAAGAACGCAATGTTGAGCGCGTGCGACAGACCGAGCACGTAGGCGATCAGGCGGTCGTGCTCATCCAGGCTCATCACCACCTGCTCGGCCATGGTGGAGGCAAACAGCTCGCGTGCGGCGGTGAGCGCGGCCTCATTCCCCAGGTCGACGAACACCACGTGGCGGCCCGAGAGGAGCTCGGTGTCGGGCCCGAACATCGGGTGCACCGAGGTCACCTTGCAGCCGTGCGATTTCAGCGCCAGGAGGCCCGCACGGAGCGGTGATTTGAGCGAGCCCACATCGAAAATGACGCCCGGCGGACGTCGCAGCGCGAGATCCCTCAGGATCGCGTCCGTAATGCCGAGCGGTGTGGCGAGCACGATGTAGTCGTGCTTGAGATCGGTGCTGCGCCAGTCCGCCACGCGTGTCCCCGCAGCGTCCGGGGCGGGGTCCGCGACCTCGACCGCAAAGCCCTGCGAGGCGAGAAAGCCCACGAACCAGCCGCCCATCTTGCCGGCACCCCCGATGACCAGCGCCCGCCGTCCGGTGCCGGCGCCGCGCGCGACCACGCTCGCCTGTTCCTGGGTGGTGAGCGAGGAGCGGATGAGCAGTCGCAGCAGCTGCTCGGCGAGTGCCGGCGACACGCCACGCTCGCTCGCCGCGGCGCGCACGCCCAGGATCACCTCGCGCTCGCGCTCATAGTCGCGCGTCGGCCGTCCGGTGACGCGCTTGACGCGCGCGACCTCCTCGCTCACGGCCTTGCGCTCGGCCACCAGCGCGATCAACTGGCGGTCGATGTCGGTCAGGCGCCGGCGCAGGTCCTCCAGCGTCACGTTATCGGCTTCGGGCTTCATGGCGGCGTCGGCTCCTTGGGGAATCCGATTCCTTTCTATCGGGGCGCAGCGGGGGGTGCAAGGGATCGGCCGGCGGATTGGGGTTGCCAGACACGAATACTGAAGCGCCTGCCGGCCGGCTGCCGCCCCATTGTCTGAATACGCAACTCGCCGTTTTTCGCGTCCCACAGGAACGGCCGGCCGTCACCCGGATGCGTCGACCACTCGGGGTGCCGCGCCAGAAATGCCGGCACGCCCGCGGTTTCGATTCCCTGCCGGCGTATCTCGTAGCTCAGGCGGACCAGGCGCTGCAGGGCGGCGCCATCCCAGGCGCGCGGCGCATAGCCTGTTAGACCGGGCGCCACAACGCCCGCGAGGATCCTGCCGATCGGGTTGTAACTCAGCCCCACGGTCCAGGGGCGCTCGCTCGCCGGGAGCGACTCCTGGGGCTGGCGCCTCTTCGCGGTGAAGGCCGCGGGATCTGCGGCGGCGGAAACGACCAGCTGAGCGGCGTTTCGGGCGAACAGATTCTCGGTCGCATGGAGCTTGAAAAAGTGAGCGCTTGCGACGTTCTCGGCCCGGTGCCACGACTGCAGCAGGATGTCGCCGGTGTATCGTTCCGGTACCCAGAAACCCGCCGCCGATGCCCGCTGCAGCTGCTCCAGCGTGAAGACCTCGGCACGGAACTCTTCCGCGAACACGCTGCCGATGTTCCAGTCCCCGAGAGCGAACAGCGGCACGACCCCGTCCGCGTCGGCCGCGCCCACCGCGACGGGTGGCTTCGAATCCGCAATCATGTCAGCGAGCACGAGGTAGTCGCCCTGCAGATAAGCGATGGCGATCATCTTCGAGACGAGCGCGCCCCGGCCCGTGAGCACCGCGCGCCACAGGCGCACGTCATCCGTGAGGCCGGCGAGCGCGGCGCGCTGTACGCGCGGCTCGCCGGTCCGCAGTCGCAACGCCACATCGGCCAGGAACAGTTTGCGAATCGGCACCGCCTGCAGGTACACCGGCGGCGCAGTGATGCCCGGATGCGCGGTCTCGTGGAAGCCTGGCCGGCGATGCAAGCCGACATAGCGCTGGTACAACTCCGCGTTGTCGGCCAGCAACTGCGCGATGTCCGTCTGGTGCGCCGGAGCATCGCTCCACACCGATCGGTTGAGTGGCTCGCAGAAGCTGACGTCGCCGGTGAACTCGAGGCGCGGGCCCGGATCCTGCGTGGCGACTGCACCGAGAGTCTCGGGCCGCGGGTCCCGCAACGCGAGCTCGATCTGCCGGTTGAAGCGCTCGATTCTCGCCACACCCGTCGCGGTGACCGACTCGCCCGACGGTGCATCGAGACCCGCGAGGGCCAGGTAGATGTTGTCCTCGGGCGCGTAGGGGTTGGGTGGCGGGACGAGAAGCGCCTGTGCCTGCGGTGTCAGCGGCTCGTCGCGCAGGTTCATGATCCAGGCTACGGCGAACAGCAGCAGCGCGACGAGGACGAGGCATCCAAACACGATGCCGCCCCGCTTGAGAAGGAACCTGATCGTCGCGAGGATTCGATCCACGCAGCCATTCTAGCCGTCGCGCGACAGTCGCAGCGGAAGGCTCTAACATTGCCCGCCATGCCCGAGCACCGCGAACTGCTCCCGGATCCCCTGCCCGCCGAGCCGCTCGCGGTCGTGGCCGCCTGGCTCGCCGAGGCCTGGGCGGCACGAGCGCAACCCAACGCAAACTCCATGGTGCTCGCCACCAGCACCCCTGACGGCAAGCCTTCGGCGCGGGTGGTGCTGTGCAAGGACATCGTGCCGCAGCCGGGCTACATTGTGTTCTACACCAACTACCTCTCGAGCAAGGGCCGGCAGCTGAAGGACAACCCGCGCGCGGCGGCGGTCATGCACTGGGACGCCCTGCATCGCCAGGTGCGCATCGAAGGGCAGATCGTGACGGCACCCGCGCAGGACAG
>DATKEZ010000016.1:0-11466 GCA_035511775.1 Steroidobacteraceae bacterium | reverse complement strand
GACTCGCGCACGAAGGCCCGGCTCATGCGGTGAGCCCCGTCAGGCGCGCGCTCTCCTGCCACAGACGTGCGGCGCACGCCTCGCTCTGCGCAGCGGCGCTCGGCGGCACGCGCCGGCAGCCGCGGTAGTAGCCGCCGGACTCACCGTCGAGCTCGGACGCGCTCGCCAGATACACGCTGCCACGCGCGCCCTGCTGCGGGGAGAGCATGAACAGCCGTCCGACACTCCACAGCAGCACGCGCAGCAACGCCGGGCCGCTGCGAAACAGCTGGCTCCTGACCACGCCCGGGTGCAGCGCGTTCACGGTGACCCCGGTTCCGGCGAGGCGCCGGGCGAGCTCGCGCGCGAACAGCACGTTGGCGAGCTTGGAACGGTCGTAGGCGGCCCACCACCCTGAAGTCCCGGCGTTCATGAGATCACCGAAGTCGAGCGTGGCGCGCCGATGGGCCTCGGAGGCCACCACGATCACGCGCGCGGGCGCGGAGGCTTTCAACTTGTCCAGCAGCAGGTTGGTGAGCAGGAACGGCGCCAGGTGATTCACCGCGAAGGTCAGGTCGTACCCTTCCGCGCTGCGTGCCCGTGCGGCGGCCAGCACCGCGGCATTGTTGATCAGCACGTCGAGGCGCGGCAGGAGCGAGTGCAGCTCCTGCGCCAGACGTCGCACCTGTGCGAGCTGCGCAAAATCCGCCTGCACGAAGCGCACCTCGGGGTTGCCGGTGTCGCGGCTGATGTCCTCGGCCACGGCGCGAGCGCGGGCGAGGTCGCGGCCGTGGACCAGGACGGTCGCGCCGCTCGCGGCCAGTGCCCGCGCGGTCGCGCGCCCGATGCCGTGCGTGGCCCCGGTGACAATGCAAATCCTGCCGTTCATACTGCAAAAGATGCCCTGTACGGATGGTATATGAAAGGGATCACGCGCAGCGCACTGCCGGCGCTCACCGTCTGGTCGATCGCGGCGCTGGCGGCCCCGAGCGCGCCGCCGGAGTTCACCCACCATCGCGCCGACGACTGGATCAACTCCGCGCCCCTGACACTGGCCGGGCTCAAGGGCAAGGTGGTGCTGGTGGAGTTCTGGGCTTTCGAGTGCGTGAATTGCCTCAACTCACGAGCCTGGCTGGAATCGCTCGAGCGTGCCAAGGGCGGCGCCGGGCTGGTGATCGTGGGCGTGCACACCCCGGAGCTTGCGGCGGAGAGACCCCCGGACGGCGTGCGCAAGGCGGTCGCGCGGCTGGGGATCCACAATCCGGTGATGATCGACGCGGACTCCTCCTACTGGAGCGCGCTGCACACCCAGTACTGGCCGACCTTCTATCTCATCGGACGCGACGGACTGCTGTACGGCGCCATACCCGGTGAAATGCACGTGGGCGATGAGCGGGCGAAGAAAGTGGAAGGCGCCATCGATCAACTGCTCAGCGCGCCGGCGCAGTGAACAGTGTCGCCAGCGCGTTCCTGCTGACGTTCGCCGGCCTGTTTCCCATCGTCAATCCGTTCGAGGCCGCTCCTTTCTTTCTAGGTCTGACCGCTGGCCTGCCCGCTGCGGAGCGGCCGGTGCTGGCGCGCAAAGCGGCCGTAAACGGCTTCGCCCTGCTGTTGGGATCCATGGCGCTCGGGCCCTGGCTGCTGGAGTTCTTCGGCATCGAGCTGCCGGTGGTGCGCATCGCCGGGGGACTGGTGGTCGCAGCTCTCGGCTGGAAGCTCCTGACACAGGAGGCCTGGTCGGATCACGCCGGCTCCGCCGGCCTGCAGGGCGGACCGGGAAAGAAGGTCGGCAGCTTCTATCCGCTCACCATGCCGCTCACGGTCGGACCGGGCTCCATGTCGGTCGCGATCACCATCGGCAGCCGGAAGCCGGCGGGTCCTGCACGGCTGTCGCAGCTCGCCGAACACGCAAGCGGTGCGGTGCTCGGGGTGGTGGCGATCGCCGTCACGATCTATCTGGCGTACCGCTTCGCCGAGAACATCGCACGCCTGCTGGGCGAGACCGGGCTCGAAGTACTGGTGCGCCTGTCGGCGTTCATCCTCATGTGCATCGGCATCGAGATCGTCTGGAACGGCTACAGCGCGCTCATTGCCGGGCGCTGAGCGCACCAGGGCGCGCGCCGCGGCTGCGGCAGGGCGAAACCCACCGCGATTCGCCGATGCGTCCTAATGCCCCGGCGCGGACGACGGCCGCAGCAGCCGCATCTCGCGCAGCGGCGAACGGACGGCGATGCCCCTGTGGATCGCCTGACCCGGCGGCGCGACGCCTGCGGGCGGGATCACGCACGCGGCGGTGCCCTGCGCCTTGGCTTCCGCCACGTACAGCAGACTCTCGTTCGGATCCCCAAGCTGGTGTGTGAAGTCGTCGGTCACCTGGCAGCCGGGGAAGGCCGCGCCGGTGCCCCCGGGCGTGAAGCCGTCGGGGTAGTCACCGTAGCCCATGGCATTGACGCCCTGGAACTCGATTGAGAAGTAGGTCGTGCCGCAGTTGTCTTGGGGATAGAAGCCATAGGGCTTGCCGCACGTGGTGCTGCCGACCTGGATCACCTGCACCCCAACGCCCGCGAGTCCGTTCATCACCGCCTCGCTCGCGGAGCACGTCGCCGCAGTGGTGAGCACGAACACCCGCGGGAGGTTGAGGGTCGGCAGCGGCTGGCCCGCGGTGGTCGAGAATCCCTGAGTGGTCGTGTGAAACGGCGTCGGTGTGATGGGGCTGCCGGTCACGGGATTGGTGCTCGGGTGCTCGGCGTTGAACTGCTGCAGCTCGAAAGTCTGTCCGCCGGTCGGCCCTGCGCCCGCGATCATGTACGCGAGCTCGCTCGCGATGTCGAGGAAGCCGCCGCCGTTGTAGCGGATGTCGAGGATGAGGTCGGTGACGGCAGCCGCCTTGAGGGTGTTGACCCCGCTGATGAGCGCGGCTTCCGAGGTCGCGAGTTGATCGTTGAAGAGCATGTAGCCGATGGTCGAGCTCGGCAGGACCTCGACGTCCTGGACCGGAACGTCCGTGACGTTGGCGGCCTGCAGCATCACCGTGCGCGCACTCGCCGCACCCTGGTCGAGGATCGAGA
Source organism: Steroidobacteraceae bacterium (assembly GCA_035511775.1). Taxonomy (GTDB): domain Bacteria; phylum Pseudomonadota; class Gammaproteobacteria; order Steroidobacterales; family Steroidobacteraceae; genus 13-2-20CM-66-19. Next base: position 8,419 of record DATKEZ010000016.1, on the reverse strand, counting down.
ACGTGTGCGACTCCCCGACCGTCGAGGGACTGAGACCCGCGTTGATGGTGTCGACTCCGGCCTGCGTGTTGTCGTTCACGGCATCGACGCCGTCGACGCTCAGCACCTCGGCGCCGCGCGCGAGGCTTGCCGGAGCCATGGCGGCGGGCGAGCCGGGGTCGGTGTAAGCCACCAGGATCTTGCGCGGCGGAGCCGGCTGTAAAACGACAAACTGCGCTCCGTACCCCACGTTGGCGCCGACTATAGCCAGCTGCTCCCAGGTCGAGGTCGCGGAGGTGAAGTGGAACTTGTCCTTCGGCTGCCCCTGGGAGTCGGTGCCCGAGGTCTTCAGCAGCGGGAAGTAGGTCGCGGTGGTGGTGTAGTTGCCGGGATCGAGATCAGCCACCTCGCTGTACCACAGGTACAGATCGTGGGTCCATGAGCGCAGCCAGTTGTTCTCGTCGAGCGTGCTGCCGGCCACGTCGGGATAGGGCTGCCCGGTGACGGGATCAGTCCCCGAACGCGGCGCTGCGCAGTGTGCGGCATAGTGCGGCTCGGGCTGGTACACGCCGGGAGTCCAGGACGTGCCCCCGCCCATCGAGCCGCTGCTCCCGCCGCCTCCACCGCCCCCTCCGCCCGAGCAGGCCCCCAGGCATAGAGTGAGTACGGCGCCTGCTGCTGTCCGCAGCGGCGGCAGTCCCGCCTTAGCCCCCCTGAGCATCCCGATACCTCGAAGGCAGACTATAAAATACGGCGGATACACTGTCGCTGCATCGTACCTCTGTCCCGGATCGCCCCCGCATCCCACCCGCGCGGGAGCGGGTGCCGCCGTCCGGGGACCTCTAGGGGTCCGCGCCACGCTCCCCCGCGTGCCTCTCCAGCATCTGCAGCACCGCCTCGCGGGCAGCTGATGAATGCACCGGCAGCGCGAGCACGTCCCCGGGGCGCGCCCACTCGAGCGCGCAGTGCACCGCCTCGAGCTCGCTCATGCGCAGCGGCAGCGCGGACTGCGGCAGACCGGCACGGCGCAGCGCCGCGTGGATCATGCGCGGGACCTCGCCCGGCTCGCGCCCGCGCAGGTGCGCCTCGTTCTCCTTGACGACGACCAGCGCCGGGTGAAATTCCGCGGCCGCGCGCGCCAGCTGCTCGATCTCGGCGTCCTGGCGGTTGCCGGCATGCCCGAGCAGCAGGCCGAGCCTGCCGCTGCCGCCACGCAGGTGCTCGGCGACCCCGAGCAGCCCCCGCAAGCCCGCCGCGTTGTGCGCATAGTCCACGAGCACCTGCACGCCGCCACGCTCGAAGCGCATCAGCCGCCCGGGGTTGTCGGTGATGCGGGTCCCGAAACGCGCGAACACCGCCGCGATGCTCGCCGGGGGCACGCCCAGGGCTGCCGCCGCCAGCGCGGCCGCCGCCAGGTTGGCGATGTTGTAGGTGGCGCTACCCTCGACCGCGAGTGGCATCGCCGCGACCGCGCCCAGGTCATGCTCGGCGCCCGCGTGCTGCAGGGCGAGCCGCCCGGCGCGCACGCCGCAGGTCGAGCCGCCGCGCGCACGATGCGCGCGCAGCGCGCCGGCGTCGGCATCGAGGGCAAACCAGCCAAGGGTTGGGGCGCAGCCGAAGCGCGGCGCGAGTCCCGGGGCTTTCGCCACCAGCTGCGGATCGTCGGCGTTCAGCACCAGGAGCCCGTCGGGCGTCACGACTCCTGCCACCGAGAGCTTCACGTCGGCGAGCCCGTCGAGGTCATCGATCCCATACTCGCCGAAGTGATCCGGGCTGACGTTGGTGACGAGTGCGACCTGTGCGTGCGATAGCGCGATGCCGCGGCGCAGGATGCCGCCGCGCGCGGTTTCCACGATCGCACAGCGGGCACGGCGCTCGCGCACGACCAGGCGCGCGCCCAGCGGCCCGGAGTAATCCCCGGCGACCTGCGCATCGCCGCCGAGGAACACCCCGTCGGTACAGCAATAGGCGGCCGGCCAGCCGTGGGCCTCGGCGCAGGCGGCCAGCAATCGCACCGTGGTGGTCTTGCCGTTTGAGCCGGTCACGAGCGCGGTCGGAATATCGTGCAGCTCGCCCCACGGCACCGCGGCGACGTCCGGCAGGCGGCTGAGCGCGAAGTCGCGCCCGCCGGCGCCGTGTCCCAGGGTGAGGAGCTCGTCATCCAGCACGTGCGGCAGCGCGTGCGCCGCAGCCGCATCGAGCAGCCTCGTCAGATCCGGACGCGCCGCGCGCGCGGCCAGACGCTCGAAGCGCTCGAAGGCGGCAGGCTCCTCCAGCACCGGAGCGATGAACGCGTGCGCATCGGCCGCGTCCTCCAGTGCCGCCGCGGCCAGCGCATCCTGAAGCCCGCTCCAGCGGCGCGGATCGCGCGCCAGCAGCGCCGCGCACAGCGCCCATTCGTTGACCTCGGTGGCGAGCAACAGTTGATCCCAGGGAGCGGCGAGCGCGAGCGACGCGCCACGCGCGTGGAGGCGCGAGACGACCCCCGCCATACGCCAGCCGAGGTGCGCGCGCGCGCGCGCCGCGCGCGCCCGCCAGTCCGCCAGCAGATCCTCATCGGGGGTGATGCCCTCGGTTTCGAGCTGCGCTCCGGGACGGGCAAAGAACAGGTTGGCGCCCGTGAGACGCCGCGAACCGTGGAACGGCAGCACGGCCCCGGCGCTCAGTCTTCGGCCTCCGGTGCGACCCGCACGCCGCGCTCATCGCGTATCAGCCCCTCGAGGCTGAAGGCGGGTGCGAGCGCCTCAGACTTCGCTTCCAGGCTGAACACGGGCGCGGGCGGCGGCGCCGGCTGCGGCGCGTGCTGGGGCGCAACCGCTCCCGCCGGCTTGAACTTGGTGATCTGCTTCCAGGAGCGCACCAGCGCGTCGGCGAATACCAGCAGCAGATCGCCCGGCTGCCCCATCTCCAGCGCCGCGGTGATCGCCTCCTGCTCATCGGGAATGACCGAGATCGCCTGCTCGCGCACCCCCGCGGCACGCAGCGCCGCCGCCATGATGCGCGGCACCTCCTCGGGCGCGCGCTCGCGCAGATTGTCGTCGCGGCGGCAGATGTAGTGGTCGAAGCGGCCCGCGACCGCACGGGCGATGGCCTGCAGGTCCTCGTCACGCCGATCCCCCGGACCGGCGAGCACCACGATGCGCCTGCCGGTGACGTCGAGGCGCTGTGCGAGATCGCTCATCACCGCCACCGCGTGGGCGTTGTGTCCGTAGTCGAACAGCACCTTGAAGGGGTGCTCGTTGAACACGTTCATGCGCCCGGGAGCCTGGAAGAACGTCGAGTCGAAGGTGCGCAGACCCTGGCGGATCGCGTCGAGCTTGATGCCGAGCGTGAACGCCATCGCCGCGGCGAACATCGCGTTCTGCACGTTGTGCGTGGCGCGGCCCTCGAGAGTCGCGGGAATCAGGTGCGTCCACAGCAGCGGAATGTGGCTGTTGTGGTCGTAGAGGGTGATCATGTGCCCGTTCACGCCCGCCTCCAGCCCACAGGCGCGCCCGCCGGCGCGTATGTGCTCGCGCACCAGCATATGTTCGGGATTCAGGGTGACGTAGCAGATGTTCTTCGCTTCCGTGTAGCCGGACATCTTCAGCACCAGCGGGTCATCGGCATTGAGCACCGCGCAGTCGGTGGCGACCTCGACGACGATGCGCTTGACTTCGGCGAGTTGCTCGAGCGTGTCGATGCCCTTCAGTCCCAGGTGATCGGCCTGCACGTTGAGCACCGCCCCGACGTTCACCTCGTTCACGCCCATGCCGGCGCGCAGCAGGCCGCCGCGCGCGGTCTCGAGCACCGCGATGTCGATCTGCGGATCGGCGAGCACCATGCGCGCGGAAACCGGGCCGGTCATGTCGCCCTGCACCGTGCGCTGGCCGTCGATGTAGACGCCGTCGGTGGTGGTGAGTCCGGGGGTGAAGCCGGCCATCTTGGTGAGATGCGCCAGCATGCGCGCGGTGGTGGTCTTGCCGTTGGTGCCGGTGATGGCCGCGATCGGCACGCGCGCGGGGGCGCCCAGCGGGAACAGCATGTTGATCACCGGAGCCGCGACGTCGCGCGCCGTGCCCTCGGAGGGCGCCACGTGCATGCGAAAACCCGGCGCGGCATTCACCTCGCAGATGCCGCCGCCGATCTTGCGGTAGCTCTCGGTGATGTTCTTCGACAGGAAGTCGACTCCTCCCACGTCGAGCCCGATGGCGCGCACGGCGCGTTCGGCCATCTCGCGGTTGTCGGGATGAATGACGTCGGTGACGTCGGTGGCGGTGCCGCCGGTAGAGAGGTTGGCGGTGGAGCGCAGGTACACGATCCGGCCCTTCTCGGGCACCGACTCGGCCGTGAGTCCCGCGCGCGTGAGCATCTTGTGCGCCTGCGCATCGAGCTCGAGCCGGGTGAGCACTTTCTCGTGCCCTACCCCGCGGCGCGGATCCGAGTTCACGATCTCGATCAGCTGGGCGACGTCGTGCTCGCCGTCGCCCACGACGTGCCCGGGCGTGCGCCGCGTGGCGGCCACCAGCTCACCGTTCACCACCAGCAGGCGATGATCGTCGCCCTCGAGGAAGCTCTCGACGATCACCGAGCGCGAATGCTCGCGCGCCACGGTGTAGCCGTGCGCCACTTCCTCGTCCGAGCTCAGGCGGATGGAAATGCCCCGGCCGTGGTTGCCGTTGTAGGGCTTGGTGACGACCGGAAAGCCGAGGCGGCGCGCCGCGCGCACCGCCTGTGTTTCGCTCTGCACCAGCTCCTGCTGCGGCACCGGCAGGCCGAGGCCTGCGAGGATCTTGTTGGTCTCCTCCTTGTCACTGGCGAGCTCGACCGAGATATGCGGGGTGCGGCCGGTGACGGTCGCCTGGATGCGCTGCTGGTACTTGCCGTGGCCGAGCTGCACCAGGGACTGATCGTTCAGGCGCAGCCACGGGATGCCGCGCGCTTCCGCGGCGCGCAGCAGCGATGCGGTCGACGGCCCGAGGGCGCGGCGCTGCGCGAAGCGGATGAACTGATCGCGCGCCTCGGGCCAGTTCCAGCCCTCGGGCACGCTGCCGGCCGGGCGCAGCGCCTCGGGCAGCAACCAGCACAGGAGGCGCAGCCCGAGCTCGCCGGCCGCGACGCCCTCATCACGCTGCGCGTACTCGTAGACCACCGTATACACCCCCGGGGCAGCCGCGCTGCGCGTCTTGCCGAAGGTGACCGCCTCGCCGGCGATGTTCTGCAGCTCGATCGCCACGTGCTCGAGCACGTGCCCGAGCCAGGTGCCCTCGCCCTCGCGCATGCGGCGGAAAAAGCCGCCCGGCTCACGGTAGGAGCAGCCGTGCTCGGCGAGGCCCGGGAGCGCCTCACTCAGCGCATCGACGAACACGCTCCCCAGGCGAGCGGTGGGCCAGGCTTCCAGCGCCCCGAGCTCGAGCTCCAGGCGGATGACCGGGAAGCGCGCGTACAGCGAAGGACCGACGTAGACCGAACGATCGAGGATGCGCATGGTGTTGCTTTAGGGGAACCGTACTGTTCAAGGTAACTCGCCGCGCGCGACGGGCTTCCCTGACAATCACTCCCTGGACTGGATCAGCGTACCTGCGGCGGCGATGCGGGTGTGCAGGTTGAAAGTCGCGCCCGCCACCAGCAGGTGCAGCCGCAGGCCCAGCATGCAGGCCGGCTGTCCGTCCTCGACCGTGTCGATGGACGAATAGCTGACCTCCGACCCATCGACGATGGTCACGCCACCGCTCCCCTCGACCTCGACGGTCTCGTCGGGCCCGATGAAGGCCGCCGTATCCTCGTCGAGCCCGATACCGATCGCGAACGGGTTGTAAGCGAGCGCGGTGAGCAGGCGGCCCAGCCGGTCACGCTGGCGGAAATGCTGGTCGATGATGAAGCGGTTGGTTAACCCCAAGCCCGGCGCGAGCCGCACGCTGCCGGCGATCATGGAGGAGCCTTCATCGCCCGAGGCGATCATGTGCTCGGAGAGGATGCTGGCGCCCGCGCTGGTGCCGCCGACGGTGACGCCTTGCGCGTTACGCAGGCGGATGAGCTTCGCGACCGCTGTGCCGCCCAGCAGCGTCGTGAGCCGCAGCTGGTTGCCCCCGGTGAAGAAGATGCCGCTCGCTGCCTCGATGCGCCTGAGGCGCCCCTCCTCCTGGCAGTCGCGGCGCGTATCGAAATCCATGACGGTCACGCGCGCCGCGCCGATGTCGGAGAACACCTGCTCGTAGCGCGCGCCGGTCTCGTGCACGCGGCTGGCGGTCGGGATGACGACGATGTCCGCCTCCGCGGCGCCCGAGACGCGCACGAAGCGCTCGAGGATCCGGCGGTCGTTCTCCTTATTCTCCGCACCGCCGATCGGAACTATCCATCCACGCCTGTGGCCATCGGGAACTTTGCTGGGCATCCGGGAGCGACTCCTTATTAATGTCCAGGTCACGAAGGTACCACGGCGGACGGGCGTCCCGGGAGGGCAGGCTCCGCAGCCAGTCTGATCCGCGATACCGGTCACGCCGCCGGGCGTCACCGGGGGCGAAGATCGCCGCATGATGCACCTGCGCACTGCGTTGCTGGCGGCGACGCTGCTGTTCGGCACCTACAGCGCGTGGCAGCGCTGGGAAAGCCGCCCCCTTCATCCGCTGGACGGTACGCTCGCGCCGGATGATCCGGTGCAAACTGATATTGAGCGTGCAGCGCCGCTGCGGCACGGCCGCTGGCTGCTGACACCGCGGGCCAGTTATGACATCACCGCGCGGATTCTCAGCCGCGAAGACTACCGCTTCGACCGGCTCGCGGATCTCGTCCCCGAGGATCTGGCGCTGGGCTGGGGGCCGATGTCCGACAACCAGGTGCTGGCAGCGTTCGACATCTCGCAGGAGGCGCGCTTCTACAGCTGGCGCCCGCGCGGGCCGCTGCCTATCGCCCGCGAGGACGTGATCGTTCACAGTGCCAACACCCACGTCATCCCGGCGGACGCGCGCATCCGCTCCGAGCTCGGGCGTCTGCGCGTGGGCCAGGTGGTACACCTCAACGGTACGCTGGTTGACGCGACACGCGATGACGGGGCGTGGGTGCGTACCTCCCTCACACGCACCGATACCGGCGCCGGCGCCTGCGAGGTGATGCTGGTCGAGACAGTCGAGGTCCGCTGAGGCTGCGGCCCTGGCGGGCGCCGCTGTCAGGCGCGGGTGCGCATGATCTGCGCCAGGGCCTCAAGTATCTGCCGCAACGCGCCGCGCGCCGCCTCATCGGCCAGGCGTCCGCTGGTGTCGAAGGGCGCATCCGTCCGGGCGAGGTAGAGCGCGGGGCCGGTGACGATGAGGGACTCAGTCGCGAACAGCGCCTGGCGCAGCGCGGCCTGCGCGAGCCGCGTGCCCCAGCGTCCGGCGCTCGCGCCCACCACCGCCACGGGCTTCCCGACCAGCACCTCCCCCGATGACGGGCGTGAGAGCCAATCGATCGCATTCTTGAGCACTCCCGGAACGGAGTGGTTGTATTCGGGCGTGGCGATCAGCAGTCCCTGCGCCGCGCCCACCTGATCGCTCAGCGCACGCACCGGCCCTGCGGCGAACGCTCCCGGCTCGAGATCCTCGTTGAATGGCGGCAGCTCGCCGAGTCCCCGGTACACGCACAGCTCGAGGTCCTCGGGTGCGCACTCGGCGGCGGCTTCAACGAGTCTGCGGTTGAGTGAGTCGCGCCGCAGACTCCCGGCAATCGCCACAACCTGCCACCGGGCACGGCCGGTTACCACAGCAGCAGCAGCCCCGACAGCGCGAGCAGCGCGCCGGTCAAGCGCTCGAAGCGCACCCGGGCCCTGGTGTCGTGCAACAGGCCGGCTGCCAGGGAGCCGCCACCGGCCCAGAGCGCGAGGCACCCGTAGGGGATGACAATGAACAGTGCGACGAGCGTCGCCACAGATACCGCGGCGGCGCTCGCCGCTGCGGTGATCGTCAACACCAGCAGCCACGACTTTGGGTTGACGAACTGAAAGAGAAACATGCGCAGCAGATCAGGTGCGCCGCCGGTCGCGGAGCGCACCGTTACGCGCGCCGCCGCGGCAGCGCTGCCGCAGATCAGCCGCACGCCGAGCCCCATCACACAGCCCGCCCCGCAGATCGCGGTGGCCGCACGCAGCCAGGGATGCGCCACGAACGCTCGCGCGAGCCCCGCGCAGCTCAGCAGCAGCATGGCAACGCCCCCCAGGACCACCCCGGTGGCGGGTGCGAGCACCGCGCGCAGCCCGTGCTCGAGTCCGATGCGCAGCATCAGCAGGTTGTTGGGTCCGGGTGTGACGGTGGCGGCAAGCAGCAGCAGCACGATGGCACCCGGTAGTCCTGTCAGAGCCATGCGCGCCACCGTAACAGGCGCCGCTGGTGCGTACCGCGGCTACGTGGTCTAAATTAGTCACCATGGAGAGGCTGCCGCTCAACGCGCTGCGCGCCTTCGCCCTGGTGCTGGAGCGCGGCGGCGTGCG
>DATKEZ010000015.1:0-3033 GCA_035511775.1 Steroidobacteraceae bacterium | reverse complement strand
CAGGATCTGAAGAAGGACGTGGTCGATCTCAACAAGGACCTGTTCATTCTGGAGGAGGAGCTGCTGTTCCCGGCCAACACCCAGGTGGCGGTGTTCCTGTCGGTGGACGTCGGGAGCTTCTTCGCGCTCGATTCGGTGCAGCTGAAGCTCGATCGGAAGGAGGTCATCAACTACCTGTATACGCCGCGCGAAGTCGAGGCGCTGCTCAAGGGCGGCGTGCAGCGCCTGTATCTCGGCAACCTCAAGGTCGGCGCGCACGAGCTGGTCGCCTTCTTCAACGGCAAGGGGCCGAACGAGCGCGCTTACAAGCGCGGCGCCTCGCTCAGGTTCGAGAAGGGCGTCGGCGCCAAGTACCTGGAGCTCAAGATCGATGACCGGCAGAGGAAACTGCAGCCGGAGTTCGAGATCAAGGACTGGGAATAGCCCTTGACGCGACTCGCCTCCATGCGTGCGCTGCTTCTAGTCGCCGTGCTGGCGCTGCCGGCCGGCGCGGCGAGCGCACGGCAACACGACCCCGAGAAGCTCCCGATCACGCGTATCCGTGATCTGCACTACGGCGACGCGCTGTTCTACTTCTATCAGAACGAGGACTTCGCGGCCCTCACCCGACTGCTCGCTTACGAGCACTGGGGCCGCGTGCCGCACCATGCGGAGGAAGCGCAGCTGCTCGAGGGCGGGTTGTACCTGGCGCTCGGGATGCACAACGAAGCGGGCGAACGCTTCGAGAGGCTGCTGACCGACGATGTGCCCACGGGAGTGCGCAACCGCGCCTGGTTCTATCTGGCGCAGGTGTGGTACGCACGCGGCTATCTCGAGCGCGCGGACGCGGCGCTGCGCAAGGTGAACGGGCGCATGTCCCCGGAGCTGGAGGCACAGAAGGAGCTGCTGTTCGGCAACGTGCTGATGCACGAGGGACGCTACGATGAGGCCATCCGCCTGCTGGCGAGCTGGCGTGGCCCGCAGATCTGGTCCGCCTACGCGCGCTTCAACCTGGGGGTGGCGCTGGTACGTAATGGACGGCTCAACGATGCCGACCCGTTCCTCAGCGCCGTCGGCACCATGCTCGCCGCAAATGCTGAGCTGGAGGCGCTCAAGGACCGCGCCAATCTCGCCCTCGGGTTTGCGTACCTGCAGGCCAACCAGCCGGCGCGGGCGCGAGCGCCGCTCGCGCGGGTGCGGCTCAACGGTCCGTACTCGAACAAGGCGCTGCTCGGCATCGGCTGGGCGGATGCGGCGCTGGGGGACTATCAGGGGGCGCTCACGCCGTGGATGGAGCTGCGCAGTCGCGACGTACTGGACGCGGCCGTGCAGGAGTCCTACCTCGCCGTGCCCTACGCCTTCGGCAAGTTGAACGCCAACGCGCAGTCCGCCGAGTACTACGAGAGCGCGGTCAAATCCTTCGACGCCGAGAACGGGCAGCTGGATCAGGCCATCGCGCGCATCGAGAAGGGTGACCTGCTCGAGCGCGTGCTGGGCACCGATCTGGGCGCCCGTTACGGCTGGTTCTGGCAGCTGAAGAGCCTGCCCGATGCGCCCGAGTCGCGTTATCTGTACGCGGTGCTGGCGGGACACGATTTCCAGGAGGGGCTCAAGAACTACCGCGACCTGGTGTATCTGAACGGCACGCTGGAGCGCTGGGGCGACAGCATGGGCGCCTTCCAGGACATGATCGAGACGCGCGAGCGCGCCTACGCCGAGCGGCTGCCACGGGCGGATGCGCTGCTGGCCTCAGGCGTGGTCGAGAAACTGCAGCAGCGCAACGTCACGCTGGCAAATGAGCTGCGCACCATCGAAACGCAACGTGACATGGCCGCGCTCGGCACCACGGCCGAGCGCGAGCAGTGGGCGCGCGTGCAGCGTGTAGAGGCGGCGCTCGCCGCGGCTCCCGACACACCCGAGTACGCGGACTTGCGCGTGCGACTGGCGCTGATCAAGGGGGTATTGCAGTTTCGCCTGCACGACGCCTTCAATGCGCGCTTGTGGCAGGAGCATCGCGGGCTGAAGGATCTCAGTCTCGCGCTGCATGAGGCACAGAGCCGCTGGATCCGCGTGGAGCGCGACCGCAAGAGCGTGCCGACCAACACCGGGGAGTTCGCGGCCCGCGTCACCGAGCTGAAGCAGCGCATCGACACCCTGCAGGCGCGCCTCGGCGGCACCGAGCAGAAACAGAGTGTCTTTCTCGCGCGGCTCGCCGCTCATCAGCTCGAGGAGCAGAAGGATCGACTCGCCGCCTACGAGGTACAGGCGCGCTTTGCGCTCGCGAGCATGTACGATCGCGCCGCCAGCGCGGACACCCCGAAGGGAAGCGCAGGCGGCAATCAGGCCGCGCCGGCCGAAGAGACCCCGGCGCCGCCCGAGCAGGCCCCGGCACCGCCCGAGCAGGTCCCGGCGCCGCCCGAGGTGGCTCCGGTGCCCAAGGCGGCGGAGCCGCCGCGATGAGCGCGCGCGTGACTGCTCCTGCATGCTTCGCGCCAGCGCTGGCGCTCGCCTTGCTCGCGGGCACGCCGCGGGCTTCGGCGCAGAGTGCCTCCTCCGCAGCGCAGCCCACCATCGGGGATCTCGGCTCGCGCAAGGTCGAGGTGCATCGCGACACGATGGTGAGCGCCAGCGTTTCCCGGGCGATGGAGAACTATCGCCACTTCCTCGAGCTGCAGAATACCGATCCGAAGCTGCGCGCCGAGGCCCTGCGCCGTCTCGGGGACCTCAACCTCGACGCCGGCGAGATGCAGCGGCTGGAACAGGAAGTCACCGCGGTGGACTTGCAGGGGGCCGAGGCGATCAAGCTTTACACGACGCTGCTCAAGGCATTCCCCGACTATGCGCGCAACGACCAGGTGCTCTATCAGCTGGCGCGCGCTTATGAGACCACCGGCCAGTCCGGGCAGGCGCTCGGCACGCTGGATCGGATCGTGCAGCGCTACCCGCAAAGTCCGCAGCTCGATGAGGTGCAGTTCAGGCGCGGCGAGCTGTTGTTCTCCGACAAGCGCTACGCGGATGCCGAGCGCGCCTACGCCGCCGTCATCGGGCGCGGCG
>DATKEZ010000014.1:0-43564 GCA_035511775.1 Steroidobacteraceae bacterium | reverse complement strand
GAACGCCACACTGAAATCCGCCGCCGCCGCGAACGATCACAGCGTCGCCGACCTCGCACTTGCGGACTGGGGCCGCAAGGAGATCGCGATCGCCGAGACCGAGATGCCCGGTCTCATGGCGATACGCGAGGAGTTCGCGCGCACTCAGCCCCTGAAGGGGGCGCGCATCTCCGGCTCCCTGCACATGACCATCCAGACCGCGGTGCTCATCGAGACCCTGCAGGCGCTCGGGGCGAGTGTGCGCTGGGCTTCGTGCAACATCTTCTCTACCCAGGATCACGCCGCCGCCGCCATCGCCGCGCGCGGCACCGCGGTGTTCGCCTGGAAGGGGGAGTCGCTCGAGGACTACTGGGAGTACACGCACCGGATCTTCGAGTGGTCCGACGGCGGCTACTCCAACATGATCCTCGACGATGGCGGTGACGCCACGCTGCTGTTGCATCTGGGCGTGAGAGCCGAGAGCGACCCCGGGGTGATCGCCAAGGCCGGCAGCGACGAGGAGCGCGCACTGTTCGCCGCGATCCGCGCCCGGCTCAAGAGCGATCCGCGCTGGTATTCCACGCGCATCCGTCAGATCCGGGGCGTCACCGAGGAAACCACCACCGGGGTGAAGCGTCTGTACCAGATGGCGAAGGAGGGCAAGCTCGCGTTCCCCGCGATCAACGTCAACGACTCGGTCACCAAGAGCAAATTCGACAACCTGTACGGGTGCCGCGAGTCGCTGGTGGACGCCATCAAGCGGGCCACCGACGTCATGGTGGCGGGCAAGATCGCCGTGGTGTGCGGTTACGGGGATGTCGGCAAGGGCTCGGCCCAGGCGCTGCGGGCGCTTTCGGCCCAGGTGTGGGTGACCGAGATCGATCCGATCTGCGCGCTGCAGGCGGCCATGGAGGGCTATCGCGTGGTCACCATGGAGTACGCGGCCGACAAGGCCGATATCTTCGTCACCGCGACCGGCAACTTCCAGGTGATCACGCACGATCACCTGCAGCGCATGAAGCACAACGCCATCGTGTGCAACATCGGCCACTTCGACAACGAGATCGACGTCGCGAGCCTGAAGCGCTACCCGTGGGAGAACATCAAGCCCCAGGTCGACCACATCATCCTGCCCGACGGCCGGCGGCTCATCCTGCTGGCGGAAGGCAGGCTCGTGAACCTGGGCTGCGGCACCGGCCACCCGAGTTACGTGATGAGCTCGAGCTTCGCGAATCAGACGATCGCGCAGGTGGAGCTGTTCAGCCACCCGGAGAAGTATGCGGTGGGTGTTCATGTATTGCCCAAGCAGCTCGATGAGAAAGTGGCGCGGCTGCAGCTGAAGAAGCTCGACGTGCAGCTCACGACCCTCACCAAGAGCCAGGCGCGCTACATCGGCGTGGACGAGTCCGGTCCCTACAAGCCCGATCACTACCGCTACTGATGAGCGCGCCAACAGCCAAAGCCGGTGCCGCCGCCGGGCACGCCGCCCCCGCGCCGCCGCGTACCGCCGGCGGCGCGGTGCTGCTCGACGGCAAGCTGGTCGCCGCCCGGGTGCGCGCCGCGGTCGCGGCGCGTGCGGCGCAGTTCGTCGCGCGCCACGGACGGCGCCCCGGACTCGCGGTGGTGCAGGTGGGGCAAGATCCGGCCTCGAGTGTGTACGTGCGCAACAAGCGCAGCGCCTCGCAGGAGGCCGGGATCGAGTCCTTCGCGCACGACCTGCCGGTGAACACCAGCGAAGGGCAGATTCTCGCCCTCATCAACGCGCTCAATCACGATGAGCGCATCGACGGCATCCTGGTGCAGCTGCCTCTGCCTGCCGGGGTGGATAGCAACCGGGTGATGGATGCCGTAGATCCCGTCAAGGACGTCGACGGCTTCCATCCGGTGAACACGGGGTTGCTGGCGCAGAAGAGACCCAGGCTCCGTCCCTGCACGCCCTACGGTGTGATCCGGCTCGCGCAGGAGTACCGCCTGGCGCTCCCGGGCCTGCGCGCGACCGTGGTGGGCGCTTCCAACATCGTCGGCCGGCCCATGGCGCTGGAGCTGCTGCTGGCGCGTGCCACCGTGACCGTGTGCCATACGGGAACCCGCGACCTCAGGGCCGAAGTCGAGCGCGCCGAGCTGCTGGTGGCCGCGGTGGGCAAGGCCGGCTTCATCCCCGGGGACTGGATCCGTCCGGGGGCCGCGGTATTCGACGTGGGAATCAACCGCAGCGCTTCCGGCAAACTCGTCGGCGATGTCGAGTTCGAGCGTGCGGCCGAGCGTGCCGGCTGGATCACCCCGGTGCCCGGCGGTCTGGGTCCGATGACCATCGCGATGCTGCTCTCCAACGCGGTTGATGCCGCCTGCCTGAGGACCGGCACACCGCTGTGACTGCACACCTGCGGCGCGGCGGGCTCGTCATGTTGACGTGTTCGGTTGTCGTCTATCGCCGACGCTGCGTACGATCATCAGTCACCGTCGGTGTCGTGCATTGACCCTCAGGTCAGTTGCAGCACTGCGCGGCAGCTTTGCAGCGCAGTCAGTCTGAATCGGAGCAAGATGAGGTGCCTGGCGCTTAGGCTGTACCGCGGGCACGGGCGCGGCAACAGATCACTCCGGCGCGCTGCGCCGAAGCAACATCTAACCCTTGACTTGCGCTGGCTGCGCTATTTCCAACATGTTACGATTGCACTTCGGCGCGCGCTTGGCCAGTGATCCGTGTATCATGCCCAGCCCGGCCCTCCGTTGGGTGATTGTGGAGTAGGAACGATGGCACGACGTCCACCGAACGATGGCGCATCCTGGAGCGCCCGTGAGCTGAAAACTCTGAAGGCACTCGCGAAGGCGGGAACCCCAACCGGACAGGTCGCCAAGAAGCTCGGGCGCACGGCGGCTGCGGTTCAGCAGAAGGCCATGCGCGCGGGCATCTCCTTCAGAGCGGCGAAGCGTTCCGGAGCCCGGAGAAAGAAATAGGGCGCGGGTTTTGGTTTTTCGGGCCCGGGCGCCGGACGCGGCGGCGGTGCGCCCGGGCGATGCGTTCGCGGCCGATCCGGAGGATGCCGGCCTGTAAGGGCGGGCCCTGACTCCCTGACAATACCGGCTCCCCGGCTATCGGCGTCGGCCAGCAACGAAGGGGGCAGCATGTTCAGGCTCATCCGGCTCACGTGGGTTCCCGTGGCGCTCATGCTCGGGGCCTGCGATGTGCAGGTGCACGATCAGACGCCGGCCGAATATCCGGCCAACCACGACATCGGGATGTACGACATCAAGGCGACCGTGACGCGCGATGCGCTGGTGACGCCGGGGTCGGTATTCCTGTTTGCCCTCGGCAGCAACAATCAGAGGATTGCACTCAGCCAGGAGGGCTCCGAGTGGCGCGGGTTATATTCGGTGCGCTGTCAGAGCAGCTTCCCGCTGCAGATCCTGGCCCAGTGGAAGCTGCAGGGACTGGCGGTGCGCCACAAGCTGGTGCCGCCGCAACCCCGGCAGATCAAACTGGTCGAGCCATCGCTCACCTATTCGGCGAGTTTCGACTCCGCGGGCAAGCCGCCCAAAGGCGGCTGGGTGGGGAGCGTGCAGTATCGCTTCGTGACGGTGCCGAGCGCGCAGATCACCGCGGCGCGTATCGAGCCCTCGAGCGAAGCTGCGGCGGACGTCAAGGCGGCCAAGGCCATCTCGGTACTGACGCCGCTGCCGGTCGTGGCGGGCTGTGGCGACCTGGCCGAGATCCGTCTCGCGGCGAGCGATGCGCACGCGCACGGCACGCTGGTGATCGAAACCGATCACCCCGCCGTGCCTCACTGGCAGACGAGGGTCGAGTTCTCGCCGAAGTGAGCGGCGCGACCCGAGACCTGTGGGCATTGGGGGCTGCGGCCGCGGTTGCGCTCATGGCATGCACGGCGGCGACCGCGGGCGCCGCGGGCGCGGTGCCCGCGGCAGAGGCGCCACTGAAGATCGGCATCATCGGTGCGGGACACATCGGTGGGACCCTCGCCTCACTGTGGGTGAAGGCGGGCCATGAGGTGCTGCTCTCCTCGCGGCACCCCGAGCAGCTCCAGGGGCTGGCGCGCTCGCTCGGACCCAGGGCGCGGGCGGGCACGCCGCGCGAGGCGGCGTTGTTCGGCAACGTGGTGCTGATCTCGGTGCCCTACGGGGCGCTGCCGCAGATCGGGCGTGACCTGAGGACCGAGCTCAGCGGCAAGATCGTGCTCGACACCGGCAATCCCTATCCGCAACGCGATGGCGACATGGCGGTGGAGGCACGCCGCAAGGGTACCGGCGTGAGCTCGACGGAGTTTCTGCCGGGCGTGCGCCTGGTGAGGGCATTCAACGCCATAAACTCCGGGGACCTCGCGAGCGAAGCGCACCGCAGCGGCGAGCGGATCGCCATCCCACTCGCCGGGGACGACACCCAGGCGCTCGAGGCAGCGCAGCGACTGGTGAGAGATGCGGGCTTCGAACCGGTGGTCGTCGGGCCGCTCGCTCGCGCGCGCGAGTTCGATGTCGGGACGGCGGTCTACACCCGCCTCATGACGGCGGCACAGCTGCGGCAGGCGCTGGGACTTCCGTCGCGCTAGGCCGCCGGCGGCGGCTGACGCTCGACCTTCGGCAGCCGCTCGTCGAAGCACGCCCAGCTCGGCGCGCTCGAGGTCCAGATGGTCACGCTGGGCCTGATGAGCTCGGGGTCGTCGAGCGTACCGGCGCGCACGAAAATCAGGTGCGGCCGCGCTTCCGAGGCGCTGAAGAGATGCGTTCCACAGGCCGGACAGAAGCGCCGGCGCGCCACGTTGCCGCTGTCGGCGATCAGATGGTACTCGCGCAGCTCACCGCTCACCATCACCGCCGCGCTCGGGAAGCAGGTATTCACGGTGGCGCTGCCGGCGCCGATGTACTGGCAGACGCGGCACCAGCAGGTGCGGGTGAGGATGGGCGCGGCGCCGATCGAATAACGGACCGCCCTGCACAGGCAGCCACCGGTAATTTCCATCGCTGGGCTCCTCGGGAATGTTTGCGGGAGCGAGCGTAAGCGCCAAGGGAGTGCACCGGAGTGACACGAGCTCAAATCCGAACGTGGCGAAAAATGTGCCCGCGCTGAAAAAGTTGGGCCGCTCGGGAGCGCGTTCAATCCGGTGCGATGAGGAGTATCCTGCAACGGCGCTGAACGCTCGGTGAATAACTCGTCGGCATGAGCGGCGGGTCGCACGGCAGAGCCACAGGCGCATGTCCCCGAAGAGGTGAAACCCCCATGCCCGCGCAAGACACGGGGACGCCGGCCGCTGCCAAGCCGCATCTGTCATTCTGGCAGATCTGGAACATGTGCTTCGGATTCCTCGGCCTGCAGTTCGGCTTCGCCCTGCAGAACGCCAACGTCAGTCGCATATTCCAGACACTGGGCGCGGGGCTCGAACAGGTGCCGCTGCTGTGGGTGGCAGCACCGCTCACCGGCCTGCTGGTGCAGCCGATCATCGGCTACCTCTCGGACCGGACCTGGACACGGCTCGGGCGCCGTCGGCCGTACTTCCTGGTGGGCGCCCTGTTGTCGTCGGCGGCGCTGGTGCTCATGCCACGCTCGCCGAGCCTGTGGGTCGCAGCGGGGCTGCTGTGGCTGCTCGATGCCGCCATCAATGTGTCCATGGAGCCCTTCCGGGCGTTCGTGGGAGATCAGCTGCGGGCGGCGCAGAGACCCGCCGGCTACGCCATGCAGACGTTCTTCATAGGCGCCGGGGCGGTGGTGGCCAGCATGCTTCCCTGGCTGCTCGCGCAGGCGGGCGTCAGTAACCATGCCGCCGGCCCGTCCGGGGTGGCGGCGGTTCCTGATACGGTGCGCTACGCGTTCGACTTGGGCGCCGGTGTGATGTTGGCCGCAATCCTGTGGACGGTGATCCGAACACGCGAGTACCCGCCGGACACGCTGCTGTCCTTCGAGGATGCGACGCCGGCTCTGGCGCTGATGCCGCCCACTCGGGGCTGGCAACCCTTCAAGGGCGTGCTGTGGGGTGTGGTCGGGCTGGCCGGCGTAGTCACTACGCGACTTGCCGGCCTCGACCCACAACTCCATCTGCTGTTCGGCGGTGCGCTGCTGTGGGGCCTCGCACACACCGCTCACAGACACGGTCTGCGGTCGGGCCCCTTCGCCACCATCATGGACGACCTTGCGGCCATGCCGCTGACCATGCGGCGCCTGGCACCGGTGCAGTTCTTCTCCTGGCTGGCGCTGTTCGCGATGTGGATCTACACCACGGCCGCCGTCGCACAGGTGCATTTCGGCGCCAGCGATCCGCATTCGGAAGTCTATAACCGCGCCGCGAACTGGGTCGGTGTGCTGTTCGCGGCCTACAACGGCTTTGCCGCACTGGCCGCAGCGGTCATTCCGCTGATGGCACGCCGGCTGGGTCTGCAGGTGAGCCATCTCGTCAATCTGTGGGCGGGTGGCGCTGCGCTGCTGTCGTTTCCCTTCATTCACGATCCGCACTGGCTGCTGCTGCCCATGCTGGGCATGGGCTTCGCGTGGGGCTCGATCCTCTCGCTCCCCTACGCGCTGCTCTCGAGCAGCGTGCCGGCGAAGAAAATGGGCGTATACATGGGGATTTTCAACTTCTTCATCGTGATTCCGCAGCTCGTCGCCGCCAGCGTGCTGGGCTTTGTGCTGCGCGCGCTGTTCGGTGGGGCGCCGATCTACGCACTGGTTCTCGGCGGCGTGAGTCTGGCGGTTGCCGGCCTGCTGGTGCTGCGCGTTCCGCAGGCGGCCCGGGAACGGCCCGGGGAATCGCTACGGTCCGGCGAACGCGAGCTGGTCGGGGCAAACCGCGCCGGCACCACATGAGCGTCGTACCACCAGGCGCGTCGGCAACATCCGCGCCTCGGCGAGCTCGTCCCGGATCTGCCTGAGGAGCGTGTCGACCAGCACCTCGCCCGCGAGACGGGTGTTCTGCGCGATGGTAGTCAGCGGCGGGTTCGCCAGCCCCGCCGCCGGTATGTCATCGAAGCCGACCACGGAGACCTCCGTGGGCACATCGATCCGATGCTCCTGGAGGGCGCGCATCGCGCCGAGCGCGATGAGATCGCTCGCACACACGATGGCGTCGAACGCAACGGTGCGCCTGCGCAGCTCGTTGGCCGCCGCGTAGCCCGCCTCCTCCGTGGTGATGGCGTCCACCTGCAGGGCAGGGGTCGCGGGGAAGTTGGCTTCATCGAGGGCTCGCAGGAAGCCGCGGTAGCGATCGAGGAATTCGGGGCAGCCTCGTGAGGCGCCACCCAGAAAAGCGAGTCGGCGGCGGCCCAGCCCGATGAGGTGGCGCGTGGCCTGGTAGCCGCCGTGGCAATTGTCGGAGCCGATCGACAGTCCCGGCTGCCCGGGATGCACGGCTCCCCAACGCACGAAATGCGTGCCCTGGCCGGTCAGGCGCTCGAGCCGCACCCGGTACTGCAGGTAATCACCGTAGCCCAGCAGAATCAGGCCGTCGGCCCGCCTGCTGTCCTCATATTCCTCGTGCCAGTTGCCCGACTGCTGCTGGAACGAGACCAGCAGGTCATAGCCGCGCTGCGCGCAGGCGCGCGTGACCGAGCCCAGCATCGACACAAAAAACGGATTGATCGCGGAGTCATCCGGCGTGGGGTCTTCGAAGATCAGCAGCGCGAGCGTACCGGAGCGCTGGAACCGCAGGTTCGAGGCGTTCTTGTCGACCTTGTAGTTCAGCTGCTGCGCGACCGCGAGCACGCGCTTGCGCGTCTCCTCGCTCACCTGCGGGCTGCCCCGCAGAGCGCGCGACACGGTCGGCTGGGACACCCCCGCGCGATACGCGATGTCGAACGACGTGGCCTTGCCCGGTACACGCCCGTGAGCTTTCTCGTGACTCACTCGTCCGTCCCCCTCTCGCAACACCTTAGCATAGATCCAGAAGATCAGATGAATACGTATGCCGAGCCTTCCGATCCTTCGTGGCGGGTCGATAAGCTGACCCGAGCTCTGGAGCGCGGGGAGTCTCGGGTACCCCCCGTCTGCAGCGCACCACAATTTCAGGGGGAAGGAACGTGGAACCTTTACAGCACGTGCGATGTGTGTCGATCGGCTCGGTCCTGCTGCTGCTGGCTGTGGCGGCGAGTCCTGCCTACTCGCAGGAACAGGCGGGGACGGGCTCGGAGTCGACCGAACAGTCTCTGCAGACCATCACGGTCACCGGCGTACGGGCGGCCATCGAGACGGCCATCGCCGCCAAGCAGAATTCGGATCTGATCATCGAGGCGGTCTCGGCCGAGGATATCGGCAAGCTGCCCGACACGAGTATCGCCGAGTCCATCTCACGCCTGCCGGGACTGACCTCGCAGCGCTCCGACGGCCGCGCCTCCGACATCAGCATCCGCGGCACCGATCCGCAATTCGCCACCGGCCTGCTGAACGGTCGCGAGCAGGTGAGCACCGGCGATAACCGCAGCATCGAGTACGACCAGTACCCGTCCGAGCTGGTGAGCGGCGTCATCGTGTACAAGACCCCGGATGCGAGCCTCATCGGCCAGGGACTCTCGGGCACGATCGCACTGCAGACCATCCGCCCGCTCGAGTTCGGCCATCGCGCCACGGTGGTGGACATCCGCGGCGAAAAGAACTCCGACGCCAGTCTCGGCAGCGATTCCAAGAACAACGGCTACCGCGCCAGTCTCTCCTTCATCGACCAGTTTCTCGACAACACTCTCGGGCTCGCGGTCGGTTATGCACGGCTCTCTTCGCCGGTCGTCGGCAAGGAGCTGGGGCTGTATGACCCCTGGCACCTGAACGGGACCGAGCACGCCGGTGTGCCCGCCAACGTCTATGTCACCGACGGCGTCAAATCGCTCGCGAGCTCCGGCAGCAATGTGCGTGACGGTGCCCTGGCAACGGTTGAGTGGCGGCCGACCACCGCGTACACGAGCACACTGGATCTGTATTGGACCTCGTCCTTGCAGAACAACAACCGGCGCAGCCTGGAGGTCAACCTCGGCAATTATCCGAACACGACGAACTACTCGAACCTGCAGATCGTCGGCGATACGCTGGTGGGCGCCACCATCGGCAACTCCGTGCCTCTGGCGCGCAACTTTCTGTACCTCACCAGCGACGAGATCTTCCAGGCCGGCTGGAACAACAAGTGGAAGGGCGACGCCTGGAGCGTGATGGGAGACCTCGCCTATTCGCGTGCCACGCGCGACGAGCACGACTACGAGACGCAGGGGCAGTACATCGGTGGCGTGACCGACACGGTCGGTTACTTCCTGCCGGGCACCTCACAGCCGACCTTCACCGCGCAGCGCTCATACACCAACCCGGCACAGGTGCTGGTCGGTCCGACCATCTACGGCGGCGGTTACAGCCGCTTCCCGCACGTGGTGGATGAGCTGAAATCCTTCCGCCTCGAGGGCGCGCATCCCGCCGGCGGCTGGTTCAGCGATTTCGTCCTGGGCGCCAACTACGACGACCGCACCAAGACCAAGCACCAGCCGGAAACCGGACTGAACACGATCGGAGGCACCTTCGACCAGCTTGCGAGCAACTTCCTGCTTTCGCCGGCCAACCTGAGTTTCTCCGGCACGCCCCCCTCGCTCGCCTGGAACGTTCCGGGAGTGCTCAACACCTACTTCCAGCCGATCGTGCCCAATAGCACCGCCGGCTTCCTGGTCGCCAAGAACTGGGAAGTGCTCGAGAAGATCACCACTGGATACCTCAAGGGAAATCTCAACCATCAGCTGTCGTCGAGCGTCACGCTGCGCGGCAACATCGGCGTGCAGGTGGTGCACACCGACCAGAGCTCCAACTCCATGTACTTCAACGAGGTCAACAACCCGGCGACGGGTATGCCCATTGGAGCGAGCCCGATCAGCGACGGCAAGAAGTACAACGATGTACTGCCGGCGGCCAACCTGGTATTCGAGCTGCCCGCGCAACAACTGCTGCGCATCAGCGCCGCGCGCGAGGTTGCCCGGCCGCGCATGGACCAGATGAACGCGGGATATGATTTCAACGTGTCCACGACGACCGGCATCCCGTCGGACTCGATCGGTAATCCGAAGCTCGATCCCTGGCGCGCCGACGCGCTCGATCTGTCTTACGAGAAGTATTTTGCCAACAAGGCATACATTTCGATTGCGGCTTTCTACAAGAACCTGAAGTCCTACATCTACGATGTGACCAACAATTCGTTCGATCTGTCGCAGCTCGTCGGGCAGCTTCCGCCACCGCCTCCAGGGCAGCCGCCGCGTCTGAACATCGGCACTTTCACGCAGCCGGTGAACGGTGCCGGCGGCCGGCTCGATGGCTTTGAGCTCACGGCCTCGGCCCCGGGCGAGTTGCTGTCCGACTGGCTGAGCGGCTTCGGTGCGAGCCTGAGCCTCTCCGAGACCGACAGCTCGATCAACGTCCTGGGGCAGGTCGCAGGCGGGACCACGTCCTCCACCATTACGCTGCCCGGATTGTCGAAGACGGTGGCGAGCGCCATGCTCTATTACGAGAAGTATGGCTTCGCGGCACGCGTCGCCTCGCGCTATCGGTCTAACTACATCGGCGAAATCACCGACTTCGCGGGCGACCGCGCCCTCGAGTACGTGAGGCACGAGCTGATTACGGACTTCCAGACGAGCTACGAATTCAAGGAGGGTCGCGCCCAGGGGCTGATGGTGCTGTTTCAGGTGAACAACCTCACCAACACGCCGTTCATCGATTACTCGGTGAGCACCGCGCGCACCCGGGACTACGAGACCTTCGGACGCGACTTCTTCTTCGGACTGAACTTCAAGTTCTAGATCTGGCGCTCGCTGCGGCCGGCGCGCTTTGCGCCGGCCGGACGGGCGCGGATCGCGCAGCACCGGCCGGGAATGACCATGGCGCAATCACCACTGCGGGCGCCGACCGCGCGCGACTGCCTGGCGTGGGCGGTGCTGGGTGCGCTGTCGCTGCTCAACTGCGCGCTGGCCGCGGACTTTCGCGCTCGAGCACCGCAGGACGAGATCATTTACTTCCTGCTGCCCGATCGGTTCGAGAACGGTGACGCTTCCAACGATCGCGGCGGGCTGTCCGGCGGACGTCTGACTACAGGTTTCGATCCGAGCGACAAGGCGTTCTATCACGGCGGGGATCTGAAGGGCCTGATCTCGCGGCTCGACTACATCCAGGGGCTCGGTGCAACGGCGGTTTGGGTGGCGCCGGTGTTCAGGAACAAACCCGTGCAGGGCGCTGCAGGCGCGGCATCGGCCGGCTATCACGGCTACTGGATCACGGACTTCACCCGCGTCGATCCGCACTTCGGCACCAACCAGGATTTTCACGCGCTGGTCGAGGCCGTGCACGGGCGCGGCATGAAGCTCTATCTGGACATCGTCGTCAATCACACCGCAGACGTAATCGCCTATCGCGAATGCCCGAGCCGGTCCTGCCCGTATCGCTCACACGCGGATTACCCCTACCAGAGGCGCGGCGGGCTGCAGGGTGAGCCGATCAACAGCGGCTTCCTGGGGGATGACGCTCAGCACCAGACGGCCGAGAACTTCGTGCATCTCACGCGTCCTGACTACGCCTACACGCCCTACGTGCCGCGGGGTGAAGAGCACGTCAAGGTTCCGGACTGGCTGAATGACCCTATCTACTACCACAACCGCGGCAACTCGACCTTCAGCGGTGAGAGCTCGACGTTCGGGGATTTTTTCGGACTCGACGATCTCATGACCGAGAACCCGCGCGTGGTACGGGGATTCATCGATATCTACGGCGCGTGGATTGACGAGTACGGCATCGACGGGCTGCGCATCGACACGGCCAAGCACGTCAACCCGGAGTTCTGGCAGGTCTTCGTGCCGGCCATGCTGGCGCGCGCCCGGGCCCGGGGCATTGCAAATTTCCACATCTTCGGGGAAGCCTACACTGCGGCCGCGGATGCCGCGCCGCTCGCCCTGCACACGCGGGTCGACAAGCTGCCGGCGGTGCTGGATTTCGCGTTTGCCGCAGCGCTGCGCGCCACCGTCGCCGGCTCGCAGGGCACCGAGGTACTGACGCGGCTGTTCGAGGAGGACGCGCTCTATGAGGGAGGTGCGGCCGCGGCGCGGCAACTGCCCACCTTCATCAGCAATCACGATCAAGGACGGTTCGCCTATTTCGTGCGCGCCGCGCGCCCAGAAATCGCCGCCGACGAGGTACTGCGGCGGGTGCTGCTGGCGCACGCCATGCTGCTCACGCTGCGCGGTGTGCCGGTGGTGTACTACGGTGATGAGCAGGGATTCGCAGGTCGCGGTGGCGACCAGGATGCCCGCCAGGACATGTTCGCGAGCCGGGTCGCGTCCTACAACAGCGAGCCGCTGCTGGGCACCGATGCCACCACGGCGCACGCCAGCTTCAACCGCGAGCACCCGCTGTATCGCGCGATCGCACGGCTCGCGAGCCTGCGCCACAGCCACGCTGCACTGCGAGACGGAGCGCAGCTGGTGCGTGCCGATGCGAGCGCGCCGGGGCTGTTTGCCGTATCACGCCTCGATCCGCACAGCGGCCGCGAGCTGCTGATCGCGTTCAACACCTCGACCACTGCCGTGAACGCGCAAGTGACCATCGACGCGAGCTCCGGCAGTTTCTTCTCCCTCGTGGGCTCGTGCGAACCGGGCGCCAGCGCGCCGGGGAGCTACCACGTCGAGGTCCCGCCGTTGGACTACATCGTGTGCGCAGCGGGGGTGGGGCCGTGAGCGCCAGGCGGGAATGGTGGCGCGGGGCGAGCATCTATCAGATCTACCCGCGCAGCTTCGCCGACTCGAACGGGGATGGGATCGGCGATCTGCCCGGCATCACCGCCCATCTGGCGTATGTTGCCTCGCTGGGCGTGGATGCGATCTGGCTGTGCCCGTTCTTCAGCTCGCCGATGCGCGACTTCGGCTACGACGTCGCCGACTACTGCAGCGTCGATCCGAGCTTCGGAACCCTGCAGGATTTCGATCACCTGCTGGAGAGGGCGCATACCCTGGGTCTGCGGGTCATCATCGATCAGGTCTACTCGCACACGTCCGAACAGCATCCGTGGTTCAGGCAGAGCCGCGCGGATCGCACCAATCTGAAGGCCGAGTGGTATGTATGGGCGGATCCCAAAGCGGACGGCTCGCCTCCCTCGAACTGGCAGTCGGTGTTCGGGGGTCCCGCCTGGGCCTGGGACGCGCGCCGCGGGCAGTACTATCTTCATAATTTCCTGACCGAACAGCCCGACCTGAACGTGCATAACCCCGCCGTGCAGGACGCATTGCTCGAGTGCGCGCGTTTCTGGCTCGAGCGCGGCGTTGACGGTTTCCGGGTGGACGCTATCGACTACGCGATGCACGATCCTGAGCTGACGGATAACCCGCCGTCAGCTGCAAACGGCAGGATCCGCACCCGCCCGGTGGACTTCCAGCAGCCGCGCAACAACAAGTCCCACCCCGATATCGTGCGATTCATCGAGCGGGTGCGCTCACTTACCGATAGCTTTAGCGAGCGCTTCACGGTCGCGGAGGTCGGCGGAGAGGACGGCGAATCCGCGATGAAATCATTTACCGCGGGCGCAAACCGCTTTCACACCGCCTACGGCTTCAACTTCCTGTATGCGGACACGCTCTCGCCGCAACTGGTGCGCACCGCCATCGAGGCCTGGCCGGCGGATGGCTGCAGCGCCTGGCCGAGCTGGGCCTTCTCCAATCACGACGCGCCGCGGGCGGTGTCGCGCTGGGCCGAGCCCGCCGACCGCAGGGCCTGTGCGCAGGCGGCGATGTTGCTGCTCGTCAGCCTGCGCGGGAATATCTTCCTCTACCAGGGAGAGGAGCTCGGCCTGCCGCAAGCCGTTCTCGGGTTTGCCGACCTGAAGGATCCAGAGGCGATCACCAACTGGCCAGGGATCCTGGGGCGCGACGGCGCACGCACTCCCATGCCCTGGGCCGCGCACGCACCGAACGCCGGATTCTCGAGCGGGCGTCCCTGGCTGCCGGTGGCGGAATCGCACCTGCCACTGGCCGTGGACCGGCAGGAAGCCGAGCCGAATTCTCAGTTGGCCCTGGCCCGCCGCCTCATCGCCCTCAGAAACCGCCTGCCGGCGTTGCGCGACGGCACCATGCGGATCATCGAAGCAGAAGCTGAGATTCTGATTTTCCAGCGTGCCCACGCCGCCGAGGAACTGCTGTGCGCCTTTAACTTCGGCCGCCGGCCGCACACGCTCGACCCCGCGCCGCCCGGGAGCTGGCGTGTGCTCGAGGCGGTGGGCGGCGCGAACGCGTGGACGCTGCCGCCCTGGTCGGGACTGATCGCTCAGCGCCTGCAGCGCTAGGGGCCTCCTGGCGCGCGGCGGCGGCCTCAGCGCAGCCGCTCACGCAGGCGCTCGATCTCATCCTCCTGCAGGCCGATGTGCGCCAGGTAGGCCCGCACTCCGCCGGCCGCGGCGAGAAACTGCAGCATGTTGTATGCCCCCTCCTCGGGGCAGCGCAGCGCCTCCAGAATGCGCTGCGGGTCAGCCTCGGCGTAGCGCCTGAGATAGCCGTCGCGAAGATTCGCCGAGCTCATGGCGTAGTCGCGCGCGATCGCCTGCGGTTCGGCATCCGCGAGAGCCAGCAGCAGCGCTGCGATCAGCCCGGTGCGGTCCTTGCCGGCGACGCAGTGAAACAGCAGCGGACCGGCCGGTGCGGCCGCGATGGCGCTGAGCACGTGGCGCAGCTCGACGCGCACGTGCTCGAGCACCTCGCACTTCCACAGCTCCTTGACGACGTCGCGGCTGCGCAGCCGCCATTCATCCTCGGTGTGCGTCAGGAGCGAGATGCGCTGGTAACGCACCTGCGGCAGCGCCGCCGGCACCGGGCTCGGGTGCAGGGCCGCTTCCTCCGGCCAGCGCAGGTCCAGGACAGTCTCGATGCCGTAATCCGCGAGCGCCCGCACGCCCTCCGCGGTCAACTGCGCCAGATCATCGGCGCGCACCAGCGAGCGCCAGCGCGTATGCGCCCCGTCCACGGTCGGATAGCCGCCCAGATCGCGCGCGTTCAGCAGATTCGGGAAGCGCAGCAGGTTTCCGCGCCTCAACGCTTGGCGTCGCGTCTGACTTCGCGCTGGCTGAGCGCGACACCTGCAAGGATCAGCGCGCCGGCCAACCCCATGGTGAGGGTGAGCGGTTCCCGGAGAATCAGCCACGCCCAGATCACGCCGAACAGCGGTATCAGGTAGGTGACGGTCGAGGCGCGCGCGGCGCCGACCCGGCCGATGAGACGGTAATAGAACACGAATGCGATGCCGGTGCACAGCACCCCGAGCAGCACGGCGCTGACCCAGGAGCCCGCGGGGATCGCCTGGTGCGGCCAGTTATAGATCGCCAGCGGGGCCAGCAGCACGCTGCCGCTCACGAGGTTCGCGGCCGCCACCGCGCCGGAGGGCGGACCGGTGAGGTAACGGCGCACCAGGTTGATGCCGATGCCATACAGGAACGCCGCGGTGGTGCCCGCCAACGCCGCGGGCCAGACGCTCGCGCCCGCGGTCCTGCCGCTCGCGAGAATGGCCACGCCCACGAAACCGGCCACCAGGCCGATGAGCCGGCGCGGGCCGATTTGCTCGCCGTAGAAAAGGAAGGCGATCAGCGCGGTGAACATCACCGTCATGGCATTGCTGATGGCGCCGATGCCCGCCGGCGCCCGCTCGGCCCCCCAGGCGAACAACGCAAACGGAATGACGGAGTTGATGGCGGCGATGCCGGCGATGCGCAGCCACAGCGCGACGCTGAACTGCGCGCGCGCGGCCCACAGGAGCGGCAGCAGGATGAGCGCTCCCAGACTCAAGCGTGCTTCGACCAGCGGCAAGGGGCCGAAGTCTGCCGCGGCGACCCGCATGAACAGGAACGAGCCGCCCCAGATGGCACCGAGCACGGTCAATTCCAGCGGCGTGCGCCAGGGCGCCACTCCGAGCGCGTCGGCGGCACGGGCGGTCAAGGCAGCGGCGGGGGCAGCAGTGACGCTCGCGGGACCTGGCGTGGTGCATTCAGAAGCGGACATAGGGCTGTAGCTCTCATTTCAAGAAACGTTCACCGTGACAGACGGCCGGGTTACCCGCCACCCGATACTTGCGGACGCGCGCGCCGACTTCAACGCAGTCCCTGCTCGAAATCCTCGAGCAGGTCCTCGATCGCCTCGATTCCGACCGACAGGCGCAGCAGCGCGTCGCTGATGCCGAGGCGCAGGCGATCTTCGCGCGACAGCCCGGCGTGCGATGTGGTCGCCGGCCGTGTCAACAGTGTTTGTACGCCGCCGAGGCTCGGCGCAACGATGGGAATGCGCACCTTGTGGGCAAACTCATCGGCGCGGCTGGCGGGGCCTTTGAGCTCGAAGCTCAGCACGCCGCCGAAGCCGGCGAACAGGCCTCGGGCGCGCGCATGTCGCGGATGCGTCTCGAGACCGGCGTAATTGACGCGCGCGACCGCCGGGTGGCCTTCGAGAAAGCGCGCGATCCTGAGCGCGCTGTCGTTCTGGTAACGCACCCTGAGGGCGAGGGTCTTCAGTCCGCGGCTGAGCAGGAAGGCTGCGTGCGGATCCAGCGAGCCGCCCAGGTGGTTGGCCTTGCGCCGGATACGCTCGATCAGCTCGGCGCCGCCCGCGACCGCGCCCGCGACGATGTCCGCATGACCGTTCAGATACTTGGTGGCGCTGTGGATCGAAAGATCGAAGCCCGCCTCGATGGGGCGAAAGTTGATGGGAGTCGCGAACGTATTGTCGATGATGGACACCAGCCCATGGACGCGCGCGAATTCCACCACCGCTTTGAGGTCGGCAACCTCCAGCAGCGGATTGGTCATGGCTTCCACATAGATGGCCCGCG
This sequence comes from Steroidobacteraceae bacterium, assembly GCA_035511775.1. Lineage (GTDB taxonomy): Bacteria > Pseudomonadota > Gammaproteobacteria > Steroidobacterales > Steroidobacteraceae > 13-2-20CM-66-19. The sequence continues at coordinate 26,790 of DATKEZ010000014.1, read as the reverse complement.
TGTTGGGCCGCAAGCGCGCCTGCCAGCCATCGCGCTGGTCGGCGTCGATGAAATCCACCGCCAGACCGAATTTGGCGAAGTCCCCGGTCAGCAGGTCATGGGTGCCGCCATACAGGCAGCTCTGCGCCAGCAGGTGGTCCCCCGCCGACAGCACCGCGAGGAGCGTCGTGGAGATCGCCGCCATGCCGCTGGCGGTGACCAGTGCGGCCTGCGAGCCTTCCAGCGCCGCGAGCTTGGCATGCAGCGCGAGCTGGCTCGGGGTGTTGTTGGTACGCAGGTAGCGCACGTCGTGGTAGCTGCCTTCACCGGCGTACTCATAGGTCGCAGACTGGAAGATCGGCATCTGCACCGCCCCGGCGATGCGCGGCAGCGGCTCGCCGGCGTGTACCAGCTTGGTTTCGATACGCATGGAGGATTCAGACATTGGTCGCTCCGAAAGTGCGATTGTCACTCGAATACGCTACCGTGTCCCCATGCCTTTACGAAGAGACGCGCGCCGGCGCCACGACTGGCACTGTGTCGGCGCACCGCCAGTACAGCGATGCGTTCCCGCAAGACCCCCCGCGTGAGCCGCCCGACCGAGCGCTTCTCCAGCCGGGTGGAGCATTACGTCCGCTACCGCCCGAGCTATCCGAGCGCCGCCATCGATCTGCTCAAGACCCGGTGCGGACTGTCATCCGCCGCCGTGGTGGCGGATATCGGCTCCGGCACCGGGATCCTGACGGAGCAGCTGCTTGAGAGCGGGGCGCAGGTCATCGGAGTCGAGCCGAACGACGAGATGCGCGTCGCTGCCGAGGCCCGCTTGGGCGCCCAGGCGCGCTTTCGCAGCGTGAACGGCACGGCGGAGGCTACCACGCTGCCGCCGGCCAGTATCGACCTGCTGGTCGCCGGCCAGGCATTTCACTGGTTCGACGTCGAGCAAGCACGCCGTGAGGCGCTGCGGCTCCTCAGGAGCGCCGGCTTCGCGGCGCTGTTGTGGAATGAGCGCCCGCCGCAGGCGACCGCATTCCTCGACGACTACGAGGCGCTGTTGCTGCGCCATTCCGCCGAGTACGCGCAGATCAAAGCCAGCCGCGCGGACGAGGCGAGCATGCGCAGGTTCTTCGGCGGCGCGATGGAGCTCGCTACCTTCCCCAACCAGCAGAGCTTCGACCTCGAGGGACTCAAGGGCCGGCTGATGTCCTCCAGCTACGCGCCCGAGCCTGGCGATCCGCAGCACCAGCCCATGATGGCGGGCCTGCGGGAGCTGTTCGGCCGCCACCAGCACCGCGGGCAGGTGGTGTTCCCTTACCGCACGCTGGTGTATTTCGGACAGCCGCAGCGGCCGGGGCGTTAGAGCGCCGCGGCCGCAAGCGCGGCTACGGCGGCAGCCGCCTCTTGAGGTCCTCGAGCTCCTCGTGCAGCCGCTGCACCTGTTCCTCGAGGCGATCCAGACGCGCGGACGTTTCCGCTCCCGCGCTCGAAAGCGCGACCGTCTGCGGCTCAGCTGAGGCCGGTACCGCGACCGCGCCGCTGAACAGGTGCGCGTAGCGCGCATCGCGGCGTCCGGGTTCGCGTGGCAGGCGCACCACGAACGGGCCATCCTCGCGGGTCCGCAGGCTCTCGAGTGCCGCTTCCACCTGAGCGGCGTCGGAGAACGAGGCCATGCGGCTGGCACGAGTGCGCAGCTCACCGGGAGTCTGCGGGCCGCGCACCAGGAGCTCGCACACGATCGCGAGCTCTTGCGCGGTGAGCTTGAGTGTCCCGTACTCTGTGTTGCAGAAGCGGTGCTGGTATTTCGGAACCCGACTCCCGAAGCCGGACTTCTCGATCACGAAGTGCTTTCTGGCAAGCTGGTCCAGGGTGTCCTGAACCGTGCGCTCGTCCACCTCCATGACCGGATCGCGATTGCTCTTCTGGTTGCACGCATTCACCAGGGCGTTGAGCGACAGGGGGTATTGGTCAGGCGTCGTGATCTGCTTCTCGATGAGGCAGCCGATGACGCGCGCCTCGAGGGGCGACAGCTCGATGTTCATTGTTGCGTTCGCTTCCCGATCCCGTCCTCATCCATGAAGCTCGCGTAGCAGTCGCCGATGTTGCGCGCCTCGGAGCGGGCGGGCGCACCGGAGGTGTTGCGGACCCGTTCTGCGGTACGCTCCGCGATGCCGGCAGGATCCACGCCGTGCGGGCTCGGGGCCGGCATTGCAGCGGGCGACGCGGCGCCGGCACCCGCAACTGTCAGGGTGAGGGCTTGCCAGGCGATGGAGCGGGGAGGGCGGATCATGGTGCCGGAATCCCAAGAGGTGGCCGCGGTGCACGCGCCAAGGCGGGCAAGTCTACACGACGGCCGGGTGTTGAATCCCGCCGCGCGCTGCGTGAATACTGGCGCGGCGAGTCTTAGAGCAAAGGGGCTTGTAATGAGTGCGGCTATCATGCCCAGGTCGTTCGCGGCGGTGCTGGTGTGCGTGCTGGGCGTCGTGCCGGCGCGCGCCGAGGCGCCATGGATCGCCGCCCTCACGCAACAGGCTTTGAGTGCCGGCTACCAGGCCACTCTGCCGCCCAACGTCTCGTTGGTTCTGGGGTTGGCCGCCGACGGCAAGAGCGTCCCGGTCAAACAGCTCGTCACGCGCGCTGAGCAGAAGGTGCGGACCTTCAACGTCAGTGTCGCTCATCACCGGGATCTGGTCATTTTTTCCGTCGATGAGGGAACGCAGGCGACCGTCGCCTACCTGCTGGCGCCGGGCGGCAAGCTGCGCAAGGCCGTCTCCTACCAGATCGGGGCTGAGCCGCGGCGGCTGTCCGCTTCTGAAGCGCGCGCCGGTTTCGCGGCTGAGGTCCGCTACTGGTCCGGTCGCGCCCATGAGGGCGTTCTGAGCCCGGCGCATTGACCGCCCCAGCATGACGCGCCGCAGGATACGGGGTGACGGCTCGCGGGGCGCGGCACGTGCTAGATTAAGACTTGGTTCAAGAAGGAGGACCGAACCGTGAACGCCTGTGACGAGAGCGTGGCCGCCGCGACGGAGCGCACCAGGGCCGTTCGCCCATCAGCGCCGCTGGCCGCGGAGGCGCCGCAGCAGCCGCTGAGCCAGGGCAGCTCCCTCGATCGCAGCTCTCTTGATCACTGGCTCCTGTCGAAGCTGCGCTCGCTACTGGGGAATCCGCCGGTGGAGTTCGCGGTGCGCAACGGCACGCGGGTGGGGCCCGCAAGCGCGTCGGCGGTGGCACGGGTGAGCTTCGCCAGCCGTGCGACCCTGACCGCCATCCTGGTGGATCCGTGGCTGCGCTTCGGTGATGCCTACAGCGACGGCAGGGTCACCATCGAGGGTGACCTGGTGGGCCTGCTCGAGACCGTCTATCACGCGAGCGGCATGGGCGGCGGCAAGCGTGCATCGCTGCTGCGCCGCGCAGGCGGCGCCCTGCGCCGCCGGCACCTCAACTCCTTCGCCGCATCGCGCGACAACATCCATCACCATTACGACATCGGCAACGATTTCTACGCGCTCTGGCTCGGCAGCACCATGGCCTACACCTGCGCCTACTACCCGACGCCCGCCGCGACACTCGACGAGGCGCAGTTCGCCAAGATGGATCACGTCTGCCGCAAGTTGCGGCTGAAGGCCGGCGAGAGCGTGGTGGAGGCGGGCTGCGGCTGGGGCACGCTCGCCCGGCACATGGCGCGCCACTACGGGGTGCGGGTGCGCGCCTTCAATATCTCGCACCAGCAGATCGTGTATGCCCGCGAGCGGGCGGTGCGCGAAGGCCTCGCCGGGCTGGTGGAGTATGTGGAGGACGACTATCGCAACATCACCGGCCGTTACGACGCCTTCGTCTCGGTCGGCATGCTCGAGCACGTGGGCCTGGCGAACTACCCGGCCCTCGGGCAGATCGTGCATCGCTGCCTGGGCGGACGCGGTCGCGGGCTCATCCACTCGATCGGTCGCAACCACCCGGCGACGCTGCAGCCGTGGATCGAGAAGCGCATCTTTCCCGGCGCCTACCCGCCCTCACTCGGGGAGATGATGCGCATCTTCGAGCCCTGGAACCTGTCCATCCTGGACGTCGAGAACCTGCGCCTGCACTACGCGCAGACGCTGCGTCACTGGCTCGACCTGTACGAGGCCGCCAGTGAGCGGGTGCGCGAAATGTTCGACGAGAGGTTCGTGCGCATGTGGCGGCTGTACCTTGCCGGCTCGGTGGCGGCGTTCACGACCGGCACCCTGCAACTGTTCCAGGTTCTGTTTGCGCCCGGCGAGAATAACGACATCGCGCGGACGCGCGCCCATCTGTACACACGCTGACCGGCACGGTCCATGCGCTCATGTGACGTCCTCATCGTCGGCGGAGGGCCCGCGGGCTCTACCGCCGCCTGGAAGCTGCGGCGCGCCGGCGCCGATGTCCTGGTGCTCGATCGCGAGCGCTTCCCGCGCCTGAAGCTGTGCGCCGGCTGGATCACGCCCGAGGTGGTGCGCGATCTGGATATGGACCTCGCGTCCTATCCGCACCGCCTGCTGACTTTCCCGCGGTTGCGGCTGCATTGGGGAAGGCTGCACGTTCCGGTCCCGTGCGTGCAACATTCCATCCGTCGCTTCGAATTCGACGCCTGGCTGCTGGAGCGCTCGGGCGCACCGCTCGAGCAGCACAACGTGCGGCGCATCGAGCGCGACGGCAACGACTTTGTCATAGACGACGCGTTTCGCTGCCGCTGGCTGATCGGCGCCGGCGGTACGCGCTGCCCGGTGTACCGCACGCTGTTCCGCGATCTCAACCCGCGAGCCGGCGAGCTGCAGATCGTCACCCTCGAGCACGAGATCCAGTACGACTGGCAGGACTCCGACTGCCACCTGTGGTTCTTCGATCACGGGCTCCCCGGTTACTCCTGGTACGTGCCCAAGGAGCAGGGCTGGCTCAATGTGGGCGTCGGCGGGATCGCCGAGCGCATGAAGCGCGGCGGGCACGACATCCGGCAACACTGGGCGCATCTGGCCGCGATGCTGGGGGCGCGCCTCGCGCCGGGCGCCCACTACGATCCCAGCGGCTACAGCTACTACCTGCGCGGGCGCGTGGACGTGGTACGCCGCGACAACGCCTTCATCACCGGGGACGCCGCGGGGCTCGCGACCCGCGATCTGGGTGAGGGTATTGGACCTGCGATCCGCAGCGGGCTGCGCGCAGCGCAGGCCATCGTCGCGGGTGAGCCTTACCGGCTCGAGGACGTGACCGGCGCGAGCGTCAGCAGCATCGCGCGCAGTATGCTCGGGCGCGCGACTCGCGCCAGTGTGTTTTCCGGGCGGCGTCAGACGCCCGGCGGAGGACCCGTGCATGGCCTACGTCACCGTGATCAATGAACACCAGCACCTGCAGCAGATTGTCTCCGGACATCACCACCTGACGGCCGACGAGACGCTCGCCGCCGGTGGGAGCGACGCCGGGCTCGCGCCGCGCGAGTTGCTGCTCGCAAGCCTCGGGGCGTGCACCGCGGTAGCGCTGCGCAAGCACGCCGCCCACAAAGACTGGGCGCTGGGGAAGATCACGGTGGGGGTGCGCTGGTCGCGCAACCCGTCGGGGACCGAGCACATCGAGCGGCGCCTGTCCTTCACCCGGCCGCTGACGCCCGAGCAGAAGACACGCCTGCTCGAGATCGCCGACGCCACGCCGATCACCAGCGTGCTGCGCGCAGGCATTGCGATCCAGTCGTCCGTGGTCGACTGAAGGCTGCTGCGGCTGCGCCCGCGGCGGGCGAGGCCGACCGGCACACGCAGCGAGCGCCTCAGATCGCCGGCTCAGCCCGGCGCACCGCGTCGCGCGCGTCGAGCTCGCCAAGGCTGCGTCCGCGGGACTCACGCCCGAACAGCGCGATGAGAATGGTGGAGCCGAGCGCGGGCACGGCGATCGTGAGTATGGCGGCCGCAAATGGCGGCACGCCCGCGACCACGCTCAGACCCTGGGCCGTGAGTCCACCGAGCTTGCTGCACGCGGCGACCCAGCCGGTGGCGCGGCCGCGGATGCGCAGGGGATAGTTCTCGGCCGCGTACGGCAGCAGCATCGAGATCACGCCGCTCGAGCCGAGAATGACCAGTGCCAGCGGGATGACCGGCCGGGACAGCCCGCCGCCGCCGAGCTCCTCCAGGCCCAATCCCAACATTCCCAGCACCATCACCGCGGTCAGCGCGACCAGTGACCACTTCGTGCTCCAGGCGCTGAACAGCCACGCGCAGATCACGATGGTCGGCGCGGCGAGGAGGGTGGACCGGGCAATGAGCGCGCTTGAGGCGCCCACGCTGCGGCCCTCTGCAACCAGTGCCGCGGGCAGCCACAGCAGCAGGCCGAAGTTGACCAGGCCCCAGGCCATGGCGGCCAGCGTGAGGGCGGTGGTGATGCCGAGAAACCCGTGGGTGACGGGCGGCACCGGCGCGTGACTCTCGGGCTCCGGCGGGGCGACGGCGCTCGCGGCCGCGGTCAGCGTGACGCCAAAGCGCGCGAGCGCGGCGCGCGCCAGGTCGGTGCGGCCGGTCTGCTGCAGGAAACGCGCGGACTCGGGCAGCAGGGGACTCAAGGCAACCAGGATCAGCCCGGTCGGCAGGTTGAGAAACCACATGATGCGCCAGCCAAACAGCGGCTGCAGCAGCGCCGACAGCGAGCTGGCGGCGAAAAAGCCGCCCAGGGCTCCGATGCCGCCGACCAGCACCAGGCTCCAGCCCCGGTGGCGCGTCGGCATGATCTCCGCCAGTAGCGCGTACGCCACTGGCAGCATGCCGCCGGCGGCTGCACCCATGATGAAACACATGCCGACGTTCCACCAGAAATTCGGCATGGCTCCGCAGATGGAGGTGCCGACGAACATGACCGATGACAGCACGATCGAGGCGCGCCGCCCGTAGATATCGGCCATCACGCCCCACACGCACGAGCCGACCACGGTGCCGGCCAGCGCCGCGAACGGCAGCCATGCGACGGTGTCCGTGCTGACGCGGTACTCGGTGCTCATCCCGGGTGTCACGAAGCCAAGACTCGCCGGCTTCATGATGTCGATGATCAGTGCCAGGGTGAGCAGCGCGGCGACGCGCCAGTGCGCGGCCGTCAGCGGGGCATTCTCGAGCGGCGCGATCACGTCGAGCATCGGCGCAAGCGGCGCCTGGTCCGCGGGCCTCGGCAACAGGCCGTAGCCGGCGAAGCCGACACCCGCCACAATGGCAGCCATGCCGAGCAGCATCCCCGTATCCATGGGCATGCCGGCGAGGATGTAGCCGCTGTCGCGTGCCATCAGGAACATCGGCAGGTGCAGCACGACACCGGTGGTGACGAGGATGCAGCCAAACCAGAAGACGAGGGTATTGCGCCGCTCTTCAAAAAGGACTGTTCGCACCAGCAACCTCAGTTGTGCTCGCCTGCGCAGGACCGCACTGCGCCGCCGCCCGGTAGCGCAGCGCACCGGCCAGAGTCTGCCACGTCCCCGCGGGCGCACAAGTGCCGCAGGTCAGGCGAGCGCTGCACATCGAACGACGCCCGTTCCACGATCCCGTTGCGCTACCATCGCGCGCGGATATTTCGCACCATGAACTCACCGGAGGCCCCGAACCCCATGCACCAGCGCACGCAGCAGCTCGAGGATCGATGGCGAGGCACGCATTCGCGGGTGCGACAATGGCTTCTCATCGCCGCGGGCCTGCTCACGCTGGCCGCGGCGTTCGCAGCCGCCGCCGGCGAATCCGCCGCATTGGGTTTTTCCCCCGCACAGTTCCCGCGACAGCAGGCGCTCGAGCAGCGCTTCGACGCTGAGCTCAACCCCGCGGACCTGCGCGCCTGGCTGCAGCGCCTGTCCTCCGAAGCGAACCACGTCGGCTCACCCCACGACAAGGCGAACGCCGAATTCGTTCGCGACCTGCTCAGGCAGTGGGGGTGGGACGCGCAGATCGAGGTCTTCGAGGTGCTGTATCCGACCCTCAGGGCGCACTCGCTCGAGCTGGTGGCGCCGGTGAAGTTCACGGCAAGCCTGCGCGAGCCGGCGATCGAGGGCGACGCGACCTCGACGCGCGCCGACGGGCTGGCGCCCTATAACGAGTACGGCGCCGACGGCGATGTGACCGGTCAGCTCGTGTACCTCAACTACGGCATGCCGGCGGACTACAAGGAGCTCGCGCGCCACGGCGTCGACGTCAGGGGCAAGATCGTCATCACCCGCTACGGTAATGGCTGGCGCGGACTGAAACCGAAACTGGCGCAGGAGCACGGCGCCATCGGCTGCATCATTTACTCCGACCCGCGCGATGACGGTTACTTCAGAGGGGATGCGTATCCGAAGGGGGGCTGGCGCCCGCCCGGCGGCGTGCAGCGCGGCTCGGTCCTGGACATGACGCTCTATCCGGGCGATCCGCTCACACCCGGAGTCGGCGCCACCCGGGACGCCAAGCGCTTAGGCGTCTCGGAAGCGCGCACCATTCTCAAGATTCCGGTGCTGCCGATCTCCTACGCCGACGCGCAGCCGCTGCTCGCCGCGCTGGAGGGCCCCGTGGCGCCGAGGAAGTGGCGCGGCGCGCTGCCCATCACCTATCACGTCGGACCGGGGCCGGCCACGGTGCACCTGTCGATCAGCTCGGACTGGGGCCTGAAGCCCCTGTACGACGTGATCGCGAAGATCCGCGGCGCGGACAGTCCGGACGAATGGGTGGTGCGCGGCAATCACCGCGATGGCTGGGTGTTCGGGGCCTGGGACCCGCTGTCCGGACAGGTCGCCATGCTGTCGGAGGCCAAGGCGATCGGGGCGCTGCTGAAGAGCGGCTGGCGACCGAGGCGCACGTTGGTGTACGCCAGCTGGGACGGCGAGGAGGCGGGTCTGCTCGGCTCGACCGAATGGGCCGAGGCGCACGCCGCGGAGTTGCAGCACAAGGCGGTGTTGTATCTCAACTCCGACACCAACGCGCGCGGCTTCCTCGCGGCCGCAGGCAGCCACTCTCTGCAACACCTCGTCAACGAGGTCGCCGGCGGGGTGAAGGATCCCGAGACCGGGGCCACCTCGCAGGCGCGACTGCGTGCCCGGATGCTGGTGGACGGCTACGAGAGGGATCCCGGCGACGAAAAAGAGGTCGCCGACGAGAAGATGCGCGACGCCAAGCTCGCCGCGGCGGGCGGGGATCTGCCGATCGCGGCCCTCGGCTCGGGCTCCGACTACACGCCCTTCCTGCAGCACCTGGGCGTGACCACGCTCAGCATCGAGTACCACGGCGAGGACGATCAGCTCGGCGTCTACCACTCGAACTACGACTCGTTCGATCACTATGTGCGCTTCGGCGATCCGGGCTTCGCGTACGGCGTGGCCGAGGCGCAGACCGTCGGCCACATCGTGTTGCGCATGGCGGATGCGGAGCTGCTGCCGTTGCAATTCGCAGCTTTCGCGGACACGATGGCGAGCTATCTGCAACAACTGCGCAAGCTCGTGGACGACGAGCGCGGCAACGCCGCCGAGCTTGGCCGGCTGGTGGATCAAAATGCCTTCGGCCTCGCCGCGGACCCGACGCGCGTGGTGCTGCCGCCGCAGCGCGAGCCTGCTGCTCCGGTTATCGATTTCACCCCGCTCGATGCCGTGGCTGCGCGCCTGAAGAGAAGCGCGCAGGCCTATGACGAGGCCTATGCGCAGGTGCAGGCAGGGGACCTGAGGCTAAGCGCGGCCCAGCGCAGGCAAGTGAACTCGCTCCTGCAAGGCATGGAGCAGAGACTGACGGATGCGCGCGGACTCCCCGAGCGCGAATGGTTCAGGCACTTCGTCTACGCGCCGGGCCGTCTGACCGGTTATGGAGTGAAGACGCTGCCGGCAGTGCGCGAAGCCCTCGAGGCGGGGCGCTGGGATGAAGCCAACCAGTACGCGGCCATCACCGCTGCAGTGCTGGCGAGCTACTGCGACCGGCTCGAGGAGCTCACCGCGCTGCTGAAGCACGGCGGCCGGTAGCGGCCGCCCGCTGCACGGCGCGACCGCATCGCGGCCGCCTACCAGGCATGAGACGTCAGGCAGTCAGCTCGCGAACAGCTGCCCGGCAATGTCGCGGAAGGACTTGAACTCGAGGGCATTACCGGACGGGTCGCGGATGAAGAGAGTGGATTGCTCACCCGGTGTGTTCACGAACCGGGTGTAAGGTTCGATCACCCAATCGACTTTGTACTGTTTGAGTCTCGCCGCCAGCTTGGTCCATTCCCCGGGTTCGAGCACCACGCCGCAGTGCGGTACCGGCACACCATGGCCGTCGACCAGGTTGCGGTGGGACGTGACGCGGCCATTGATTCCCAGCTCCGGATTCACGTGGCAGACGAACTGATGGCCGAACATATTGAAATCGGCCCAGCCGGTCGCGCTGCGGCCCTCTTCACAGCCGAGAACCTCCGTGTAGAAGCGTCGTGCCTCCTCGATATCCCTCACCTGGACCGCGACATGAAATGGGGTAAGAACCACGGATCGAGGATAGCAGATGCGTCCCCGCACCGCCGGTGCGTCCCTGCACCGGCGGCGGCAGGCGGTGCGTCCGTGCACTGCGTGGCGCGTCCATGCACCGGTGGTGGTGCGTCCCTGCACCGGCTTCCGTGCTCCGCCGACGCGTCCTGCGCGGCGGTCGAGAATAGAAAGAACGACCTCGAAGGCGTGGAGGGTAAACCCTCAGGACTCCGCGAGAGTCTGACACCGGGGGGGCCGTCCTTGGGAGTGTTCAGCAACCATCCTCGTCAGGCTCCTCACTGCGTCCCGGCTTCGAGGCCGTTAAAAGCGCGTCATACCGGGTGGGGGGGCAGCTCGGAAGACGCGATTCCAGTTACTCGTGTGTGCTCGTGCATCGCCTGTTTGGCACTTTCCAACAGTTCGTCGACGCTCACGGGGCGCCGCGGATTGAAGTGCGCGACTCCCGCGCTCAGCGACGGCGCGGCAAGATCGCCGCTGTGCGTCGGCCGCCGGCCGGCGCGCAACATGATGGCGCCGTGCGAGGCGTACTCCGGACACGTCGTCAAGGCGGCGAACTCATCCCCGCCCAGACGGCCGAGCACCTCATAAACCCCGTAGCTGGGGTACAGATCACGCATGAAGTTGCCCATCTGCCGGATCATGACATCGCCTGCGGTACGGCCCACGGTGTCATCGGTCCGTTCCAGGTGGTTCACGTCGAAGTAGATCAGATGTGCGGCGCGCACATCGCGGGCAGCGACGTCGAGGAGCCGCGCGCCGATCTGCATGAAGCCACGCCGGTTATACAGCCCGGTAGGCTCGTCCGTTAACGCTAGACTGCGCAGCGAATGCACCAGGCTCAACAGCGCCGTGAGCTGCAGGGAGACTCGCTGTCCCTTGGGTAATCCCTGCAGGCGCAGCAGCTGCGACAACAGTTCGGCGATGTACGCGTCGTCGCCCTGCAGCGCTGCGGCGCGCAGCTGGCCGGCGAGTTCGGCATTGCGGGCGCGCAGCGCGTCTGCATTGCGCATGCGCCGCAGCGCCTCCGGACTGCCGCGGCTGCGCTCGGCGTCCGCAGTGCGGCGGATGCGTAGCGCTGCCTGTTGGGCGGGCTGCGGGGCCGATCCGGTTTCCATCATGCCCATGCCTGGGTCCTCACCAGCGCGTCAGTCGAGAGAGGGAGCCAGCATAACCGCGCGGGGCGGGTTGCCAGGACAGCGAAGCCCTCAAATGAGGGTCGGCCGAGGACCGGTCAGGGGGTCAGGAATTTCCCGATTGCGAAACCCTACGCCTGTGTCACTCCGTGGCGGATTGCGTAGCGCACCAGGCTCGCGGTGTCATGAATATCGAGCTTCTGCATGAGCTTGGAGCGGTGCGACTCAACTGTCTTGGCGCTGATCGCGAGCCGCGCAGCGATCGCCTTGGTGGAATGACCCTCGGCGATCAGCTGCAGCACCTGGCGCTCGCGCACCGAGAGTGCGGGGGCCGCGTGTTGGGGCGCGAGATAAGCCTCGGCGACCGCGCCGGCGACACCGGGAGACAGGTATACCTCACCGCGGCAAACGCCCTCGATGGCCTGCACCAGGTCGCGCGCCGCCTGGCTCTTGAGGACGTAGCCCTTCACGCCGCAGCGCAGCGCTTCGGTGACGTACTGCTGCTCGTCATGCTGCGTGAGCACCACCAGCTTGACACGCGGACACAGGCGCCCCAGCTCGAGCGCGGCGTTCAACCCGTTGAACTGCGGCATGCTGATGTCCAGCACGGCGACATCGGGGTTCTCGCTACGCACCAGGCGGACCGCTTCGCGGCCGTCGGCCGCCTCCCCCGCGACCACGAATCCCGCGCTCTGCAGCAGCGTCTTCAAACCCTGTCTGACGAGCACGTGATCGTCGGCAAGTACCAGGCGTATCCCCACGGCTTAGCTTCCCACGGGCACTTGAAAGCGGACCTCCGCGCCGTGACCGGGTGCGGAGACGATGTGCAGCGATCCACCCAGGGCGCTCAGCCGCTCGCGCATGCCCCTGAGGCCCAGGCCGCCGCGGCGCACGCACGAGTCGACCTCGAAGCCAACCCCGTCATCGCCGATCAGGCAGCGCAGACAGTCCTGGTCCTGATCGATCTCGATGCGAATGCGAGTCGCGTGCGCGTGACGCGCGGCATTGGTCAGAGCCTCCTGGACCACGCGATACAGGGCCGTTTCCACGGCGGCGGGCAGGCGCTGCGTGACGCTGGAGCGCACATCGATGGGGATCAGCGTGCGAGCCGACACGGCCGCGGCCAGAAACTCGATCGCCGCGAGCCAGCCGAGATCATCGAGCACCATTGGCCGCAGCTCGTGGGACAGGTGCCGCAGCTGCTGCTCAGCCTGATCGAGGAGCTTTTGGCACTCCTGGATCTTCGTACCGGCCGCGGGCACCTCGCGCGCCACCTGCGCGAGCTGCAGGTGCACTGACACCAGCAGTTGCCCCGAATCGTCGTGCAAGGTGTGCGCGATGCGCCGGATCTCCTGTTCGAGTGTCTCGTTGATGTGCCGCCAGGCGATGAGCGAATCGCGGTAGCCGCGATGAGTCATTTCGAACGGCGACAGCGTCTCGGCGAGAAAAGTCGTCGCCGAGTCGATGAGCAACCCGGTATCACGGCGGCTCCCCGCCGCGGCGACGATCGCCCGCAGGGCGCGGCTGTGCAGGCCGACCAGCTCGGGAATGCTGCGACCCTGCGCCAGCGCCTCGCGCCCGAAGTCGTAGGCACGGGCGAGCAGCGCCTCGCCGCCGCGCTCCACGTAGGCCGACAGCGCTTGCTGGTAATTTGAATCAGGCGACTCGGTCTTCGGTTGTGTCGCGTTCATGTCCCTGCGCCGACTAGCTGGCACGTGCCACCACCACCAGCGCGTCATCGTTCCTCTGACAGTAGTGCGCAATGATGTCATCAGCCAGAGACTGCGCCGAGGCCGCAGACGCGAGGTCATCGGAAAAATGCCGGCTGATCCCATCGGTGGCGAATATCAGCATGTCCCTGGCTCGCAAGGGAATAACAGAAGCGTGCATCGCTGGCAACTCGCCGTACCCCACCACCCCGGGACGCACCAGCAGTTCGTTGTGCGCGGCCAGCACGCTGGCAGTTCCACGGCACACGACGCCGCTCACATTGCCGATTCCCAGCCAGCTCAAGGCAGCCTGCCGCAGATTGATACTCGCCATGCTCAGGACCACGCCGCGCGTTCCGCGCAAGGCCACATGACAGCGCGTCAGCAGGGCGGCGGGCTCGTCCTCGGGATGACGCAGGAGGGTGTCCGCAGCCAGACGCGCCGTCGCCGCGGCCGGCTCGCCGTGACCGATGCCGTCGATGGCCGCGATCAGCACGCCACCACCGCGGTCATAGTAGTGAACCACCTCGAGGTCCCCGGAAACCCGCTCACCGGGTGCGATACTGCCGGCGACCCCGAACTCCAGCGTCAGGCCAGCCATTTGGTTACCGTCACCGTAGTGCCGCCTCCGACCCTGGAGACGATCTCAAACTCGTCCATGAGGCGCCGGACGCCGGGCAGTCCCAGGCCGAGGCCGCCGGAACTCGAATAGCCGTCGCGCAGCGCCAGGTTGATGTCGGCAATCCCGGGACCGGAGTCGCTCGCGATGATCGTGACGCCGCTCGTGCCGTTGGACCCGTGAACCGGCTGCAGCGTTACGCTGCCATGGTTGGCGTAAGAGACGATGTTGCGGGCGAGCTCGGAGATAGCGGTAGCGATGAGCGTCGCCTCGCTCATTGAAAAGCCCGTCTGCAGCGCTACCGCCCGGCCCTGCTGGCGAGCGGTGACGACGTCCCTGTCAGAGGCGATCAGAATCTGCGTGTCTGCGGCCAAGGCATCGCGCCCTTAGTTGATGCTCCTGGCCTTCTGCTGCAGATACGCCAGGCCTTCCTCCAGATCGAGCGCGGTGGGGATGTCCTCGAGCGTCAGTCCGAGCTGCACCATCGCGAAGGCGACCTCCGGCTGGATGCCGACAATGACGGTCGCGGCGCCGCGCAGGCGGATCATGTGCGAGATCTCCAGCAGGGTGCGCGAGGCAAACGAATCCATGACGTCCATCGCGGTGACGTCCACGATGACCCCCGAGGATCGGTAGCGCACCACCTGCTGTACCAGCGCCGTGCGCAGCTCGAGAAGATCGGCGTCCGACAAGGCGGCCTGGATAGTCGCGATGAGAACGCCTCCCTGCTTGAGAATCGGTACTTGCACGCAGCTTTTACCTCCCTTCCCCCGGACCTTGCTCAGGGTTGACGACCCTGTAACCCAGCAGCCGCTCGGCCTGCTCGATGCCGCCCTGCAGGTCGCCGACCGTGTTCATCTTGCCCAGATCCACGCCGATTGTAACCAGGGTTTGCGCGATTTCCGGCGACAGGCCCGTTACGATTACCGTCGCACCCAGCAGACGCGAGGCTTCCACGGTCTGCACCAGGTGATTGGCGACCGTGACGTCCATCGCGGCCACGCCGGTGATGTCGATGACGACGACTTTGGCGCGGTTGGTACGAATGCCCCGCAGGAGCTGTTCGGTCAACTGCCGGGCTCGCTGCGGATCGATGACGCCGATGATCGGCAGGATGAGCAGCCGTTCGCGCACCTGCAGTACCGGCGTCGACAGCTCGCGGATCGCTTCCTGCTGCTGGCGGATGACGCGCTCGCGCTCCTGCACGAAGCCGACCGCCACGGTATTGGCGATGCGGTTGGCCGCGGGCTCATAGGCGTCCAGGATGCGGTTGAGCTTTTCAAAGTCGGTCTGGTACTTGGCGAACAGTGAGCGGGCCAGCACGTCGCGCAGCAACAGCACGATGCCCACCACTTCGTGGGTTTCGACGCCGCGCGGAATGATGCGTTCCGAGAGGTTGCGCGCGTAGGCCTGCAGCGCCTCGAAGGTGCCGGTCTCGAGCGCCGCCACGTAGCTGTCGTACACCGAGGTCGCCTCCGCGAAGATCTCCTCCCGAGTCATCGCCGTGAGTAACTGGGCTTCGGCGATGCGCGCCACCCACTCCTCGCGCAACAGCGTGCGATTCTGCCGCAGGTGAGCCACCAGCTCGCGCAACAACTCCAATTTGGGCTCGTTGCGTGTGAGCTCGGGGGCGCGGTTCTTTTGAGTTGTCGGTTCCTTCAGCACGAACTTGTCTCTTTGCATGCGGCTCTCCCAGGACACAACCCACCAGGCGGATCGCCCGGCGCGGAGCCGAATCAACTACCAGCTTCCTGCTGTCGCGGACATCGGGGCGGCCCCTGTCGCCGGGTAGGGTAAACACCCGAGACGCGAGCGCGGCAAGAGATAACATGTTGATTTTGGCCTGCATGCGGGCGGCTGTGATGCCGCCGCGGCGGTGTCAGGTCGCAATAAGTAAGGAATCAGGTGCCGATCTTCACCTGATAGGTCACCAGCAGTGAAGCACTCGCGGCGAGGGAGCCGGTGAAGGTCCATTGCAGCGCACCGCTGGCGCCGACCGCCGGCTGTGTGCTCACGCTGCAGGCGCTGATACCCGGGGGCAAGGTGGCGGGACAGGCCGCCGCGACGAAGGTGGTGAATGCGGGTGTGGCGTCGTAGATCACCACCGTGGCGAGGGACTGCGCGCCGTTGTTCGTCGCGGTGAGCGTGTATTGCAGCGTGTCGCCGGGGTTGGCGTTGACCGCGGTGGCCGCAGCTCCGCCCTGGGTGAGATTGCTGACGAGTTTGGTGAGCGCGAGCGTGCCGGGCGCCCCCACGGTGGTCACATCGCTGGCGGCGAGCGTGGCGGCGAGTGCGGGACTGGCGTTGGTGTACAGGAAGGCCGCGCTCAGCGATACCGTGCTCTGCGCGCCCGCGGCGGCGCCCGCCGGCACGAGCACCTTGACGATCAGACACACCTTTTGCCCGGCGCTGACGGTCAGCGAGCCGCCGAGCTGCGGCTCGCCGGGATCGAGCACCCCGTTGCAGTTACTGTCCTGATACAACACCTGGGTCCACGCCGGGGAGGAGGGCGTGGCGCTGCCGGCGATCGAGAGCGTGACCTGGCCACCGCTGGCGGCGACGAAGGCATGGGCATAGAACACCGTGGAGCCGGGCTGTGTCGCCTGTGCGCCGTCGGGACCCAGAGTATTGGGCGGCACCAGGCCGAAGTTGACGCCGCTGTAGGTTTGTCCGGCGGTGGGCACGAAACTGACGCTGGGGCGGGAATAACTGCCGCCGGTGTTGCCGGCGCTGCCACCGGTGGCGAGGTATCCACCCGGCGCTTCAGGAGTGACGCTGAGCGTGCCGGCGGTACCCGCCGCAATCCACAGGGTATAGAGGCCGCCGCCGCTGGTGCGGTTCGCAGTTGTCGCGGCACCCGTTGCCTCGACCAACACGCCGGCGAGGCCCGCCTCGGTTCCATCCTGCGTGCCGTTGTTGGCCGTGCCGCCACCCGCACCGTTGTCGCCAAACACCGTGCCACTCAACTTGCTGCCATTGTAGAGGCCGAAGTTCTGCGGCAGCGGCGGGCCGCTGGCGATCACGTTGAGTTGAATGATGCCGCTGGCGTTTTGCGTGCCGATCCAGCCGGCGGGGAGCGCTGCGGCAACGTCGGTGAGCGTGTTGTCGCCGTTCATGACCAGGCAGTAGCTGCCCGCCGCCACGCCGGCAAGACTGTAGGCGCCGGTGGCGGTGTTGACCGTGGCGGCGGCGCTGGCCGGACTCTGGCAGGCGCCGCCGGTGTAGGGCGCGAGCTTGACATACACTCCGGTCACGCCGGTGCCGCTCTCGGTGCCGTCCAGCGCGTAGTTGTGGTTGGCATCGTTGTACACGGTGCCGCTGACGGTCTGGGGGGGCGGCGTGAGGGTGAGAGTGCAGGTGATGCTGTCGCCGGTCTGCGGCGTGAGCGTGAAGCTCGTGCCCGCGCCGCTCGGTAACACGGTGTTGGTGCCACCGAAGGCCGCGGCGCCCGGACCGCTGTTGCTGCAGGCCATGCTGCTGGCATAGGTGGACAGAGGCGAGAAGCTGCCGGCGGCCATGGCCGCGCTGAGTGTGATGCTGTTGGTGCCGATGACCGAGGTGGCTCCCGTGCCGGCGGTGGTGGCGGCGCCGCTGGTGCTGACGCTCTTGATGCTCGCCGCGGGGCTGGTGTAGGCGATAGCGGCGGTGAACTGATCCGATGCGCTCACGCGCCCGGTGATGACCAGGTTGAAGGTGATGGGCGGCAGGGACAGCGCGTACAGATTCGCTTCGTTCCCGCTGAAGGTCGAGGAGACCTGGGTGGGACTGGAGGTGCCGAGCACGACCGAGGCGTTGTAGTTGTTGTCATTGAGCGCAGGGCCGCTTTCGAGCACCGAGGTGGTGCCGGTTCCGGTGAGCGTGGGCGCGGCACCGTTGAAGGACGCGTAGTAGTTGACGGTGTCGATCAGTCTCCAGCTCGCGGTGCTGACGTAGGTGATGGTTTCCGGAGAGTTGGTGTTCTCGCCGTCGGCGGCGTAGAACACGAAGCTGCGCGCATTGCCGGAGGCGTCCTTCACGCTCAGGGAGGACAGCGTGATCGTGGCGGGTCCCGCCTGATTCAGCCAGTAGAAAATGGGCCTGCCGCCGATGCCGTTGTAGGCGCCGTGGCCAAAGGCGCCGCCCCCGGTCCACGACGGCTCGGCGACCAGCTGCATGCTGGTGGAGGAGGTCTGGGCCGAAAGACCCAGCGTGCCGGCGCCGCCCGGCAGCGCGAAGGTCAGCGCCTGGGTGGAGGTGGAGGCGGTGCTGAAACCGGTGAAATCGAGCCACCACAGGCTCTGCGCAAAAGTCCCGTTGCTGGCGTACGAGCCGCTGGCGGCCAGTGCGGGCACGGTCCAGGGCACGAGCAGTGCCGCCAGCAGCAGGCGGGCCAACCCGCGCTCGAGTGCCCCGGATGCTCTCATGGCTGTCGGCCTGCGGCGGCGCGCACGGGAGGCGCTCGCGCGGCGAGTGGACTGCCCCCGAACAGGCTCTCGTCGAACTTGAAGCTCAGATGCAGATACGCGCCGCGCTGCGTGTAGGCCTCACCTGCGAGGTCGGGAGCATCGAAGCCCTTCACGTTGTAGCCCAGGGACAGTCGCAGATTCTTCCACACCAGGTAGCCGAGGTCGACGCCGACGGCGTACCCGGCGGCGCCGTCGCCCCACATGCGGTAGCCCTGCACCCCCGCGTCCCAGCGCGCGCTGACATCCCAGCTCGAGCGCGCACCGGCCAGCTGCGTGATTGAATGGCTGGCGAGGCTGTTGGACCAGTCGATGGCGCGCTTGGCAGCGTAGCGGCCGCTGATCTGCCAGCCGCGGCTGGGCTGCACGTTGAGGTTGCCGGCGAGGATCCACGCCTGTTCGTCGAGGCTCAATCCCGGCCCCAGGGTCGTGTCGAAGTCGCGCTTGTACTCGAGCTGGCCCAGCGCGTTCCAGACATTCGAGTCGACCGGACGATAAGCGAAGCCGGACTGCACGCGGGCCAGCTCGCGCCCGCCCCCGGCCGCGAGCTCGGTCTGCTGGCTGTACAGGGCGCGGTTGAGGAGCGTCCAGTCGGCGTCGAGCTTGCGCGCCATACCGGCCGTGAACAGCCAGCTGTGCGAGTTGGCGGAGGTCTGCCACTGCGCCTGGGCCGAGGCTTTCCAGTCGCGCGCGGCGGTGTAGTCGGCCCCCAGGCTGACGGCGTTGGATTCATCGCTGACCACCCCCGAAAGCGGTGCAATGCGCTGCACGCTCGCCGACAGGCCGATGCCATCGCTGAGTTTCCACAGCCGGCGCAGACCGGTAGCCGCCTCGCTGCTGCGGCCGTCCACGCCGTCGCCCACCCGGTATTCGTTGAACAGCTGGGTGTTGTCGGGCAGCGTACTGCTGATGCCGGCCACCGTGGAGTACCGCGACACCGAAGGGTTGAGGGTATAGGGGCCGTTCAGGCTGTTGATGAAGTCATGTTGGGCGTAAATGCGGGTGCTGGCATTCACCGCGTAGGTCCCGCCGATGGCATCCTCGCGGCCGCCGCTGCCGTCGATGGCCTCTTCGGCGAGGCCGAAGATCTCTGCGCCCTTCACCCCGGGAACCGGCGCGGTGAGCTTGGCCCGCGCGCTGGTGTAACCCACCTGGGCCGAGGCACCCGGCGCTGCGGGGACGGCGGGCACGACCGGCGTCGAGCTCCCCGGCAGGGCGGGAGCTGAAAGGACTGACTCGGCATTGGCGCTGCTGTGGCGCAGTCCCACTTCCAGTTTCGAGTTGCCGGGGAGGCTGTGCTCCACTTTCAGTTCCGCGCCGGTCTGCTGCGCACCGGTGGTGCTGTCGGAGGTCTTCAGTGACTCCGCCACGACGCTGTCTTTCTCATCGAGCCGGTAGGTCGCCTTGGCGCCGTATTGGGATGCGCCCGCGGACTGCAGGCTGTTCGGGTTATAGAAGTCGGCTTCGGTACGCACACCCCACAGGTGGGCCTGCAGCGTGGTCCCCTCGTGCCGGATGTCGAGCCGCTCCCCGGTCCCCTCGCCCTGCAGGTCGGTACTGCTGCGCGCCACTTCCGCGGTGCCGGTGGTGTGCTCGCCCAATTTGCCCGTCAGGTTGACGCCCTGCAGGGTCAATCCGTTGGCGGGATCGGCGTCGTGGATGGCGGTGGCACCGAGTGTGAAGCCGCGCGAGAGCCGCAGACGGGCATCGGCCCCCTCGATCCAGTGCTTCGGCCCGCCGGCGTCGACCGAGTAGCTCACGCGCACGTAGACCGGATTCAGGTTGGCATCGATGCTCGCGACCGGATTCTTCAGCAGCAGGAGCCCCGTGTACGGCTCGATCGCGTAGTCGGTGAACGGCGTGAGCGGGGTGTCGTTCAGGATCAGGGCGGGCTGGTTGCGATCGCGCGTGATGAGATCGACCTGCTGGCTGTTGGCCACGCCGTGCAGGTCGAGCGCGAACGGGCCGGAGGTGCCGTTGGCACGGAACTCGACCACGCTCTGGGTGGTGGAGGTTTCGCTCGCGAAGCCATCGACCGTGACGGTGCCGAGCTGCCAGTGAGCCTTGGCGCCGTTGAGCGCGCGCGCATACTGGGTGAGCTGACGCGCCGGGTTGTCGCTTTGCGTGGCGTAATCACCGTACAGCGCATAGTTGGTGCCATTCTGCACCATCACGTACAGCTTGCCGGTGGACTGGGCGTCGAACCCTCGCGCTGACGAGTCGCCGTACACCGGATAGAACTGGTCGGGCTGGATGTCGCGGAACAGCGTGGTGTCGGAGGGCTTGTCGGAGTCGTAAGCGAGGGTCAGCAGGGTCGACCCCAGCACCTTGCCCTTGAGGAACAGGGCGGTGCGCGCGGCCACGGCGCCCTTGCCGCCCTCGAAGCTGCGCGACACACTCTCGATCTCGCGTTCGAACACGTCGGCGCTTTGCGCCGGTTGCAGCGCCGACGGATTGAGATTGCGCAGGTTGAGCGTGCCGGAGATCAGGCCGACGCCGAGCATCGGCCGCAGCTCAGGTGTGAATTCGAGGGTGGCCGTGGTTTTCACCGTGCCGCTGCTCACGCTGAGCTCGGCCTTGCCCGGCTGCGCCGGCGGCAGCAGCACGAGGCGCGCCACACCGCCGGTGATGAAGCGTTGATACGGGGAAGCCTGCGCGAGTGAGCCGGCGGACTCGCCAGGAAGCTGCCACTGCCCGAGGCTGGAGCTGAGCGTGATCGGCGTGCGCGCCGTGACCGGCAGCCCGTCGGCGTCGCGCAGCCGCACCGTGATCGGCACGGGGGTAGCAGCGTCGGCCACCGCGCGCGTCGGGGCTTCAATGACGATTTGGTTGAGGGGTCCGGGCGCCAGCACGGTGATCTGCGCGCTGCCGCGCACGATGCCGAAATCATCGAGTGCGCGCACGCTCAGGGCGTTGCGTCCCGGCTTCAGGTCGACGCCGATGTACTCCCAGGCGACCACGCCGGTTTCCTGCAGGCTGCTTTTCTTGCCGACCTGGGTTTCCGCAATGCGCTGCCCGTTCACCGAGAGCTCAAAGTGCGCACCCAGCGGCCCCTTGACCCGCACGGTCGCCTGATTGATCGCCAGCACTTCCGCATCACTCAGCCCCACAAAACCGACCTGCGGGTCCATTGCGGGAAGCAGCTTCTCCAGAGCCTCCGCCCGCAGGGTGCGCCGCAGTGCCTTGAAGTCCGCGAAGTCCGCCTCGTCAGGGGTGGCGGCGGGTGTGGACGTGGACTGCTCCTGCGACAGCTTCTCGGAGGGCGTGTTGAGGGGCTGCGGCAGGCCCTGAGCCCGCGGCGCATACGGGCCTCCCGGATCTGCCACCGCACCGAGTGCTGCAACAGGGGTGGAGAAGGGCGCGATGCCGGGCATGGCCGAGGCCATGGGGGCCTGCGGCGCGGTCGGCGCGGCACCCACGGCGCTCTGGGATTGCCCGGGCAAGCGGATGACACCGCTCGAGGGCAGGGTGTGCGCATCGACCGCTGTGGTTGCGGCATTCGCCTGCCACAGGCTGCCCGCGGCCAGGACGATTTCGGACGGATGGGTGAGCGCCCGGCGACGGGCCGCAATCTCTTCGTGCAACGACGGGCTGCACGCGGCGAGGGCGAAATCGGTCTTGTGCAGCTCACCGTCGGTGAGATCGACGAACGCGCTGCCGGCATCCAGCGCATTGCGGTTGTTGAGCACCTCCAGGCGCGCACCGGCGGGGAGGGTGGTGAGGTCGGCCTTGGCCACGTGCAGGCGTGGAATCAAACCGTACAGGCTGTACTTGCCCTCTTCGTCGGTCACGGCGTAGGTGCCGTCCTCCAGGTAGATACGCACGCCGGGAACGCCGGGCTCACCCGGATCCTGCACGCCGTTGGCGTTGCAATCGGCATAGACCTTGCCGATCAGGTATGCCTCGGCAGCAAACACGCCGCCGACGATCTGCACCGAGGCGCTCGCACGGTTGGACACGGTGCTGAGGCTCACCGCCTGCGCGGTGTTGACGCCGGTGGTGCCTTGTGCACCCACGCCCACGCGCACGCGGTAGCTGAGCGTGGTTTGTGCACCGGTTGCCAACACGCCCAGGCTGAAGTGCAGCGCCGGGCCACCGCCGCCTGCCGGATCAGCCAGCGGTGTGCCGTTCAGTCGTGCGCTGCCACGCACGTAGACGAAGCCGGCGGGCAGGCGATCCTCGACCAGCGTGGCAGCGAGGGACGCGCCGCTGGAGTTGTTGAGTCGCAGGGTGTAGTCGATGAAGTCGCCAACCTGCGCGGTGATCCGGTCGGCGGTTTTGTCGATCAGCAGGCCACCCCGGTTTGCGCCGGGATCGAGCGGCAGGTCGAAGCGCACCGGCGCGCTCTGGATGCCGGATATGGTGAAGCTGTGCCCGTACGATCCTTGCGGATCGAGAAGGCGACCGGCCGGCTGCAGCGCGGGCGGCAGTCTGGAGGGAAAGACATAACCCGCCGGGGGCGTCACCACGAGCCGGTAGGCGCTGGGCGCGACGACGGGGAAAGCGTAGCGGCCGTCGGCGGCGGTGATCACGCTGGCGGGCGCCGGCGTTGTGCCGTCGGGCAGCAACACGCGGGCCGGACCGCCGGCATTGCCGCCGTTGCCGCCGCCCGTCACATCGATGAGCTGCACCGTCGCGCCCGCCACCGCCTGGTTGCTACGTTGGTCGTAGACCACCCCGGAGGGGTCGATCAACAAGGTGGTAGTGGCCGACACCGCCACGGCGCCACAGCGGCTCACGCGGGCCGTCACCACGTCGTTTGGCAGCACTTCCAGGATGCCGTCGCCCGAGACGACCGCGCGGCTCGCGGCGCTGGCTGTGGGCACATCCGGTTGAATGCGGAACAGGCCGGTGTTGGGAGCGGTCTCGACCGCGGTGAGGACTTCGACATCGCCGGTGAGGCTGCTGATGAGTGTGACCGGCGCCGTGAGCACGCGGGTGGGATCGGTGTTGCACGACGCGGCATCCACCTGCACGAACACAGGACTGCCGGTCAGAGCCGAAGCACTCGGCGTCGCATAACTCGCGCTGCTGAAGTAGGCGATGCTCGCCGCGCGTACGGGCAGCTGCACCACGACCGTGTTGCTCGGGGTGCTCTGGGCGCTCCCCGATGCGCTGGCCCAGGCGCTGGATGCCGCAGCGGTGAGCGAGCCACTCGCGTTGCTGTTCACGGTGACGCTCATCTGACCGGCCAGAGTGGTTCCCGGTGCCAGGGCGGGGAGCGACCAGGCGACCGCATCCACGCTCGCGCCCGCTGGGGCGGCCGTAACGTAGGTGTTCGCCGGCGTTCCGAGCACATGGTAGAGGAGCTGCGCGCCGGCGCTCAGGGATTGAGCGCTCACGAAGCTCGTGTTGGCCGGCCCCTGCAGGCTCAGCAGGAGCACGCTGGCGCTCGCGCCATTGACCGTGACCGCAACCGGGTTGGCGGCCGCGCCGCCGCTGTTTGCGGCACTCGCCGTGAGGTTGAAGCTCGCCCCCGGGGTGCTCGAAGCGGTGGAGGCCGCCAGTGCGACCGCCAGCACCGCCGCGCTGCTGGTGACAGTGAGCGTATCGGTATTGCTCGCCGTGGCGCCTTGCAGCGAGCTCGTGGCGGTGAGCACGATCTGGGCCCTCTGGCCGGCGAGCGCCGCTGCCGGAATCATGCCGGTGAGCAGCAGACCGACCGACTGGCCGGATGCCAGGGTTACGCTGCCTCCCTGCGCAATCACCGGCTCACCCGGATCGGCCCTGCCGTTGGCGTTGAGGTCCTGCACCACCTGCAGGCCCGCGGGCGCGAAACCTGCGCCAGCCGGCAGGGTCACGCTGATGGAATAGCTGGTCGTCGTGTTGCCGCTATTGGTCAGCAGATGACTGAGGGTGAATGCGGCGCCGGGTGCGAGCGGTACGCTCTGGCTGGCGGTGAGGGTCAGCGCCTCGAGCGGCGCGACCGCGGCGTTGACGGTGTTTGACCTCAGACTAACCGACACCCCCGTGACCTGATCGGTAAAGTTACCACCGGCCGTGTTGCTGATGAGGGTTCCCACCGGCGGCGGCGCGGCCTGAGCCGCCACCGACAGGTTCAGCAGCAGCGCCGTGATCACCAACCGACACAGTGCGCGGATCATACGAGTGGGCGACCGGTGCTGGAGGTGCCGCCTACCCCCTCCACAGCCTGACCGCGCTAAGGATTGATCCTGACGCCGAACGTCACGACGGCGGACTGACCTGGTGTCAGGGTGCCGACATTGGCGGTGATCGTGCCCGTGCCGCCCACCGCCGGCGCACCGGCGGCGATGCTGCCCACGGTGGTCGCCGGCGCGCTGCTGAGCGTGGTGAAGCTCGGCGTCGCATCCGACACGACTACGGCGGTGGCGTTGGCCACACCGGCATTGGTCACCGTGATCTGGTACAGCACGCATTGGCCGGGTTTTGCGCTCACACCGGCCGCGCCGTAGGAAGTGCCACCCGTCGGGCCCGCACAGCCCGTGTCCAGCGCCTGGGCCTTGTTCAGGGTGAGGTTGGCGGCGATCACGGTGGTGCTGTCGGTGGCCACCGCCGGCGCGGGCACGGTGGTGCTGTAACTGCCGTTGGTGGTGGTGGCGGTGATGGTGGTCGCATTCACCGCGCCCGCGACTGCACCGCTCGGAGCGATCACTTTGACGAACACGGTGATCGACTGCCCCGGGGCCAGCCCGCCGGCGAGGCCCGCCACGGTGTTGAGATTGCCGGCGATCTGCGGGTCAGTGGGGTCCAGGGTGCCGTTACTGTTGGCGTCGTAATACAGGGTCGAGGTCCAGCCCGCCTGGTTGTTGGCAGTACTGAGCGCGATCGAGCTGACCGTGCCGTTGCCTTCCGTCACGTTGCCGGTGTTGGTCAGTGTGTGTGTATAGACATACGAACCGCCGGGATAGGTCTGGCCGGCATGGTTGGGCGTCAGGCTGATCGAGCGCGCCGCGCTGACGGTAACCGCATCATGGATGGTGTCAGTCGCCCCCGAGTTGGGTGACAGCGCACGGAAATACACGTCAATGGTCCCGGCGGCATAGCCGGCCGGCACGCTGACCACCGCGCACACCGTCGCGGCGCCACTGGCCGCCACCGAGGCGGTAGTGGTGATCGTGGCTCCCGTGGTCGAGCAGTTGCCCGCGCCTCCGTCGGCCTTGAAGGTCACCGTCCAGCCGGCCGGCAAGGTCTGGCTCGCGAAGCTCGAAACGGTGCTGGCGCCGAGGTTGTAGCTGTCGGGCGCCGGGCCGCGGTTGTTCACCACCACCACGAACGTGGTGCTGGTGCCGGGGTTGGTGGTGTTGGTGATCACGGCCGAGGCTTCGGGACCCGGACCCTGGCCGGGAGCCGGCGGGGCGGCGTTCCAGACGCTGTTGTTGGTCACATCCACCGCGTTGGCCGAAATGGCGCTCAGGGTATCGGTGGCGGTAGCGGACTTGGTGGCATCGAACACCGAGGTCGCGGTCTTCTGCAGGGTGAAGGGCGCACCGGTGTTGGTCGCATTGGGAGGTAACGTGGCCTTGACGATCACGTTGTAAGCGGCACCGGCGGCCACCGGTCCGCTGTCCGGTGTGCCGTCGCCGTTGGTGTCGGTCAGGGGCGTGACGCCGTCGCTCTTGAACAACTGAAAAGTCGTGCCGGCCGGGAAGGTGCTGGCCCCGGTGGTGATATTGAAGGTGTCAGTGGCGTTGCCGGTGTTGGTGAGCGTGTTGGTGAAAGTCACCATCGCGCCGGGCGCGGCGGGCCCGGCAACCGTCTGACCGGTCAGGGTGAGGCTGGCGCCCTGGCGCACGGTGAACGGCACGGTGTTCGAGTTCCCGGAAACGGTCGTACCCGCACCGTTGTTGTAGGAATAGGTCGCGGTGTTGTTCAGTACGCTGGCGGCGGTGCCGGCAGCGACGTTGATCTGGAAGCTCACCGTGCCGGACTGGCCCGCCGGCACTTGCGCCACGGTTGCGGCCAAGGTGTTGCTGCCGGCCGTGTAGGTGGAGGTAATGGTGTTGGGCGCGGTGCCGGTACTACCTCCAGTGTCGGACAGCGCGGTGGCCCCGGTCACGCTCCAGCGGCCCGAGCCGGCCACATAGGTCATGCCGGCCGGAATCACATCGCTCAAGGCGATCGCGGTGGCGGTGCTGTTACCGGTGTTGGTGTAGGTCAGGGTATAGGTATAGGGCCCCGATCCTGCCGTACCGCTGGCGGCACTCGCCGACTTGGTCACCGAAACCACGGCGTTGTTGGTGACCGTGGTAGTGTCGGTGTCGGCGGCCGTCCTGGTGGCATCGAATACGCTGGTGCCGGTTACCGTGAGGACGTTGGTCTGAGCCGCGGTGGCCGTGTTCGGGAGCGTGGCGGCGACGATGAACCTGAAGAGCGCACCGGAGTTGAGCAGCCCGGTCGAGGTGATGGGCGAACCAGTGGGCTGACCGCTGCCGTTGTCGGCGTAGATCTGCACCGTGCTCATGGTGAAACCGCCGGAGTTGGCGGTAGT
>DATKEZ010000013.1:0-2390 GCA_035511775.1 Steroidobacteraceae bacterium | reverse complement strand
CCACAGCGTGTAGGCGGCGCCCAGCACCAGCGTCACCGCCGCCAGCGCCGAGTACCAGAAGCTCGCTCTGAAGCTGGCGATGATCACCAGGAACTCCCCGACGAACCCGGAGGTGCCGGGCAGCCCGGTATTGGCAAGCGCGAACAGCACCATGAAGGCCGCGAACACCGGCATGGTGTTGACCACGCCGCCGTAGTCGGCGATCTGGCGGCTGTGCACCCGGTCGTACAGCACGCCGACGCACAGAAACAGCGCCCCGGATATGAGGCCATGCGAGACCATCTGCACCATCGCCCCATCGAGCCCCATGCCGGCACCCTGGAGGCTGCCGGTGTTGCGCACGATCTCATAGATGACGAAGGCCCCGAGCGTCACGAAACCCATGTGCGCAATGGAGGAGTACGCGATGAGCTTCTTCATGTCCTGCTGCACCAGCGCGACGAAGCCGATATAGATCACCGCGATCAGCGACAGCGCGATCACCAGCAGGTCGAGCTCACGACTCGCGTCGGGCGTAACGGGCAGGCTGAAGCGCAGGAAGCCGTAGCCACCCATCTTCAGCATGATGGCCGCCAGGATCACCGAGCCACCGGTGGGCGCCTCGACGTGCGCATCAGGCAGCCAGGTGTGCACCGGGAACATCGGCACTTTCACCGCGAAGGCGAGCAGCAGCGCGAGGAATATCCAGCGCTGCTCGATGAGCGTGAGCGGCAGGGCCTGCAGGCTCGCGATCGCGTAGCTCCCACCCTTCACGTACATGTAGATCAGCGCCGCCAGCATGAACACCGAGCCGAGGAACGTGTACAGGAAGAACTTGATGGTCGCGTACACGCGTCGCGGTCCGCCCCAGATGCCGATGATGAGGAACATCGGAATCAGCATCGCCTCCCAGAAGAAATAGAACAGCAGCGCGTCGGTGGCGGAGAACACCCCGATCATCAGGCCTTCCATGATCAGGAAGGCGGCGTAGTACTGCGCCGGGCGCGTCTCGATCACCCGCCAGCCGGCGATCACCACCGGTACCGTCATGAACGCGGTGAGCACGATCAGCGGCAGCGAGATGCCGTCCACCCCGAGCGCGTACCAGGCGTCAAAGCGCGGAATCCACGGCAGCTTCTCCGGGAACTGCAGCGCCGCGGTGGCGGTGTCGAACGAGCTCCACAGCGGCACCGACAGCGCCAGCGTCGCCACCGAGGCGGCGAGCGCCAGCCAGCGCCCCGCCACGATGTTGCGATCGCCGAGCAGCAGGACAGCCAGACCTGCGCCGATCGGCAGCCAGATGAGCATTGACAGTAGAGCGTGCATCGCCTCGCGCTGCGCTTCAGTAGTGGGCGTGTGCCAGGAACCAGCCGAGGAACCAGGCGAGCAGCACCGCCAGACCGATCATCATCCAGAAGGCGTAAGAGTAGAGGTAACCGCTCTGGATCCGTCGCAGCAGGCTCCCGGTCCGGCCCACGGTGGCCGCGCTGCCGTTGACCATCGCGCCGTCGATCAGCGCCTCGTCGCCCCCCTTCCACAGGCCCACGCCGATGAGGCGCGCGAGCGCGGCGAGCACCTGCTCGTTGAACCAGTCGAAGTAGTACTTGTGCGTGAGCACGCGGTACAGCCAGCTGAGCCTGCGCCTCACAGCGTCGGCCAGGGTCGGCCGCCACAGGAAGCAGGCCCAGGCGGTCGCCGCCCCGGCGAGCGCCAGCAGGAACGGCAGCTTGAAGAGCCCGTGCAGCGCGAATCGCACCGGGCCGCCGAAGTCTGCGGCGAGCGTGCCCACGACGTTGTTCCCGCTGAGCACGAAGATCGAGCCCCCGAAGTAGTCGCCGAACAGCACCGTACCGACGGTGAGGGCGCCGATGAGGACGGACGGAATGGCGAGTGCGATGAGCGGCAGCGTCACCACCAGCGGGCTCTCGCGGGGCGTAGCGCCGTGGCCGTGATCGGCGTGATCGTCGAGGACTTGCGTCGGCTCGTCGGAGCCGATCGCGTGCGCGGCGTCCCCGTGCGGCTCATCCGCATGAGCGGCCTGGCGGAAACGCTCCGGCCCGTGAAACGTCAGGAACAGCATGCGGAAGGTATACAGCGCGGTCACGAACACACCGCACAGCACGCACCAGTAGGCGTAAGCAGCGCCCCAGCGGTGCGACTCGCCCACCGCCTCGATGATGGCGTCCTTGGAGTAGAAGCCGGAGAAGAACGGCGTACCGACGAGCGCCAGCGCGCCGATCCAGCAGGTCACGGCCGTGATGGGCATGTATTTCGCCAGTCCGCCCATGCGGCGCATGTCCTGCTCGTGGTGCAGGGCGATGATGACCGAGCCGGCGGCCAGGAACAGCAGCGCCTTGAAGAAGGCGTGGGTCATCAGGTGGAAGATGGCCGCGCCATAGGCGGACACGCCC
>DATKEZ010000012.1:0-4375 GCA_035511775.1 Steroidobacteraceae bacterium | reverse complement strand
CCTGGTTCATAGCGGTGAGGGTGCTGGATACGAGATCAAACATGAGGAGTCGCCTCGGCCGGCCTGTCGGCTGCGGGCACTCTCGCGCGGCGCCGGCGGCAATGCCGCGAACGGCTTCTCATTTGCACCGTCCCGGGGACGGGGGAACGCGAGTCTGTGACCCGAGCGTGTTAGGGGCGAGTTACTTCTTATGGGTGATTACGGGCCCGCTAAGCGCGCGCTGAACACACGCAGGCGAAAGCCGCTGGCGCGCAGATAATCCACTTCCTGCTGCAGATCCGCTTCGGTCAGCGGATGCTCCTTGAGCCAGCGCGCCGGAAAGCGGACTTCCAGCGAGCGCGGCGTCGCCGACAGATCGAGCGCCGGCAGCGCTGTGGTGCTGCGGCCGCGATGCAGCAGCACCGCCAGGCGCAGCAGCACGATCAGGTACAGCGCGCTGCGATCCCAGGGAGGCACGAGCTCTTCCACGCCCTCGAGGGAGAGCTTGCGGCGGTGAGCGCCGACCAGCCGCGCGAGCAGCCGCTGCTCCTCGCGCGGGAAGCCGGGCATGTCGGCGTTCTCCAGCAGGTAGGCGCCGTGGCGGTGATAGCCGCTGTGGGAGACGTCCAGGCCGATCTCGTGCAGGCGCGCGGCCCAATTCAGGGCCAGGTGCGCCAGCGGCTCTTCCAGGTGCCAGGTCTCGCGAGTCTGCTCCAGAAAGTTGTCCACGGTTGACTCGACGCGCTGCGCCTGCTCGACGTCCACGTGGTAGCGCTGCTGCATCCCGTGCACGGTGCGCTCGCGCGCGTCCTCGCGCCGGTAGCGGCCGAGCATGTCGTACAGCAGGCCCTCACGCATCGCGCCCTCGGCCATGCGCATGTCCTTGATGTCGAGCACGTTGAAAACTTCCGCGAGAATGGCGAGGCCGCCGGGAAACACCGGGCGGCGATCCTCGGTGATCGGCTCGAGCTTCAGCTCGCGCGTGTGTCCGGCATCCACGCAATACTCGATCGCGCGGTTGATCCCCGCGGGCGTGATGGCCGCCGCCTGGGGATCGAGCACCCGGATCACCTCCCCGATCGCACGCACCGTGCCGGAGCTGCCCGCGCAGGTGTCCCAGCCACGGCGGCGGAAGGTCGCCTGCACCGGCTCGAGCTCCAGGCGCGCCGCCAGGCGCGCGCGCTCCAGGCGCTTGGCGGAGATCTTGCCGTCGCGGAAGAATCGTTCACTCAGCGCAACGCAGCCCATCTGCAGGCTCTCGAGCTCGAGCGGCGTGAGCGCCTCGCCGATGATGAGCTCGGTGCTGCCGCCGCCGATGTCGACCACCAGGCGCCGCCCCGGCTCACTGGGCATGGTGTGCGCCACGCCCGCATAGATGAGTCGCGCCTCTTCCATGCCGGAGATGATTTCGATCGGATGCCCGAGCGCCTCGCGCGCGCGCTCGAGGAACGCCTGCTTGCGGTGCGCCAGGCGCAGCGCGTTGGTGCCCACCACCCGCACGCTGTCGGCGTGCATGTCGCGCAGGCGCTGGCCGAAACGCTCCAGGCAGGCGAGCGCGCGGGCCGCCACGTCCTTGTCGATGCGCCCGTTCTCGGCCACGCCGGCGGCGAGGCGCACCATCTCGCGCAGTCGATCGATGATGATGAGCTGGCCGTGCGAATGGCGCGCCACCACCATGTGGAAACTGTTGGATCCTAAGTCCACCGCCGCGAGAACGTCGGGGATGGGCCGGGGAGCGAGGCGGACGTTGGAGAGAAACTCGGCGAGCCGGGCGGTGATTCCCGGAGCCACGCGCGATGCCGCAGGCTCAGGCGGTGAAGGACGAGCCGCAGCCACAGGTGGTGGTGGCGTTCGGGTTGCGGATCACGAACTGCGCGCCATCAAGGCCCTCGCGGTAGTCGATCTCGGCACCGGTGAGGTATTGCACGCTCATCGGATCCACCAGCAGCTTCACGCCCAGGTTCTCGACGCAGGTATCGCCGTCCTGGACCTGCTCATCGAACTCGAAGCCGTACTGCAGCCCCGAGCAGCCGCCGCCCTGCACGAACACGCGCAGCATGAGCTTCGGGTTGCCCTCGCCACGGATCAGGTCCCCGACCTTGCGGGCCGCGGCGTCGGTGAACTGGAGCGCGGGGGCCTCCTGCAGTGCTTCGGTAGTGCTCATGGTCTCCTCGTGGGCCCAGTCTAGAAGCCGCCTGCGGTGCGGTCAAAGCCGCACGTCACATCCCCCGCGGCCCTCTCAGCCGGTCCGCCCCGGCCCCGCAGGCCGGGCCTGCGGCTCGAGACGCACCAGTTTACCCATGATCTGGGCGCCCAAGGTCATTTCAATGACACCGTAGTAAACGTCGCCCTCGACCCGGGCGGTCGCCCCCAGAACCACGCGTTCACGGGCACGGATATCGCCCTTGACCGTACCCTCCAGCATCACGTTCGGTACCTCCACCGGCCCTTCGATGGAGCCGGTGGCACTCACCGAAAGGGTCGCAGCCGCCGCCCCGCCAGAGCGAACGCCACCGGCGATGTGGCCGTCCAGGTGCATCCCGCCCTCGAACTCGACATCCCCGAGCACGCGTGCCGCCTTGCCGATCAGTGTATCGATGCGGGCCGGCCTGGATTCGCGTGTGAACATGGGTTCCTCCGATGGCGCCTTGGAATGCGGGATCAGGGAGAGGTCTCGACGCTCCACAGGAACGTCTGTGAGAGCGGCCCCACCTCACGGCGGCCCGAGCTCACCTCGACGTTGAGCCGTTCGGGCTTGAAGCTCGGCGGCACGCTGAGCTCCTGGTCAAAGCTCTCCAGGTAGCGGAAGTTGTAGCGCAGCTCGCGTTGTTTGCCCGCGGTGAGTGTCGCGAGATCGAGCGTGCGCGCACCCTCGGCCGCCGTGCCGTCGAGACTCATCTGCACGCTGCCGGTGGCCGGCGTATCGGCCCGTCCCGAGCGCACCAGCGACATGTGGACGATATAGGTCGCGGGGCGCTGGCCGGCGGTGATGCGCAGCTGCTCGATCTTGACACCGACGCTCGCGGCTCCCTGGGCCACCACGCCGCGGTAGAACGCCAGCTCCTGTGACTGGCGCGCCACTTGCGCCTGCAGATCGCCCATGGTGCGCGCCACCTCCGCCTGCTCGCGTGACCGGCCCACGCGGAAGGTGTCGAGCTCGGCGAGCCTGATGCGCATCTCACGGTTGGCCTTCTCCAGGCGCTCGATCTGCACCTCGAGCTCGGTGCGCTGCTGCGCCACGGCCTGGCGGTCGTAGCCGGCGTTGTAGCGGCCGAGCTCGTACACCACGTAGAGCGCAAACACGCCGATGAGCACGCCCGCGATCCAGAGCGCCGTGTGCAGCCACGAGGTGCGCCGGCGCACGACCACCGGCGGGCCGCCGTGCTTGCCGAGCATGCTCGCTAACGGACCCAAGGCACCGCTTCAGTGTGCCGGCGCGGAGGCGACTCGGTGGCCGCCGCGCGCGGTCACTTTGTCCCACCACGGGGGTAAGGCCGGGGGCCCCTGCGGAAAGGCGAGGGAGCTGAGCTCCTCGAGCGCGCGCGCGTACACCGGGCGCTTGAAGTAGATGACTTCGCGCACCGGCTCCCAGTACGGGGCCCAGCGCCACTGGTCGAACTCCGGCTCAGCCGTGCGGCCGAAATCGAACGGCGCCTCGGTCTTCAGTCGCAGCAGGAACCAGCGCTGCTTCTGGCCGATGCACACCGGATGCTGGTTGCGGCGGATGTAGCGCGACGGCAGGCGGTAGCGCAACCAACCGCCCGTATGGCCGATGAGCTCCACCTGCGACTCCTTGAGGCCGATCTCCTCATCAAGCTCGCGGTACAGGGCCTGCTCGGGCGCCTCTCCCGTGCGCACCCCGCCCTGGGGAAACTGCCAGCCGCGCCCGCCGGTGCGGCGGCCGAGAAACACCTGCTCGCGGTGCATCAGCACGATGCCGACGTTGCTGCGAAAACCGTCTGAATCGATGAGGTCGCTCATGCCGGGGCAGAGTCTGCCACAAGCGACGCCCGCCGTGAGCTACGCTAACAGCCCTGAAGTCAGACGGTGTGGGCGCAACAGCATGAGCTCGCCGAGCGCGGAACGGGCACCCCTGCGCGGCTTGCTGCTGCTCGCGGCGCTGGCCGCCGCGGTGTTTGTGGCGGCGCTGCTCATCGGCAGCTCCGGGATCGGTGTGAGCCGCGCGCTCGCCGCCCTCGTCGGCGCCGGTGATGAGACCACGCGCAGCGTGCTCATCGCCGTGCGGCTGCCGCGAGTGATGGCGGCGTTCGGCGTCGGCAGTCTCCTGGCGCTCTCGGGCGTGCTGCTGCAGGCCCTGTTCCGCAATTCACTCGCCGACCCTTGGGTTCTCGGGGTCTCCGGCGGCGCCGCCGTCGGCGCCCTGCTCGCCATGATC
>DATKEZ010000011.1:0-2488 GCA_035511775.1 Steroidobacteraceae bacterium | reverse complement strand
GTGTTGTCCAGATAGAACAGCGCGTTCTCGATCCCGGAGAATCCCGCGCCCTGGCCGCGCTTGATGACGATGACGTTCTTCGCCTTGTCGGCACTGAGGATCGGCATGCCGTAGATCGGGCTCGACTTGTCGGTGCGCGCCACCGGGTTCACGACGTCGTTGGCGCCGATGATGAGCGCGACGTCGGCGGTTTCGAACTCGGCGTTGATCTCATCGAGATCGGAGATCAGGTCGTAGGGCACACCCGCTTCCGCCAGCAGCACGTTCATGTGCCCCGGCATGCGCCCCGCGACCGGATGGATCGCGAACCGCACCTGCACGCCGCGCTCGATGAGCAGCTGAGTCAGCTCCCAGACCTTGTGCTGGGCCTGCGCCACCGCCATGCCGTAACCCGGAACCACAATCACTTTACTGGCGAACGCCATCATCACGCCGGCGTCGCTCGCCTCGATGGGCTTGAGGCTCCCGCTGACCTCGCCGGTGGCGGCGGCGCCGGTGTCGCCGAACCCCGAGAACAGCACGTTGCCGAGCGAGCGGTTCATGGCCTTCGCCATCAGCTGCGTGAGGAGCGTGCCAGCCGAGCCCACCACCGTGCCGGCGATGATCATCGCGGCGTTGTTGAGTACGAAGCCCTCCAAACCCACCGCGAGGCCGGTGAGCGCGTTGTAGAGGGAGATGACGACCGGCATGTCGGCGCCGCCGATCGGCAGGGTCATGGTGAGCCCGAGCAGCAGCGCCAGCACGAAGAATCCGGTGACCACCGCGAGCGAGGCGTTGAGGTGCGCCGCGACCAGCGCACCGAGCACCAGCGCCACGGCGAGCAGCAGCAGATTGAGCAGCTGCTGGCCGCGGAAGCGGATGCTGCGCGTGATCAGACCCTGCAGCTTGCCGAAGGCGATCCCACTGCCGCTGAAGGAGACCGCACCGATGATGCCGCCGGCCACCGCGAGCGTGGTGCTCGCGTAGCCTTCGGTGCCGCCGCGATACAGTTCCACCGCCGCGATCGCCGCCGCGGCCCCGCCCCCCATGCCGTTGTAGAGCGCGATCATCTGCGGGATGTTGGTCATGGCCACGCGCTTACCGCTCCACCACGCGAGCACCCCGCCAACCAGCATCGCCGGGAGAATCAGCCCGTAGTTGGACATTCCCGGGTACAGGAACGTGATGAGGGTCGCCACCAGCATGCCGGCGCCGGCCCACAGGATGCCGCTGCGGGCCGTGACCGGGGAGCTCATGCGCTTGAGCCCCATGATGAACAGCACCGCGGTGACGAAGTAGCTCGCCTGGATCGCGAGCTCGGCGGACAGCCCGGCCAGCATCAGTGCGGCCTCGGGCCGGCGCGGCGCGCGCCGCTCGACTTGAACATCTCCAGCATGCGCTCGGTCACGACGTAACCGCCCACGGCGTTGCCGGCGGCGAGCAGCACGCCGATGAAGCCGATGGTCTTCTCCAGCGGCGTGGCGGCGCTGCCGAGCGCGACCATCGCGCCCACCAGCACGATGCCATGCACGAAATTCGAGCCCGACATCAGCGGGGTATGCAGGATCACCGGCACACGCGAGATGACCTCGTAACCGGTGAAGGCCGCGAGCAGGAAGATATACAGCGCCACCATCCCGGTCATGTCGCACCCTCCAGCGCCTTGGCGGTCGGCTCGTGCTTGATCTCACCGCCGCTCGTCAGACACGACTGCGCAAACACCTCATCGCTCCAGTCGATCGCCAGCTCACCCTTGACCAGGGCGGGCTTGAGGAAATTGTAGAGATTGCGCGCGTACATCTCGCTCGCGTTATAGGCGAGCTCGGCGGGCAGATTCACGGGGCCGACGATCTTCACGCCGTGGTGCTCGAACACCTCGCCGGCGCGGGTGAGCTCGCAATTGCCGCCCTGCTCGGCGGCGATGTCGACCACCACGGAGCCGGCGCGCATGCGCTCCACCGCGGCGCGCGAGATGATCTTCGGCGCCGGACGCCCCGGGACCGATGCGGTCGTGATCACCGCGTCCGCCGCGGCGATGCGCGCATCCAGCACCTCCTGCTGCTTCGCCTTCTCCCCGACGGTGAGCTCGCGCGCGTAGCCCCCGGTCCCTTCCGCGCTCACGCCGGTGTCGACGAATTTGGCACCGAGGGACTTCACCTGCTCGCGGGTGGCGCTGCGCACATCGTAGGCCTCGACCATCGCGCCCAGGCGCCGGGCGGTCGCGATCGCCTGCAGTCCCGCCACGCCGGCGCCGATGATCAGCAGCTGCGAGGGGCGGATGGTGCCGGCGGCGGTGGTGAGCATGGGGAGGAACTTCTGCAGGTGCGAGGCGGCGATCAGTACCGCCTTGTAGCCGGCGATCGAGGCCTGCGAGGACAAGGCATCCATCGACTGCGCGCGCGAGATGCGCGGCACCAGCTCCATGGCGAAGCTGGTGACGCCGCGCGCCTTGAGCGCGCGCACCTCGGCGGCGCGCGCGTGCGGCTGCATGAAGCCGATCACCACCGCG
>DATKEZ010000010.1:0-5094 GCA_035511775.1 Steroidobacteraceae bacterium | reverse complement strand
GCGCTTGCCAATACCGGGCTGCCCGGCACCTCCGGGTTCGTCGGGGAGTTCCTGGTGATCATCGCCAGCTTCAGAGCGAGCTTCTGGTACTCGGCGCTGGCGGCGGTGACGCTGGTGCTGGGCGCCGCCTACACGCTGTGGCTGGTGAAGCGGGTGATATTCGGGCCGGTCACGAGCCCGCGCGTTGCGGCGCTCGAGGATCTGAACGGCCGCGAATACATCGTGCTGACGGCGCTGGCGCTGGCGGTGCTGATGGTCGGAGTGTGGCCCGCGCCGCTGCTGAAGGTCATGCAGCCCACGATCCAGCATCTGGTCAGCCAGGCGATCGCCACCAAGCTATGAGCTGGTTCAGCCTTGCTCCGGCGGTGCCGGAGATCTTTCTGGCGGCGGGGATCTGCGTCATCCTGCTGGTGGAGGTGTTTGCCGGCGAGCGGCACCGCGGGCTCACCCCCACGCTGACGCTGCTGGCGCTCGCGGTGGGCGCCGGACTCACCGTGCGGTACGGACATGTCACGCAGCGCACCGTGCTGTTCGACGGCATGTACGTGGCCGATGAGCTCGGCTTCGCGCTGAAGCTCGCCGCGTTCCTGTTCGTGGCGGTGGCGCTGCTGTATTCGCGCGCCTATCTCGAGCAGCGCAGCATCCTGCGCGGCGAGTACTACGTGCTGGCGCTCACCGCACTGCTGGGCATCTTCGTGCTGGTGTCCGCCAACAACCTGCTGACCGTTTACCTCGGGGTGGAGCTGCTGGCCCTGTCGGTGTACGCCATGGTCGCGTTCGACCGCGATTCAGGGATAGCGGCCGAGTCAGCCATGAAGTACTTCGTGCTCGGCGCCGTCGCTTCCGGGGCGTTGCTGTACGGCATGTCGCTGATCTATGGGTTGACGGGGACTCTGGACCTCGGGCAGATCGCCGCGCGGCTGCAGGCGCCGTTCAGTCCGGGTGTGATCCTGGGCCTTACCTTCATCGTGGTCGCGGTGGCCTTCAAGCTCGGCGCCGTACCGTTTCACATGTGGCTGCCGGATGTCTACGAGGGCGCGCCCACCAGCGTGACGCTGTTCATCGGCACCGCACCGAAGATTGCCTATTTCGCTCTCACGCTGCGGCTGCTGACGCAGGGCCTCGCCGGTACCGAGCCGCAATGGTCGCAGATGCTGGCCGCGCTCGCGGTCATGACGCTCATTGTCGGCAACGTGGTTGCGATCGTACAGACCAACCTCAAGCGCCTGCTTGCCTACTCGACCATCGCCAACGTCGGCTTCATCGTGCTGGGGTTCGTGGCCGGCACCCCGGACGGCTACGCGGCGGCGCTCTACTACACCCTGGTGTATGTGCTGGTGGCGCTCGGCTCCTTCGGCGTCATCCTGCTGGCGAGTGCCAAGGGCTTCGAGGCGGACCAGCTCGAGGACTACAAGGGCCTGTACCGGCGCGATCCGTTGCTGGCGCTGGCCATGATGGCGCTCATGTTCTCGACCGCCGGCGTGCCGCCGCTGGTCGGCTTCTGGGCGAAGCTGCGGATCTTTCAGGCACTGTGGGAGACTAACCACCTGTGGCTGGTGGTCATCGCGGCCGCCATGTCGGTGGTGGGTGCCTACTACTACCTGCGCGTGATCAAGCTCATGTACTTCGATGAGCCGGCGGCACAGCTGCCGCCGACGCGGGCAGCGGCGGGCGTGCGCCTGGCGCTGGGACTGAATGCGGCGGCGGTGCTGCTGCTGGGTGTGTTGCCCGGGCCGCTGCTGGATCTGTGCGCGCGGCTGATCCGCTGAGCGGGCGGGGCATCGCCCGGGAACGCGCCACGCGCCACGCGCGGTGTAAGGAAAGGAAGAGAAGGAGAGCTCAGATGACACGCACTTTCCGCCTCATGTCGCCGGGAGGCCTGGCGTCGCTGGGCGCGCTGCTACTCGCCGCGCTCGCGCCGCACGCACAGGCCGGCCCGCAATATCGGATTGCCCACGAGGTACCGCTGCCCGGGGACGAGGGCTGGGACTACCTCACCTTCGAGCCAGGCGGTCATCGCCTCTTCATCGCGCACGGTACGCGCGTGCAGGTCGTGGACACCGACAAGCTGGCGCTGATCGGCGAGATCGCCGATACCCCGGGCGTGCACGGGATCGCGCTGGCCGCGGACCTCGGCCGCGGGTACATCAGCGCCGGGCGCTCGGGCGTCATCGTGGTGTTTGATCTGAACACGCTCGCGCGGCTGAAGGAGATCAAGACCACCGGCGAGAATCCCGATGCCATCCTCTACGACGCCGCGAGCCAGCGCGTGTTCACCTTCAACGGGCGCGGTCGCAACGCCACCGCCGTCGATGCCAGGACCGACACGGTCATCGGCACCATCGCGCTGGATGCCAAGCCGGAGTTTGCGGTCTCGGACGGCAAGGGCCGCGTCTACGTGAACCTCGAGGACAAGAACAGCCTCGCGGTGATCGACCCGCAAAAGCTCAGCGTCATTTCGGTGTGGCCCATCAGTGGATGCCAGGAGCCCTCCGGGCTGGCGCTCGATGCCGACGGACACCATCTGTTCCCGGTATGCGATAACAAGGTCATGGCGCTCATGGATGCCGCCTCGGGCAAGGTGCTGGGCACCGCGGCCATCGGCGCAGGCGTCGACGCTGCGGCTTTCGATCCCGGCAGCCGCCTGGCGTTCGCATCGTGCGGCGAGGGCACCCTCACGGTGGTGAGGCTGAGCGGCTCCGGTGCTGCCCAGGTCGCGCAGTCAGTGCCGACACGGCGCGGCGCCCGCACCATGGCGCTGGACGTGCGTACCCACCGTATCTATCTGGTGACCGCGGATTTTGGGGCGCCACCGGCCGCCACGCCCGAGCACCCGCATCCACGGCCGGCGATCCTGCCAGGCTCCTTCCGGCTGCTGGTGCTCGAGCCGCAGCAGGGAGCTGCTGCGAGCACCGCGCAAGCGCGCCCATGACCTGGCGCACTGCGGTGAGCGTCGCGACTGCGCTGTGCGCGGCGCTGGCGGCTCATACGGCGGCCGCGGCCGCCGCGCCGGGCGACCGGGAAGCCAACGCGCTGGCTCATGAGATCTTCAAACAGCTGATCGAGATCAACACCACCGACTCGGTCGGCAACGTCACCACCGCGGCCGAGGCCATGGCAAAGCGCTTCCGCGATGCCGGCTTCCCGGCCGCGGACATCGCGCTGCTCGGGCCCAACGAGCGCAAGAAGAACATGGTGGTGCGCCTGCACGGCAACGGCAGGCGCAAGCCGGTGCTGCTCATCGGCCACCTGGATGTCGTGGAGGCGCACCGCGAGGACTGGAGTACCGATCCCTTCGCGCTCATCGAGAAGGACGGCTTCTTCTACGGCCGCGGCACGCTGGATATGAAGGACGGCGATGCCATCATGGCGACCGCGCTGCTGCGGATGAAGCAGGAAGGCTACCGTCCAAGCCGCGATATCATCCTGGCGCTCACGGCGGATGAGGAGGGCGGCTGCTGCAACGGCGTGGACTGGCTGCTGAAGAACCACCGCGAACTGGTCGATGCCGAATTCGTGCTCAATCACGACGGCTTCTCCGTCAAGGCCGAGCACGGCGTGCCCAGGGTATTCGAGCTTGGCGCCACCGAGAAGGTGTACGCCGACTATCAGCTGCTCACCACCAACAAGGGCGGCCACAGCTCACTGCCACGGCCCGACAACGCGATCTACGAGCTCACGGCGGGCCTGACGCGGATCGGCAAGTTCCAGTTCCCGTTCGAGCTGAACAACGTCACGCGCGCCTACTTCGAGCAACTGGCGGCGAGTGCCACGGGTGCGCAGGCGCAGGACCTGCGCGCTATTCTGGAGAGCCCGCCGGACCCGCGCGCCATCGAGCGCCTGTCAGCCGAGCCCGCCTACGGCTCGCTCATGCGCACCACCTGCGTCGCGACGCGGCTCGAGGGCGGGCACGCGAACAATGCTCTGCCACAGCGCGCGCAGGCGGTGGTGAACTGCCGGATCCTGCCGGGACACTCGCAGGAGGAGGTGCGCCAGCGGTTGATCGGTGTGCTGGCCGACCCGCAGATCACCGTGCGCTACGTTGCCGACAACGGACAGATTCTGGACAAGGCCTCGGAACGGCGCGGCTTTGCGCCGCCGCCGCTGCTTCCCGAGGTCGGCAAGTCCCTCGAGACGCTGGTGGCCGCGACCTGGCCGAATCTCAGGGTGATACCCTACATGCACGCCGGAGCCTCGGACGCGATCTACACCAGCGCCGCCGGCCTTCCCACCTACGGGGTCGCCGGCATCGCCAACGACCTGGACGACAATCGCGCCCACGGCCGCGACGAGCGCGTGGGCATCGCCTCGTTTTACACCGGCAACGTGTTCTTCTATCGCTACTTGAAGGCGATCACGACACCGTGACGCCGGCGCGTCAACTCTCGCACAGCGACCCGCGTCAGCTCACGACAGGCGCCGTGAGATGGCGATCGCCGCGATCAGCACGATCGCGATGTTGAGGATCCACCACGCCATCTGCTTGTGATCGCGCAGCACGCTCGCCGTGCCGCCGGCGTTGCGCGCGCTGCCGCTGCCTTCGCCGGTGACGCGCCCGCCGAGAACCTCGCGGATGCCGTCGTGTGTAACCACCACCTCGAGCCGATCGTCCGCCAGGGCGGCCTTGGACAGCGGTACGAACCACGAGCCGTCCGCACGTCGCATGGCCAGCTGGCTCTTGCCATCGATGGACACCGTCAGGTCGGTCACCGCCACCGGTGTGTCATCGGCCGTGTGCCGCAGGCGCAGCACCAGGCCCGCGGCTGCGGGGCCGGCCTCAAGAGTCACGAGCGCGGAGTGCGCGACCGGCGGCAGCGGCGCCGGCGCGCTGTCGGAGGCGCCCAGCTGCGCGGCGCACAGCAACGAGCTGCAGGCGAGCACGCCAGCCGCCAGCCACGAGTTCAGTCCCGACACGCACTGCATGTTAGCAGCTCCAGCGCCGCGCGGGACTGGCCGCGACCGCGTGCGCAATCGTTGGTGCGACATTATAGTGTGCCCAACCCGAAGCGGGAGTCACTCATGAGCACCGTCGCCGCAGCCGCCGCCAGCGCCGGGCCGCGTTATCACAGCGGCTTCGGCAATCATTTCGCGAGC
>DATKEZ010000009.1:0-11289 GCA_035511775.1 Steroidobacteraceae bacterium | reverse complement strand
TGCCGGAGCTCGAGCGCTTTGCGCGTGAGGGGCGGGAGGCGGCCGAGGACATCCGCGCACTCTCGACCAGCCTGCGGGAGAATCCCGCCCAGCTCATCTATCAGCCGCCGGAGCGCGGTGTGGAGATCCCACGGTGAGAATCACGCCCCAGGCGATGAGCGCCGTGCCGCTGCTGTGCATCCTGAACGGCGGCTGTTCGGGACTCTTCCACAGCAGCGCGCGCCCCGAGCAGACGTACTACCTGCGTGCGCCGCCCGCCGCAGCCCGCGACGAGGTCCCGACCGCGGCCCGCGGCGCCCCGGGCTCGCCCCCGGCGCTGGCGGCGTCGCTCCGCGTCGGACATCCGCTGGCCGACCCCGGACTGGATTCCTCGCACATCATGCTGGTGCAGGCGGATCATCGCATGAACTTCTACGCCGGCAGCCGCTGGCCGGGTCCGACCGCGGACGTGATCGAAGCGCTCGCCGTGGAAACGCTGCGCGCCTCGGGCGGGTGGAGATCGGTGGAGGATTCCACCAGCCCGTTCCCCTCCGACTACCTGCTGCAGGTCGCGGTGCGCCGCTTCGAGGCCGACTACACCGCCGGGGGCACGGTCCCGGAGGTGCACGTGACGCTCGACTGCATCATCGGCCGGCGCGAGGGGCGCGACGTGCTGGCGACGTTCCTGGCTTCGGG
The DNA here is from genome assembly GCA_035511775.1 of Steroidobacteraceae bacterium. GTDB lineage: Bacteria > Pseudomonadota > Gammaproteobacteria > Steroidobacterales > Steroidobacteraceae > 13-2-20CM-66-19. The sequence continues at coordinate 10,614 of DATKEZ010000009.1, read as the reverse complement.
CGCGGCGCTCGCCACCGCCAACCGCCTGAGCGAGGTGGTCTCCGCCTTCGAGCAGGCCACGGGCGCCGCCCTCGGCTCCCTCTCGCAGCAGGCCCAGCAGGCGGTGCGCACCGTCGCGGAGCGTGCGGCCGCGGAGCGTGCAGCCGTGGAGCGTGCGCCTCAGAAGGAGGACAGCCCCGCGCCCTCCGTCAGCCGGCAGAGCCAGTAGTTCTCAGGCCGAGCGGGAGGCCGCCGCCTCGGCACGCTGCAGCAGGTGCGCAAAGGGTGCGTTGCCTGCGGCCTGGCGCGTGAGCAGCGCCAGCAGGTCATCCGCGGTGCACGGCTCGCCGAACAGCCGCCCCTGGCCGTAGTGGCAGGAGCTGGCACGCAGGAACTCCAGCTGTGCCCGCGACTCGACGCCCTCGGCGATCACTTCCATGCCGAGGCTGCGGCCCATCTCGATGATGGTGCGCACGATGGTCGCATCCCCTGCGTCCTCGACGGCGTCGCGCACGAAGGACTGGTCGATCTTCAGGGTGCCGATCGGGAACTGCTGCAGCGCCGAGAGCGAGGAGTAGCCGGTGCCGAAGTCATCGATCGACAGGTGCAGCCCCATCGCGTACAGCTCATCCAGCAGCCGCACGGTGCGCTGCGGATCGGCCATCAGGGTGGTCTCGGTGATCTCCAGCTCGAAGGCGGTCGGGGACACCTGGTGGCGGCGGAATACCGAGCGGCAGCGCAGGATGAAGCTCGCCTGGCGCAGCTGCTTGAGCGACAGGTTCAGCGAGATGCGTCCCGGATCGCCGCCCTTGCTCTGCAGCTGGCGGTAATCGAGGCACACGCGGTTCAGCACCCACTCGCCGATATCCAGAATGAGGTTGGTTTCCTCGGCCAGCGGGATGAAATGCGAGGGCGGAATGTCGCCGTGCCCCGGCAGGCGCCAGCGCAACAGCGCCTCGGCGCCGATGATACGGCCGTTGCGCAGGTCGACCTTGGGCTGGTATTTGATCTCCAGCTCGTCGCGCTCCAGCGCGCGCCGCAGTTTGCTCTTCAACATCAGCCGCTCGACCGCGGCGGCGTTCATTTCCGGAGAGTAGAAGGCGAAGGTGTTGCCGCCATTCTGCTTCGAGTAGTACATCGCCGCATCGGCGTTGCGGATCAGGTCGATGACGTTTTCGGCATCGCGCGGGCAGAAGGCGATGCCGACGCTCGCGGTGAGGAACACCTCGTGTTGGTTCAGCTGGAACGGGCGGCACACCTCGGTCAGGAGCGAGCGTGCCAGCTGCGCAATCGGCCCGCGGTTGTCGGCATCGGCCGGCAGGCCGTCGACGAACAGCGCGAACTCATCCCCGGCGAGCCGACCCACCACCGTCTCCTTCGGCAGCGAGCGCGTCAGGCGCTCGGCCAGCACCTCCAGCGTGCGGTCGCCGGCGCCGTGACCGAAGGTGTCGTTGACCTCCTTGAAGCGGTCCATGTCCAGGTACAGCACCGCCACCACCTGACCGGCGCGCAGCGCGCGCGCGATCGTCTGCTGCAGCAGGTGATGAAACTGCATGCGGTTCGGGATCTTGGTGAGCGCGTCGTAGCGCGCCAGATAGCGTATGCGGCGTTCGGCGCGCTTGCGGTCGGTGATGTTGCGCGCCACGAAGATGTTGCCCTGGAACTGCGGATCGTCGCTGTCGATGCGCGAGCCGGTGAACGACACCGGGATGGTCTGACCGGTGCGCGTGCACACCACCGTCTCGCGCGTCTCCTGCGCCGCCTGCAGCAGATCGAAGCCGGGGCGCTCGCGCTCCTCGATCACCGTCAGGATGCCGCGGCCGAGGAGCTCCTCCTCACCGAAGCTCAGCAGCTTGCAGGCCGCCGAGTTGGCCATCTTGATGATCCCGTCGGGGGAGGTGACGAACACCGCATCGGTCATGCTGTTGAGCACGCTGTGCAGGTAGTTCTTGTTGATGGTGGACTGGCGCAGGCGCCCCCGCATGCGCTCGAGCGCCTGCTGCAGGTCCGCCAGCGCCTCGTGCCTGCGCACCTCCACCGGACGGGTGTAATCGCCCTGGCCGATGCGCTCGGCACTCTTGATCAGCGAGTCGACCGGCCGCTGCAGCTGGCGGGTGAGGCGCCAGGCAAGCGCCGCGCCGGCGAGCCCGCCGGCCGCCGCGAACGCGAAGCCCAGCAGCCACGTGAGCCGCCCGCGAGCGGCGCTCGCCGCCGCCAGCCGCCCGCTCAGGCTCACCGCCGGCACGGGCGCGCTCTGCTCGAGCACCACGGTGAGGGTGGCGAGGGTCTCGGGCGTCGCCGCGCCGGGAATGTTCTCGACGAAGGTGCGTACCGGGGCGACGACCTGGACGCTGAGCGCGCCCGCGGTCGCGCCGGCGCTGCGCCGCCAGTTGAAAATCCGCTTTCCCGAGCGCGTCGTCGCGCTGATGGCGGCGACCGTGGGATCGTCGATGAAGGGCTGGAGCCTGCGCACCACACCGCTCCCGTCCCCGGCGCGCACCGCCCCCGCGATCGAATCCGCCGCGTGCGCGGCGATGCTCTGCGCCCGCGCCTGCAGCTCCGGATCGACGCGCTCGAGTGTGGCGCGCTCGGCGAGCGCGCTTAAGGTGCGCGTGTCCGCCTGGTGCCGCACGAGCAGCACCGTCGCCACGGCAGCCACGGCGAGCACCACCACCAGAAAGGCGGCGCCAGAGTACTTGAACTTGAAGCTGGCGGCAGTCACGTACGCATGCGCCCACCGCGGGCTGCGCTCAGGCCTGCGGCGGTGATCCCCTGTGTTTTGGAGATTCATATTAACCGCCGCTCGGGACTTAAGGCTAGGCGCTTATCAGTTGCCGGACCAGACTCTCTTTATATGCCCGAGCATCAGCCCACGCATTGTCGCCATCGGATCGTTGCTGGCCGCGAAGATCGGCGGCCGGCGCCGCAGCAGCTGCCAGCTCTCGCTGCGCAGCACCTGGCGCAGGTACTCGATGTTGCGCTCGATCGCTTCCATGTAGGGATTGCCGCCGCCGTAGAGTATTTCCAGGTAGCGGTAGGCTGCACGGAAATCCCCATCGAGCCGTTTGCTGCGCACCTCCGCCACGAACTCCGGCGTCTGGCGCAGCAGATCCAGTCCCGAGGCGTACTTCACCCGGGGGTTGCCCTGGCTGAAGGGCAGGGCGACACCGCCGAGCACGAACTCGGCATACAGCCGGTCACGGCATTTCTCCAGGTAACAGCGGTCCGCCATCTGGGCGATCATGTCCGCCGTGCCGAGCAGGTGTCCGACCGTTATGTCGCGTTCATCGGAAACCGTCTCCTCGATGCGCGCGAACGGCACCTCGTAGCCGGTGAAGTGAATGATCTCCGAGGCCACCGGCACCCAGGAGCGGAAGCCCAGCACCGGCAGATACTCCTCCAGGAAGCGCGCGCCGCGCGACACGTGCGTGCGGGTGAACTCCGCACCGTTGCGCGAGTCCTTGTCGTCGGTGCGGCGCAGGTAGCCCACGTCGTGAAACAGCCCGGTGATGAGGCCGACCACGGCGCGCGCGCCTCCCAGGCGGGCCGACTCTTCCTGCTGGCGCTCGTAGCCCACGATCAGGCGCGCGAGCGCGAGGGTGATGTCGAGCGTGTGCTGCCGGTCGTGGTACACGGTGTCGACGCCGTGGAATCCGGGCACCTTGCCGGCGAACAGCCGTTCGAAGTGCTCGAAGGCGCGCGCCAGCGGCTCCAGGGACAGCCCCGGCCAGGTCGGCCGGTACAGCGCATCGACCGCGGCAAGCACCGCGGCGGGCGAGCTCACCTGCACGCTGTTGGTAACGTCGAAATCGCTGCGGCGGATACTGGTCATGGTGGACGCAGGCGACGCGGCGGCCGCCCCCCTGACTGGCCTTACCGGTGCCTTGAAGCCAGTCTAGGCAGTTCCGGTGCCCCGGCACCGCGACGCGGCGCACACTTTGGCATCCTGACCCGCGCGCGGATGAGGCTGTGGCCCGCGGCTTGCTGTGCCCACGCTGTCAGATAGCTTCGCCTAGTAGATGCGCAGGCCGCCGTACTTGCGGCGGATGTGCCGGTCGAGCACCAGGGCTCCGAGCGCAAAACCGACGCACAGGGCGAGCAGCGCCGCAGCGAGCGCCCACGGCCACACCCGTCGGGGATTCTCCTCCTCCTCCGCGGCAAACAGCGCCCGCGGGGTTGTGGCGGCGTCCTCCGCGGCGACCGCGCCGGTAAGGGCTGCGGCTGGGGCGGCGGCGCCCCCGCCGGGCGCCGCGCTCGCGGGGCTGCGCGCCGCCTCGAGCTGTGCCTGCAGGCGACTCACTTCCTCCTTGAGCCGCGCCACTTCCGCGGTGCGTTGCGCGAGTTGCGGCCGCAGCGGCTCCTGGGCCGACAGATAACTCGCCCTGATCCAGCCCTCCCTGCCGCTCCTCGTGCGCACGTGGACCTCATCGCCCGAGCGCTCCAGAACCTCCAGCGCATCGCCGCTCCTGACCGAGGCGATATGCTCACCGCTCCCGTCGGGCGTGCTGCTGACACTGACCACCAGTTGCTCGATGACGTACAGGTCCTCCGCGCGCACTGCGGGGGAGATCACGCTATACAGCAGCAGCAACGCTGCCGGCAGCACGCGCGCCGTGAGCTTCGCGCTCACGCGGCCAGCTCGCCCGTGGCGACGATGCCGTGCTGCTTCAGCAGCGCCGCGACGTCCGGCCGCCGGCCGCGAAACTCGATGAAGGCCTCGAGCGCGTCACGGCTGCCGCCGCGGCTGAGGATCGTGTCCAGAAAGCGCTGTGCGGTCGCGCGGTCGAACACGCCGCTCTCCTCGAACGCGGCAAAGGCATCCGCCGCCAGCACCTCCGCCCACTTGTAGCTGTAGTAGCCGGCGGCGTACCCGCCGGCGAAGATGTGGCCGAAGCTGTTCGCAAAGCGGTTCCATTCCGGCACCGGCACCACCGCGAGCTCCTCGCGCACCTCACGCAGGATCTGCTGCACGCGCGCGCCGTGCTCGGGCGAATACTCGGTGTGGATGCGAAAATCGAACAGCGCGAATTCCAGCTGCCGCATCATCTGCAGCCCCGCGTGGAAGCTGCGCGTGGCGATCAGCCGCGACTGTGTCGCCGCGGGGAGCGGCGCACCGCTGTCGACGTGCCCGGAGATGCGCTGCAGAACCTCCGGGTGCCAGGCGTAGTTCTCCAGGAACTGGCTCGGCAGCTCCACCGCGTCCCAGGCCACGCCGTTGATGCCGGCGAGACTCGGATAGTCGACGCGCGTCAGCAGATGGTGCAGGCCGTGGCCGAACTCGTGGAACAGGGTGAGCACGTCGTCGTGCGTGAGCAGTGCCGGTTGCCTCGCGCCAGGTGGCAGGAAATTGCACACCAGGTAGGCGACCGGCAGCGCCGCCCCGCTGCGCAGGCGCTTGCGGCCGACGCACTCGTCCATCCACGCGCCGCTGCGCTTGTTGGGGCGCGCGTAGGCGTCCAGATAGAAGCTGCCGACCGCCTCACCGGCGCCGTCTGCGATCTCGAAGAAGCGCACGTCCGGGTGCCACACCGGCGCACCCGCACGCTCGCGCACCGCCACGCCGAACAGGCGCTCGGCGACCTCGAACAGCCCGGTGAGCACCCGCGGCAGGGGGAAGTACGGCCGCAGTTCCTCCTGCGACACCGAGAAACGCTCACGCTGCAGCCGCTCGGCGTAGAAGCCGAGGTCCCAGGCGGCGAGCTTGCGGCCGGCGAACGCCTCGAGCTCGGCGAATTCGCTGAGCGCCGCGGGCCGGGCGGCGCGCGCCAGCTCGTGCAGGAACTGCAGCACTTCCTCGACGCTGTGCGCCATGCGGGTCGCGAGCGCGTACTGCGCGTAGTTGCGAAAATCCAGCAGCCGCGCCGCCTCGTCGCGCCTTCGCAGGATCTCTTCCATCACCGGCGAGTTGTCCCAGCGGCCGCCGCTCGGGCCGCAATCCGAGGCACGCGTCGACCACGCCTCGTAGAACGCGCGGCGCAGGCTCTCGGACTGCGCGTCGGTGACCACGGCGACGTAGGTCGGCTGGTCAAGGGTGAGGATCCAGCCCGCCACGCCGCGCTCGTGCGCCCGGCGCCGCGCCTGCTCGATGAGCATGTCGTTCAGTCCGCGCAGCTGCTGCGGATCCTCGAGGTGGCGCGTCCAGGCGTTGGTGGCATCCAGCACGTTCTCTTCGAACTTTGCCTGCAGCTGGGTGAGCTCGAGCATCACGGACTTGAAGCGCTCCTTGCGCGGCGCAGGCAGACCCACCCCGGCGAGGCGAAAGTCGCGCATCGCATGCTCGATCACCTGCCGCTGCACCGGGGCGAGCGCGGCGCCCTCCTGGTCGGCGATGGCGCGATAGGCCCGGAACAGCGGCTCGCTCTGCGCAAGATCGGTCTGGTAGGCGGACAACAGCGGCAGGCAGGCGTTGTAAGCGCTGCGCAGGGCGTCGGAATTGAGCACCGCATTCAGGTGACTCACCGGCGACCAGGTGCGCGAAACGCGGTGCTGCAGCTCCTGCAGCGGCTCGATGAGCGTCGCGAAGGTGGGCTGCGGGAGTGAAGCGAGCGCCTCGATGCGCGCGCGGTTCTGCGTGAGCACTTCCCGCACCGCCGGTTCGACGTGCTCGGAATGGATCTGCAGGAACTGCGGCAGGGGTTGCTGGCCGAGGAGAGGGTTTTCCATGCGGTCTCGTGGCGTGAGCGTGCGGGCCATTGTAGCGGCCTTCGGCAGGCCGGCGCTGCGGGGATGGAGCCACGGCCGCGCATCCTCATATAACATGAGGTCGGCTAAGCGCTCGAGGGCGTATGAGCGAGAAATTCGACCTGGTGGTGATCGGCGGCGGCAGCGGCGGGCTGGCCGCGGCGCAGCGCGCCGCCGAATACGGCGCGCGGGTGGTGCTGGTGGAGTCCGGGCGCCTGGGGGGCACCTGCGTGAACCTCGGCTGCATACCGAAGAAAATCTCCTGGAACGCGGCCGATCTGAGCGGCGCGCTGCACGATGCCCCGGACTACGCTTTCGGGGTGCAGGTCGCGGGGCACGACTGGGCGTTGCTCAAGCACCGGCGCGACGCCTACATTCTCAAGCTGAACGAGCTGTACGCCGCGAATCTCGCGCGCCACAAGGTCGAGCTGGTGCGCGCCCGGGCGAGCTTCGTCGATGCGCGCGGCGTCAGTGCCGGCGGGCGCCGCCTGCAAGCCCCACACATCATCATCGCCACCGGCGGGCGAGCGCGCCGGCCGCTGATTCCCGGCGCCGAGCTCGGCATCACCTCCGACGGCTTTTTCGAGCTCAGCGAGCGCCCGCGGCGTGTCGCGGTGGTGGGCAGCAGTTACGTCGCCATCGAGCTCGGGGGCATTTTCGCCGGCCTCGGGGCCGACACCACCCTGGTGCTGCGCGGGGACACGGCGCTGAAGAGCTTCGACGACATGCTCGGCGCGGCGACGCTCGCCATGCTGCGCGAGGAGGGCGTGGACATCGTCATGCACGCCTTGCCTGCCGCGCTGATCCGCGGCGCCGACGGCGCGCTCGAGCTCGCCGCGCACGACGGCCGGCGTCTGGGCCCGTTCGATTGCGTGCTGTGGGCGGTCGGACGCATGGCGGCGGTGGAGGACCTGGAGCTCGCCAGGGCCGGCGTGGCGCTCGATATCCAGGGCTTCATCGCCACCGACCTGTACCAGGCGAGCAGCGCGCCCGGGATCTATGCCATCGGTGATGTGGCGGGGCGCGCGCAGCTCACGCCGGTCGCGATCGCCGCGGGCCGGCGACTGTCGGACCGGCTGTTTGGCGGGCACAGCGACCGGCACCTGGATTACGAGAACATTCCGACGGTAATTTTCGGCCGTCCGCCGATCGGCACCGTCGGGCTCACCGAGAAGGCGGCCCGCGAGCGCTACGGCGCCACCAACATCACCGTGTTCAGATCGAGCTTCGTGCCCCTGTATCACGCCCTCACCACGGCGAAGAGGCGCTGCGAGATGAAGCTCGTGACCGCGGGTCCCGAGCAGCGCATCGTCGGCCTGCACGTCGTGGGCGCGGGCGCGGACGAGATGCTGCAGGGGTTTGCGGTGGCGGTGCGCATGGGAGCGACCAAGAAGGACTTCGACGACACGGTGGCGATTCATCCGACCAGCGCGGAGGAGCTGGTTACGATGCGATGATCCCCGCGGAGGAGCTGGTTACGATGCGATGATCGCCGAGCACTCAGGCGCTCTCGCTGCGCTCCTTGAGCGCGGCGAGCACCTGCGCGGTGTCGGGACGTATGCCACGCCACAGACGAAACGACTCCGCGGCCTGCTCCACCAGCATGCCCCAGCCCTGCAGCGCCCGCCCGCACCCGTGCCGCGTGGCCCACTCGATGAAGCCGGTCGCGGACCTGCCGTAGGCCAGGTCGTAGCACAGGGTCTGCGGGCCGATGACCGCCGCCGGGAAGGGCGGCAGCTCGCCGGCGAGGCTGGCGGAGGTGGCGTTGATGATCAGGTCGAAGGGCACGTGCTCGAGCTCCGCGAACGCGACGCCGCGCACGACGCCCAGCTCCGTGAACGCCGCGGCGAGCGCCTGGGCGCGCTGCGGTGTGCGGTTGGCGATCACCAGCAGCTCCGGTGCCAGGCCCAGCAGCGGGCCCAGGATCCCGCGGGTCGCGCCGCCGGCGCCGATGATGAGCACCCGGCGGCGGGTAATGGCCACTCCGAGGTTGTCGCACAGATCGCGCACCAGGCCGGCGCCGTCGGTGTTGTCGCCGAGGATGCCGTCGGGACGCGCCACGAGCGTGTTCACCGCCGCGGCGTAGGCGGCGCGGGGCGTCAGCTCGTGCGCCACGTCCACCGCCGCGATCTTGTGAGGCAGGGTGACGTTCAGGCCACGGCCGCCCTGCGCGAAGAACGCGCGCACGCGCTCGTGAAACTCAGCCGGCGGCACGTCGTAGAGGCGGTAGCTGATCTTCTGACCGGTCTCGCGGGCAAACATGCCGTGAATGAACGGCGAGAGGCTGTGACCGACCGGATGGCCGATGACTCCGTACTGATCCAGCGCGCTGCCCATCAGGCCGATTGTGACAGCATCCGCGCGCTCGCGCCTCCGCCAGCGCCCACCGCGAGAGCTGACTTGAGCTGCGGCAGCCACACCTGCAGGCGCTCGAGAATGAGGTAGGGCGGGTTCGCGATCAGCACGCCCGAGCCGTTGAGCCCGACCTGCGAATCACGCGGGTACAGCCACAGCTCGCACACCAGCAGCGGCGCCTGCAGGGTGCGCGCGCAGGCGGCCAGCCAGAAGGCGGTGCGGCGCTGGTCCTTGATCGGATACCAGGCCGCGAACACCCCGGTGGGAAAGCGGCGCAACCCTTCCGCGAGTGCGGCGGTGACGTGCCCGAAGTCCTGATCGGTCTGCTCGTACGGCGGGTCGATGAAGGTGAGCGCACGCCGTTCGGGCGGCGGCAGCCAGGCCCGCAGCCGCGCGAAGCCGTCGCCCCGCTCGACCCGCAGGCTGAGCGCAGCATCGGCGCGCGCTTGCGCGAGGCTGCCGAGTGAGGCCTCGAGCGCGTGCGCTTCCGCGCCCAGGAATTCGATGAGCACCGCACGATCCTGCGAGCGCAGCTCGCTCGCCGCGATCATCGGGGAGCCCGGATACAGATGCCGCTGCCCGGGGCGGGCGCGAAACTGCGCCAGCAGCGTCGCGTACTGGCGCAACTCCTCCGCGTCGTGCTCGAGGCCCGCGAAACGCCCGATGCCGGCGGCCGCCTCGTGCGACGGGCTCGACAGGTCGTAGCTGCCGCGGCCGGCGTGGGTGTCGAGGTACAGGAACCCCTTGTCCTTCTTCTTCAGCGCCGTCAGCAGAGCGAGCAGCGTCACGTGCTTGTGCACGTCCGCGAAGTTGCCGGCGTGGAAGCTGTGGCGGTACTTCATTGCCTGCTGCGGTCCGGACTGATGCAATGTACACCCTCGGACAGGAGGCCGCGCAGTGCCCGAGTACTGGTTCGACAGCCACGATGGCCTGAGGCTCTACAGCCGTGTGTACGCCGCCGCCGCCGACTCACCGGTGGTGCTGTGCCTGCACGGACTGATGCGCAACAGCCGCGATTTCGGCGAGCTGGCGGCGCACCTCAGCGCGCGCTACCGCGTCATCGTGCCCGACATGCGCGGCCGCGGTTTCTCGGCGCGCGACCCGAATTTCAACAACTACCAGATCCCGGTCTACCTGCAGGACGTGCTGAGGCTGCTGGCAGGTCTGGGCGCGGCCCGCGTGAGCATCATCGGCACCTCCATGGGCGGTCTCATGGCGATGGTGCTCGCGGCGATGCAACCGCAGCTGGTCGCGCGCATCGTGCTGAACGACGTGGGCCCGCAAGTCGAGCCCGCGGGGCTCGAGCGCATCCGCGGCTACGCCGGCAAGGCCGCCCCGGTGGGCAGCTGGCCCGAGGCGGTCGCGCAGCTGCGCGCCGACTACGCGTCCGCCTGGCCGGACTTGAGCGATGCGCGCTGGGACGAGATCGCGCGCCTGAGTTACCGCGCCAACGCGCACGGCGTGCCGGAGGCGGACGCCGACCCGCTGATCCGCGAGCCGTTGAAGAGCAGCTCCGCCGCGCCGGATCTGTGGCCGTTGTGGCGCTCGCTCGGGCGGCTGCCGATCCTCGTCATCCGCGGCGCGCACTCGGACATCCTG
>DATKEZ010000008.1:0-3323 GCA_035511775.1 Steroidobacteraceae bacterium | reverse complement strand
CGCCGGCAGACCGAGCCGCGGGCGCAGCGCCAGCGTGCGCCGCCGCGGATGGAACACCTCGGTATCGACGCCGAGCGGCTGGTGCGCGACGTGGTGCACGCCCAGATCCTCGAGGTACTCGCACATCACCCGGCTGGGAGCAAACACCAGATCGAAGCGCTCGTACAGGCAGCGCACGTAACGGCCGATCAGCGGCTCGGCGAGCGCGCCGCCGACGCGGCGCCCGATGATCTGCGGCACGTTCGAGTGATAGAAGCCCACCACCGGAATGCCCCGGCGCTGTGCGACCTGCGAGGCGCACCACGCGGGGTGAAACGCGTCGCCCGCTTCGATGAGCGTCGGCTCGAGCGCCTCGAGCACCCGCGTCCAGCGGCGCGGATTGAGCGGCAGGCGGTAGTTGAAGGTGGCGGGCACGGGGTAACCGGACAGGGTGCACAGTCCGCCGCGCTGGAACCGGTCCTCGCGTCCCGGGACCACGATGGTGTGCTCCCACGAGCCGTGCGCGGCGAGCCAGGCGTGCTTGGCCGTCAGATAGCGTTTGACGCCACCGCTGGTCGGCGAATAAAACAGCGTGGTGTCGACGAGGTGCATGGGTTCTTGTTTCGCCTCAGGCTAGCGGCACGCCCCAGCGCGCATTGCACCTTCATGACGATGGAGTGTCAAGCTGTGCAGCGCACGGCCGGGCTCGCAGCCGAGCCGCGCGCCCTCGCATCCGGCGCACCTCGCGAGTTGGCTCGCGCCGTTACGCGGGCTTTATGTTGGCGTTGAGGCGGAACAGGTTCGCCGGATCGTAACGCTTCTTGAGGGCGGTGAGCCGCGGGTAGTTGTCGCCGTAGGCTGCCTGGATGCGGCGCGCGTGATCTTCCTGCTCGTGCAGGTTCACGTAGTATCCGTCGGTGAACGACTCGATCCTGCTCCACGCGCCGCGCACCCACTGGGCGCCCGGCTGTGCACCATCACCCGGCACCGGCCACATGGCGAACGCCATCACGTTGTAGAGGGCCTTGCGGTTCCAGTACGCAGTGGCGTGCGGGTCGATGCGGCTGATGGCGCCTCCCTGATGCTGCCACACCACGGCGCGGCCGGCTCCGGGTGAGGCCTCGAGGTAGTCGACGATCGTATCGATGAGCGCGGGCTTGATGTGTTCGACGAGGCCGCCCTTGATGTAGAAGCCCATGTGATTGGGCCCCGGCGGATCGGTGGCGCCCTGCAGCTTCACGTAAGACGCCGGCGCGAGGTGATCCTCGACCGGCTTGCCGAGCTTGCGCAGCGGCGCGACCACGCGCTGCGCCTCGGCCGGGGAGCCGCAGTAACAGACGTCGAATTCGACGCTGCCGGGACTGCTGCCGGCCGCCGACAGGTCCACGTCCACGTACAGCTCATCGGGCGCGCCGGCGATGAACTCCGCGAAGCCGCGCAGCACCTCGCGCGCCTGCGCCAGCGGGTAGCTCAGGGAACCGCCGAACAACATCGGGCCCACCGCGTGCAGCCGGTACTCGAAGCCGGTGACCACACCGAAATTACCGCCGCCGCCCCGCAGCGCCCACATCAGATCCGGATTCTCGTCGTGGCTCGCCGTGACGAATCTCCCATCCGCGGTCACGATGTCGGCGGCGGTCAGGTTGTCGCACGACAGGCCGAACTTGCGGCCGATGCGCCCGACGCCGCCCCCGAGTGTAAGTCCTGCAACGCCGGTGTCGGTGGCAGTGCCGGCGGTCGTGGCGAGGCCGAACGCCTGCGCCTCGCGATCGAGCTGGCCGAGCAGTGCACCCGCCTCGACGCGCGCCAGCTTCGCCCGCGGGTCGACCCGCACGCTGCGCATCCCCGACAGGTCGATCACCAGTCCGCCATCGCAGCCGGACTGCCCGGAGAGACTGTGGCCCCCGCCGCGCACCGCGGTCAGCAGGCCGTGCGCAGCGGCAAAGCTCACCGCGCGCATCACATCGGCGCTGCCGGCGCAGCGTGCGATGAGCGCCGGCTTGCGGTCGAAGGCGGCGTTCCACACGCGGCGCGCACTGTCGTAGCCGCTGTCGGCGCCCGTCAGCAGCTCGCCGCGCAAACCGAGGCGTAGCTCATCGACGTCGGCCGCCTTGAGCGACAGCGGTTGTCCGTCGAGCCCCACCGCCTGAATGCCCGTGGCCGGAGCGCTCCACAGGCGGCGGTACGGAACTGAGGATGCGGCCAGTGCAGCGAGCCCGGCGGTGCAGAACGCTCTTCTTTTCATGAGGCCCCCCTTGCGCGACCGGCAGGGTGCGCCGTCGTGTTGGGTTAGTCAACAAGCGTGGCTATGGCACACTAGCGGCCGCGCGGCTATCAGCTGCTGCATCGAAGTGGTGTGTCATGAGCCAGTTCCTGCGACGCCTGGTCGTGCTGCAACCCGGTGAGACACCCGCGCTGCTGGCGTCGTTTGCGACGCTGCTGTGCATGTTCGCGAGCTACACGATCCTGCGCCCGGTGCGCGATGCCCTCGGCGTCACCTCGGGGCTGGAGAACATCCCGTACCTGTTCTGGGGCGTGTTCGTCGTCATGCTGCTGCTGCAGCCGCTGTACGGCTGGCTCACCTCGCGCTTCCCGCGCTCGGTGTTTCTGCCGTGGGTGTACGGTTTCTTCGCCCTGAACCTGCTCATCTTCTGGGTGTGGTTCCGTCTGCAGGCGGACCACACCTGGATCGCGCGCAGCTACTTCGTGTGGGTGAGCGTATTCAATCTGTTCGTGGTGGCGGCGTTCTGGAGCCTGATGGCGGACGTATTCACGCGCGAGCAGGCGGGGCGCCTGTTCGGCTTCATCTGGGCGGGCGCCAGCACCGGCGGGCTCCTGGGCCCGCTCATCGACCGCAAGCTCGCAGTCCCGATCGGCGCCATCAATCTGCTGCCGCTGTCCGCCGGACTGCTGCTGGTGTCGCTGCTGTTCATGGCGCAGGTCATCCGCTGGCAGCGACGGCGGGCCGCCTCCGGGCCGCAGGCGGCCGCGGCGATTGCGGCGGGCGGTGCCGCGCCGCGCGCCCACGGCGGGGTTGGCGGCGGGGTGTTTGCCGCCTTCGGGCAGGTGCTGCGCTCGCCGTACCTGCTCGGCATCGCGGCGTTCGTGCTGCTCATGACGTGGGTGTCCACCTTCCTGTACCTCGAGCAGCAGGCGTTCGTCGCCAGGGTGTTCAGCAACGCCAATGAGCGTACGCGCTTCTTTGCGGGCATCGATTTCTACGTGCAGGCCGCATCGCTGACGATCCAGTTCCTGCTGTTCGGGCGCCTCTTCAAGTGGCTCGGCATGCGCTCGCTCCTGGCCTCGGTGCCGCTTCTCATGACGGCCGGCTACGCGCTGTTCGC
>DATKEZ010000007.1:0-2769 GCA_035511775.1 Steroidobacteraceae bacterium | reverse complement strand
GTGCCCCCCGGGGCGACACAGGGAGCCGTCGTCCGGCAGATCTGGATGGTGTAGTAGGCAGAGACGTCCGCCGGAATCGTGGTGTTGAGCGTGGCGATGTCGGGCGCGTACGCGCGCGCGTCGATGAGGTACTGCTGCTCGCGCTGCGCGATGTCCATCAACGTGGACTCGGTGTCCCCGCGGCGCGATTTTTTCATGAACAACGCGTACGAGGGCACGGCGATGGAGAACAGAATGGCCACGATGGCGACCGTCACCATGAGTTCAACGAGCGTGAAGCCGCGCGTGCGGCGCTGCGCCGTGTCCGCCGTGCCGTCGATTCCTGGCCCGTACATGTCAGTTCCTCGCGACCGTTACGTGCCGACATCCCACCGGAATTCCCCCCCGTGTTCTGTGCACCAATCGATGTCCTGGAGGGGCTCCGACGGACGGTCGAAGCGGGCCGACGGGGGGCGCCAACACTCATGCGCGGTGAGCTGCATCAACTTGTGAACTGCGCGCGTTTTTTACCAAGCGAGTGTGACGGCGTACCGCTTCGCGACTTCGGCACCGGACCGCGTTCACGATTTGGCGCGCGCTGTTGCGACACCGTTAGGTGTTAGCGTGATATGTTGTGTGTCAGCGGGCTATGTTCACTGACGCCGCGCCGACGTCGCGGGACAGCGACAGCCGCGCAACCGCCCGCCGGAACTCCTCGATGTCCTGCGCCCGGGTGGCGGGCGCCGCAGGTCCGTAGCGCAGCTGTGTATAGCGCCTCAGCAGCGGCTGCACCCGGTCGCTGAGATCCGGCCGGCGCGCGCGCAGCGTCTCGGCGAGGCTCAGTGGTCCCTGATAGGGCGCGCGCGGCTCACCGATGCGCGCGAGCTTGCGGCACAGGCGTGCGTAGGCGCGCGCCAGCGCATCGGGGGCGGCGGGGCGCGCGCTGCGGCCGATGTGCCAGGCGATGATCGCGAGCCACCCGAGCAGCGCGAGCATGAAGGCCCAGCCGAGGTAACGCACGTCGGGTGAACGGATCCCGAAGCGGCCGAGCAGATCGAGCTGTGCGGAATAATCGAACTTCACGACGTGATCGCTCCACCAGGCGTTGGCGGCATCCCAGCGCTGCAGCGCTCGTGTGAGCCAGGCAGAGCCGCGCAGCAGCCGCTCGCGCGTCGCGAGCGCATCGGGTAGCAGGTCGAATACCCCGCGGCGCAGCCGCTCGGGCTCGACCACCGCGGTCGGATCGATGCGGGTCCAGCCGCGGCCTTCCAGCCAGACTTCCGCCCACGCATGGGCATCCGATTGACGCACCAGGAAGTAGTCGCCGATCGGATTCCACTCCCCGCCGAGATAGCCGGTCACCACGTGCGCCGGGACCTGCGCGGCGCGCATCAGCGTGACGAACGCGGATGCGTAGTGACCACAGAAGCCCGCGCGCGTGTCGAACAGGAAATCGTCCACCGGATCGGCGCCCAGGGCTTCCGGTGTGAGCGTGTAGACGAAGCCGCTGCTGCGCAGGTACTCGAGAGTCGCCTGCACGAAGTCCGCATCCGAGCCGGCGCGCTGCCGCAGCGTCTGCGCCAGCGCCACCGAGCGCGGATTGCCCGGTGGCAGGGTCGTGTCCTGCTGCCGGCCGAAGGCGCCGAGGGGCTCCAGGGCGCGGGTGCGGGTGTACGAGACGGCATCGAAACTGAGCGGCTCGGTGAGCGCCTCGGCGCCGAGCAGCTGGTTGTCATACGTGAGCAGCACGTTGGCGTCGGAGGATTGCGCGGGTGTGTCGAGCGCGAACCACCAGCGCTGCCGCGTCGGTTCCAGTGCCACGCGGTAGCGGTAGGGCGTGCCCAGATACTGCAGCCGCTGGCGCAGGTGAAACGCCCCGGACGCGCGCCGCCACGTGTGCCCGTCGAAGTCGTGCAGCACAGGACCGCGCCAGTAGAGCTCTTCCGCCGGCGGCGCGCGCGCGGCGAACTGCACGCGGAAGGCGGAGTTGTAGCTGGCAACCAGTTTCACGATGCTGCCGGGACTCATGGTGTCGGACAGCCCCGTCAGCGCCTCACCCCCGCGGGGGATGGCCCAGAAGGCGCCCTGCAGGCGCGGGAAGAACAGGAACAGCAGCACCGCCAGCGGCAAAGCGAGCAGGAGCGAGCGTCCCGCGAGCCGCAGCGCCGCGCGCCCTTCGCAGCCAGCGGAAGCAACCACCGCGAGTGCGCTGCAGCACAACCACACCTGCAGCGCGTACAGCGGCACGCGCACCAGGCTCTGCCGGTCGAGGCACGCCGCCAGCAGCAGAAACAGCCCGGCGCCCACCATGACGAACTGGTCGCGCCGCGCGCGTGTCTCGAGGAGCTTCAACGCCGACATCAGCATCAGCATCGCGGTGCCGGCGGCGAGTCCGTTGAGCGTGTGAAATCTCCACAGCACCACCGCTACCACCCCGAGCGCAAGGAGCGCGCGCGCCACGGTCCCCGGAAGCCGCAGGCCGCTACGCTCGGTGGCGAGGCGCCAGGCAATGAGCAGCAGCGCCGTGGCCGCGGTCCAGGACGGCACGCGCTCGAGGTTCAATAGCACCCCGCCCGCGAACGCCGCGCACGCCCACGCGAGCGAGCGCAGCGCCTCGCCGTCAGCGGCCTGAGGGGCCGACGCCATACCTAAGTCCGTCATCGATTCCAAACACCGCGAGTGCCGCGAGACACCGATGCCGGTGCTCGGGGCCGCGGTCGGCAGGCAGCAGCACCCCGGGAAGCGCCACTCCATAGCGCTCGCCGTGCGCCTCGGCCTCGACCACCCAGC
>DATKEZ010000006.1:0-12077 GCA_035511775.1 Steroidobacteraceae bacterium | reverse complement strand
CTCGAGCGCGCGCGCACCGAGTGGCTGCGTGCACAGGGACATTCGCAGCTGCAGCTCGCCCGTGATCCCGGCATCGTGTTCACGGTGGTGAGTCTGTCGGTGGACTATCGGGCCCCGGCGCGGCTGGATGACGAGCTGCAGATCACCTGTGAGCCGCGCTCCGATGGGGCGGCGTCGCTGCGCTTCGCGCAGCGTATCTATCGCGCACCCGCCGCCGGGCGGGCACCGCAGCTGCTGCTCGAAGCGAGCGTGCGGGTGGCGTGCGTGGATGTGCGCACCATGCGGCCGCAGCGTCTGCCGGAGTTCCTGGCGGGTGCCTTGGCCGCGGAGGCCCCCGGCAGTGGGTGAGCAGCTGTCGATCCTGCGCCTCATCGCCCAGGCGAGCGTGCCGGTGCAGATCGTCATCGGCATATTGCTGCTGGCGTCGCTCAGTTCCTGGTCGATCATTTTCCGCAAGCGCCGCTACATCGGGCGCGCCCTCCGCGAAGCCGACCGGTTCGAGAGCCGCTTCTGGTCGGGCGATGACCTGGCGCAGCTGTACCGGGCGCTCGAGTCGCGCGGCGGCGCGACCGGCATGGCCGGCATTTTCGAGTTCGGCTTCCGCGAGTTTGCGCGGCAGCGTCAGAGTGCCACCGGCGGCGAGCAGCTGCTCGAGAGCTCGCGGCGCGCGATGCGCGTCGCGCAGCTCAAGGAGATCGACCGGCTCGAGCACAGTCTCGCCACGCTCGCCACGGTCGGCAGCACCAGTCCGTACGTCGGGCTGTTTGGCACGGTGTGGGGAATCATGAGCGCGTTCTCATCGCTCGGTAATGTCCAGCAGGCAACTCTCGCCATGGTGGCACCGGGAATTTCCGAAGCCCTGGTGGCAACCGCCGTCGGACTGTTCGCGGCGATCCCGGCGGTGGTGGCCTACAACCGCTTCGCCGACCAGGTGACGCGCCTGGAGATGCGCTTCGATGGCTTCATCGAGGAGTTCTCCACCATCCTGCAGCGGCACGCGACACGCGGCACCGGCACGGCCGCGACTCAGGAGCGCTAGTCATGGCACAAACCTCGCGCGGGCGGCGGCTGATGGGCGAGATCAACGTCGTGCCGTACATCGACGTGATGCTGGTGCTGCTGATCATTTTCATGATCACCGCGCCGCTGCTCACGCAGGGCGTGAGGGTGGATCTGCCCAAGGCCGGTGCGGAACCTCTGGAGGCGCAACGGCTCCAACCGCTGGTGTTATCAGTGGATCGCGACGGACGCCTGTATCTGAACATCGGCGGCAATCCGCAGGCGGCGCTCGATGAGGACACCGTGGCGGCGCGCGCCACCGCGGCGCTGCGCCGCAATCCGGAAGTGCAGGTGCTGGTGAAGGCCGACAAAGCAGTGGCCTACGGCCGGGTGGTGCAGGCGATGGTCATCCTGCAGCACGCCGGCGCGCGCAAGCTCGGCTTCATCACCGAGCCGCTGCCGGAACATGCCCCGCGCGGGAGCTGATGCGCCTGAGACAATGCAGCGAGAGAGTGATCGATGGGTTTCGATTGTGCTGTCGGTGCTGCTGCACGGAGCGCTGTTGGCCGCGCTGGTGTACGGATGGTTGATGTTCCGCCAGCCGCCGCGGCCGGCGCCGACGCTGGCGATCGAGGCCACCGTGGTCGAGGCGCGCGCCGTGAAAGGCGCGGTGCAGCCGCCGCCGCAACCCGCACCGCCCGCCGCCCCGGCGCCGACCGAGCAGCCGCAGGAGCCGGTCGGACCACCGCCACCGACGCCCGAGGAACGGGCGCACCGCGAGCAGGAGCGGCAACAGGCGGAAGCGGCGGCGGCCGAAGAGCGCCGCGCCGCCGAGCAGAGGGCGGCGGAGCTGCAGGCCGCGCAGGCGAAGCAGGCCGAGGAGCAGCGTAAGGCCGAGGAGCGCAAGGCCGAGGAGCAGCGTAAGGTCGAAGAGCGCGCCGCGGCGCAGAAACGTGCCGCGGTGGAGCGTCAGAAACAGGCGGACGCTCAGGAGAGCAGTGACAGCGTGGCGGAACTGCAGCGCAGTCTCGCGGCCGAGGAGCGTGCCAAGGTGGCACGCTCGGGCGCGGCGCTGGCGAGCTGGGAGTCGCAGATCGCCGCCAGGATCACGCGCGCGTGGCTGCGACCGCCGACGGCGCGGCCGGGGATACAATGCGTGTTGAACGTGACCCAGGTCCCGGGAGGGGAAGTGACGCAGGTAAGTATTGGCGAATGCAACGGGGATCAGGCGGTGCGTGAGTCGATCCTAGCCGCGGTGTACCGCGCCTCGCCCTTGCCCCCGCCGCCCGATCCAGCACTCTTCGACCGCAACCTCAAGATCAACTTCAAGCCGGACTGATGCGCATGCGGCCGATACCAGCCAGGCTACTCATGTCAGGGCCGCTTGGCATCGCAGCAGCGCTCGCGCTGATCCTCGTCGGCCTGTGCGCCACGCACAGCGCCAGCGCGGCACTCCAGATCGAGATCACTTCCGGGGTACGCGATCCGGTGCCGATCGCGATCGTGCCGTTCGCGCGTGCCGTACCTGCGGACGGCGGCCTGGACGTGGCCGAGGTCGTGCAGCACGACCTGGAAGGCAGCGGGCGCTTTCGGGCACTGCCGCGCGAGCGCATGCCGGCCACGCCGACGCGCGCCGATGAGATCGCGGCGGCCATCTGGAAGGGCACCGGCAGCGACTACGTGGTGGTCGGTCGTGTGACCCCGGTGGAGAACGGCCAGCTGGCGGTCGACTTTGACCTGGTGAACTCGCTGACCGGAGCACGGCTCGCCGCGCAGCGCTTCGTCGGGGTGCCGAGTGCGCTGCGCAACGCTGCCCACAGGGTGAGCGACGTCATCTACCAGAAGATCCTCGGCGTGCGCGGTGCGTTCGCAACCCGCATCGCCTACGTGGCGGTCGACGGCAGCCCGCCGGCACAGCGCTATCAGCTCATCGTCGCCGATGCCGACGGAGTGAACCAGCACCTGGTTCTCGAGTCGCGTTTTCCGCTCATGTCGCCCTCGTGGTCGCCGGATGGGCAATGGCTCGCGTATGTGTCGTTCGAGACCAAGCACTCCGGGGTGTACGTGCAGCTGGTGCGCAGCGGCGAGCGGCGCCAGGTGTCGGCGCGCGCTGGCGTCAACGGCGCCCCCGAGTGGTCGCCGGACGGCCGCAAGCTGGCGTTGACCCTGGGCGGCGGCGCCGGAAATCCTGACATCTACATCCTCGATCTCACCTCCCAGGACCTGACACGCATCACCGACGATCCGGCGATCGACACCGAGCCGGTGTGGGCACCGGATGGACACTCGCTGTACTTCACCTCCGACCGCGCCGGCTCGGCGCAGATCTACCAGATCGCCGCGCAGCCGGGCGCACATCCGAAGCGCATCACCTTCGGCGGCAGTTACAACGCCCGCCCGCGCGTATCGCCGGATGGCTCGCAGTTGGCGATGGTAACGCTCGACAACGGCGCCTACCGGATTGCGGTCCAGGATCTGGCCAGCGGGACGGTGCGCGTGCTGTCGCACGGGCGGCTGGACGAATCGCCGAGTTTCGCGCCCAATGGGGCTACACTTATCTATTCGGAGCGTGACGCCGAGCGCGGGGCGCTGGCGACCGTGTCGACCGACGGCCTGACGGGCTTGCGCCTCAAGGCTGCTCAGGGCGAGGTCCGTGAGCCTGCCTGGGGACCGTTCAGCCCCTGAGCCTGCGAGGTTGTTTTGAGATTCGGGAGAAGAGGGATGACGGAGAAAACGTCCATGCATCGAGTGATGGTAGTGCTGCTGGTTGCGGCATCCGTGGCGCTCGGCGCCTGCGCCGCCAAGCGGCCGAAGGCCGAAGCGCCCGCCGCGCCCAGCGCCAACGAGGGTGTGCAGGGATCCGGCGCCAGCGGTGCCAACGCCGCCGCGGCTGCGGACGAGGAGGCGGCAGGACCGCAGGCGGGACTGCTGGCGACGAAGCTGGTGTACTTCGACTTCGACAGCAGCGAGATCAAGGGCACCGGCACCGACGTGGTGGCGGCACACGCGAAGTATCTCGCCGGCCATCCGGGCACGCGCGTGCGCCTCGAAGGGCACACCGACGAGCGCGGCTCGCGCGAGTACAACATCGGGCTCGGCGAGCGCCGCGCGCAGTCGGTGCGCCGCGCGCTGCTGCTGCAGGGCGCCGCGGACGCGCAGATCTCCACGGTGAGTTACGGCGAGGAACGCCCCGCGGCACCCGGACACGATGAGGCGGCCTGGGCGAAGAACCGGCGCGTCGAGATCGTGTACCTGACGCAGCCACTGCCGCCCAAGTGAGTGAGTACCGCAAGGAGCATTCCATGCGCCTGACCCTGCTTGCCTTGTCGGTTGCGACGCTCGCTGCCGGCTGTGCCAGCACCCCGCCGGAGGCGGACCCGGTGCAGCTGAAATTGAACGACCTCGATGCCCGCATCACGCGCATCGAGCGCATCGTTGCGAACCAGGTCGAGGTCGCCCAGCGCCTGGATGAGGTGCAGAGCGCCGTGCGCCAGCTGCGCGGCCGGCTGGAGGAGCTCGAGCACGGCAATGAGGCGTTGGCCAAGCAGCAGCGTGATCTATACGCCGATCTGGACAAGCGCCTGGCGGCGGCGAGCGGAGCGGCGGCCGCCGGGGCGGCGGCTGGCGGGGCCGCGAGCGGCAGCGCCACCGGGGAGACGGCCGCGGCGGGCGGCGCCACGAGCCCGGGTGCAGCGCCCGGGGCTGCTGCCGGCAACGCGCCGTCCTCGGTCGAGCAGGCAGTGTATACGCAGGCATTTGATGCCCTGAAGGCCGGCAGTTACTCGGTCGCGATCACGGGCTTCAAGGACTTTCTGGGCACCTATCCCGCCAGTGCGCTGGCGGAGAACGCGCAGTACTGGCTGGGAGAAGCCTATTACGTGAACCACGATTACGAGGCGGCGGCCGCAGCATTCCGCGCGGTGCTCAAGAAATGGCCCGACTCACGCAAGGGGCCCGATGCGCTGCTGAAGCTCGGTTACACGCAATATGCGCTCAAGCAATATTCAGCAGCCCGGGCCACGCTGAACGAGGTCATGCAGAAATACCCGGGGACCGACACCGCCAAGCTCGCGGCCGACCGGCTGCGCCGCGGTCCCACCGCACCCTCCCAGTAAGGCATCCCGCGCGGCCAGGGCGCATGCAGTGACGCGCCTCAAGATCACCGAGATTTTCCACTCCCTGCAGGGCGAGGCGGACACCGCAGGCTGGCCTACGGTGTTCGTGCGCCTCACGGGCTGCCCGCTGCGCTGCCACTATTGCGACACCGCCTATGCCTTCCACGGCGGAGAGTGGTGGGAAGCGGACGCGATCGTGGCGCGGGTACGCGAGTTCAGCACGCCGTACGCATGTGTGACCGGAGGCGAACCTCTGGCGCAGAAGGGCTGCACGCAGCTGCTCACCATGCTGTGCGATGCCGGCCTGCGGGTGTCGCTGGAAACCAGCGGCGCGATGCCGCTCGCCGGAGTCGATGCGCGCGTGTCCAAAGTCGTCGACGTCAAGACGCCCGGTTCCGGCGAGGAGCGCCGCAACCGCTATGAGGAGCTGGCGCAGCTGTGCTCGCGGGACCTGGTGAAGTTCGTGATCTGCGGCCGCAGCGACTACGAATGGAGTCGCGCCAAGCTGCGCGAGCTCACCCTCCCGGCCGGCTGCACGGTGTTGTTTTCGCCGAGTCATGAGCAGCTCCCGGCGCGCGAGCTCGCCGACTGGATCCTCGAGGACCGGCTGGCGGTGCGCCTGCAGATCCAGCTGCACAAATACCTCTGGGGCAACGTGCCGGGGAAGTAGTGGACGGATCTCGTGCCGTGGTGCTGTTGTCCGGGGGCCTCGACTCGGCCACGGCGCTGGCGATTGCGCGCGAACAGGGATTCACCTGTCACGCGTTGTCGGTCGACTACGGGCAGCGCCATGCCGCCGAGCTGGATGCGGCGCGGCGCGTGGCGCGCGCCGGCGGTGCCCGCGAGCACCGGGTGATGCGCGTCGATCTTGCCGGCATCGGCGGCTCGGCGCTCACCGACTCGCGTCTTGCGGTTCCGGAAACACCCACGACCGGCATACCGATCACCTATGTTCCGGCGCGCAACACCATCATGCTGTCGCTGGCGCTCGCCTGGGCCGAAGTGCTCGGGGCGCGCGACGTGTTCATCGGCGTCAACGTCCTGGATTCGAGCGGCTATCCGGATTGCAGGCCCGAATTCATCGCCGCCTTCAGCGCGCTCGCGGCGCTCGCCACCCGGGCGGGCGTCGAGGGCGGCCCGTGCCGCGTGCATACCCCGCTGATCACCCTCACCAAGGCCGAGATCGTGCGCGAAGGTACCCGACTTGGTGTCGACTACGCGCAGACGGTGTCGTGCTATCAGGCGGACGCCGAAGGACGGGCCTGCGCTCGCTGTGACGCGTGCCGGCTGCGGCGCGCGGGGTTCGCGGCAGCCGGCCTGGCGGATCCGACCCGCTACCAGAGCCCGTAGTTTAGGCCGCCTCGATCCCCAGGCGCGCGGCGCGCCGGTGCACGTGCACCGACCACAGATAAACCGGCACGCCCGCGCCGCCCAGCGCGATGGTCCACAGCAACGGCTCCGCGCCGAGTCCCAGCGACACCCAGGCGCAGTAAACGACGGCCGCGAACGCCGCGGCGACCGGCAGTACGGCCCGCGGACTCCCCGATGGCAGCTGCCCGCGCCGCCGCAGGACAATGAGCGCGAGGGTGCAGCCGAAGTACAGCGGCAGCGTCGCGGCGGTTGCGATCTCGATCAGCAGCGCGAAGACCCTGGCGATCGAATCGGTGTAATTAATGAGCAGCATGGCGCTGGTCACGAACCCGGTGATCAGCAGAGCCCGCGCCGGGGCACCGTGGGCGTTCTCACGGCAGAGGTCGGGGGGAAAGCCGCCGTGTCGGCTCATGCTCTGCGCCACCTCGCCCGCGAGCAGGGTCCAGCCGTTGAGCACCCCCAGTCCGCTTACCGTCACGAACATCGCCAGGATCTCCCCGTAGTACCCGCCCAGCACCCGCGCGAACAGGTCGGCGAACGGCGCATTGGAGGCAGCCAGTTCCTTTTGCGGGACGAGGAACAACGGCACCGCGGAGATGGCGATGTAGATCGCAGCCGTGAGCAGGGTGCCGACGAGCGTCGCCCGCGGGATGGTGCGTTCCGGGTCGCGCACGCGGGCCGCCGGGATCATGGCGCATTCGATACCTAGCATCGCGAACATCGCCAGGGCTGAGACGCTGCTGACTTCGTGCCATGAGGCAGGGTTGGGCGGCACGTGCGAAGTGTAGATCGACGGATTCGTCAGCAGCAGCCACAGGCCCAGCACGATGACCGCGAATTGCGGAACGAGCTTCAGCGCCGTGGTGAGCATCTGCACCCACGCGGCAGTGCGCGCGCCCCTGAGGCTGACGAACACGAACGCCCAGATCATCGCCTGCGCGGTGAGCGCTGGCAGCCCGGGGGTGCGCGTGAGGGCGGGCATGAAGCTCGCCATGTAGCCCACTACGCCGATCGCGATCGCCGCGTTCGCGACCCAGATCGACACCCAGTAACACCACATGACCAGGAATGCGACTCCCTTGCCGAACGCGCGCGTGATGTACGCAGTGGGTCCGTCATCACGCGGCAGGGCGCGGGCGAGGCCGGCGAAGGAGAGCGCCAGGAAGGAACAGCCGACCACGTTGACAAGCCAGCCCGTGATGGCATTCAGGCCGTAGGGCGCCAGATTCGCCGGCATGTTGAAAATGCCGATGCCGATGATGTTGCCCACCACCAGAGCGGTGCACATCCAAAAGCCGAGAATGCGCGCGCTGCCGGTGCCGCCAGCCTTGTCAGCCACGACGCTCAAGGGTTCGCCAGGGCTTCCTTGAGCGCCAGCTGCAGCAGCACCAGTGCCTCGTCGACCTGCGCGCGGCTCACCATGAGCGGCGGAATAAAGCGCAACGTGCTGACCCCACAGGACAGCAACAGCAGACCGTTGTGGAAGGCGCGCGTCAGGACCTTCTGACACAGAGCGGTGGCGGGTTTGCGGCTGGTGCGGTCGGCGACCAGCTCCGCGCCGATCATGAGTCCCTTGCCGCGCACGTCGCCGATGCAGTCGAAGTGTTGCTGCAGCTCGCGCAGGCGGGCGAGGAAGTAATCGCCGACCTGGGCGGCATTGGCCGCATATTCAGCCTGCACCAGATCGAGCGTCGCCAGCGCCGCGGCGCAACAGACAGGGTTACCGCCAAAGGTGTTGCCGTGCGCACCGCGCTTCCATTTTTCCATGTGCGCCTTCCTCGCGATCACCAGTCCGATCGGCAACCCCGAGCCGAGGCCCTTGGCGAGCGTCATGATGTCGGGCGATACGCCCCAATGCTCGCAGGCGAACATCTTGCCGGTGCGTCCGACCCCGCTCTGCACTTCGTCGAAGGCCAGCAGGATCCCGTAGCGATCGCATAACGCGCGCAGGCCCTGCAGGAATCCGTCCGGTGGCACAAGGTAGCCGCCTTCACCCTGGATGGGCTCGACCACGATCGCCGCCACTTCCGTAGCCGGCAGGTTGCTCTGGAACAGGACGTTCTCGATGTAGTCCAGTGTCGCCCGACCCTGTTCGGATCCCGCGAACAATGGACGATACAGATTCGGGTACGGTACGTGGGTCACGCCCGGCATGGTCGGAAAGAAGCCCGCCTGCTGCGTATACTTGCTGGCAGTGAGCGCGAGTGATCCCATGGAGCGGCCGTGAAAGCCGCCCAGAAACGCGATGAAGCGCGGCCGGCCGGTGACATAGCGCGCCAGCTTCAGGGCGCCCTCGACCGACTCGGTGCCGCTCTGGCACATGAATACCTGTACCGGCTCGCGCATCGGATCGAGCTCGTTGATGCGTTCCGCCAGACGTGTCATGCGCTCGTGCCAGTAATCGCTCGAGATGTGCAGAAAATCATCCGCGGCGCTCTTGATCGCCTGCACCACCGCCGGGTGAGCATGACCGGTGCTGCACACGGCGATGCCGGCGGCGAAATCCAGAAATCGATTGCCGTCGACGTCCCAGACCTCGACTCCGCGTCCCCTGGCCATGACGAACGGATAATCGCGAGGGTAGGAGGGAGAACTCACGGCACGATCGCGTGCCATCAGTGCCCGAGCCTTGGGTCCGGGCAGTTCAGTGCGGATGTGGGGCGGGGGCATCGGCAGTCCTCGGGTTGATGCGCACGGCAGCGGCGTGCGCCTGGCGGGTCGCTGCGTGCAGCTCGCGCAGCGTGTCGAGATCAGCCGGCTGCGGCGCAGGCAAGACCTGCAGCTCGTGCGCCACGCGCAGCGGCCAGCCGGTGGCGGCACGCGCGGCGTCCACCGTTACATCGGGATAGATCGCGCACAGCTGCAGCTCCTCGGTCTGCGGGTGCGGGCGCAGGATGCCGAAGTCGGTGATCACGGCCCGCGGGCCGCCTCCCGGGAAGCCCGCGCGGCTGCGCTCGCCGGCGCCGCCGAGGTAGCCGCAGCTGGTCAGAAAGTCCAGACGCGGCACAAAACTGCGCGGCGATTGTTTCATGATCACCAGAACCTCGCGGGCGTGTGCCGCGATCTCGGGAGCGCCGCCGGAGCCCGGCAGTCGCACCGCCGGCCGCGCGTAGCTACCGATCACCGTGGTGTTGAGATTGCCATGGCGGTCGATCTGCGCGGCGCCCAGGAACCCCACGTCCACCCTGCCGCGTTGCAAATAGTGCGCGAACACCTCCGGGAGGGAAACGACGCAGGCGGCGGTCTCGGCGAGCTCACCGTCCCCGATCGACAGCGGCAAGACCTGCGGACGGGAGCCCACCGTGCCGGACTCGTAGATCAGGACCAGCCGGGGGGCGTGCGTGCGCCGCGCCAGATTGCACGCGGCACTGGGCAGGCCGATGCCGACGAAGCATACCGCGCCGTCGGCCAGTTGGCGGGCCGCGGTCACGGTCATCATCTCATCGGCAGTGTAGGGGCGGGCACTCACGCTGCCACTCCCAGACGCCCCAGCAGTTCAGCGTGGTCACGGCTGGCGAGCACGTACTGCTGCATCCACTGCTGAAAGGGCTCGCGCTCGCGCGCAATCGCATCCCACTCGCCGTAGAAGCGATTGTCACGCGGGTAGCAGCCGGCGGCGTACGAGGGGTGGGCACCACCGGGCACAATGCTGACCGCGCTGATCAGCCAGTGCGGCAGCACGATCGCATTGAGCGGCGCATCGAAGCGCTCCACCTGCGCTTCGACCGTCACCAGGAGGCAACGCGCTGCCAGTCCCGCCTCGCGCGCCGCGCCGGTGATGCCACGGATCAGAACGTTCCCCTGCTGGTCGGCCTGCTGAGCGTGCAGGATCGTGACATCCGGATTGATCGCCGCCACCGCGAGCAGCGAATCGCCGCTGAAGGGGCAGGTGAGCGTCCTCGGTTGGGAGCCGTCAACCCGATCGAGGCTGGTGTCGGCGTAGTGGCGCATCAGTCCGCATGGCAGGCCGCTCGCGCCCGCCTGATACGCCACGCCCATTTCCGCGTGGGTGCGCTCGCTGATGGTCAGTGGCTGTGGCCAATCCCGCTCGATTGCATCGCGCAGGCGGTGCAGGGAGCCGACCCCGGGATTGCCGCCCCAGGAGAAGGTCAGGCGCTCGGCACATCCCATGCCGATCATCTGGTCACAGATCAGATCCGGGGTCATGCGGATCAGATGCAGGCGGCGGCGGCCCTGGCGAATGATCTCGTGACCGGCGGCAAACGGGATCAGATGCGTGAAGCCCTCGAGCGCCACGCTCTGACCGTCGTGTACATGCTGCGCGATCGCATCGGCAAGGGTGATCAGCGGCATTGGGTGTTACTCGACCACGGTCTGCGACTGCTCACGCATGTACTGCGGCAGATAATAGAAGGAGCCAATCGCCTTGCCGGTACTGCCCGAGCCTTTCCAGCCGCCGAAGGCCTGGTAACCCGGCCAGGCGCCGGTGGTCGCGCCCTGCGGGCGGTTGGCGTAAGTCACGCCCGCCTCGATGTGCTCATGGAACCAGCCGACCTCGTGCGCGCCGCCGTAGAAGCCGGCCGTCAGCCCCAGCGGGGAGCGGTTCGCCAATTCCATGGCCGCCTCGTTGGAGGCGACGCGCTGCATCATCAGGATCGGCAGGAACATCTCCTCGTTCCATAGCGCGTGCTCGGTTGGCGCCTCGGCAATAGTGGGACGCACGAACCATCCGCGGCCCAGGAGGCCCTCGCGCAACCGCTCGCCTCCGGTCACCAGGCGCGCGCCGCCGCCGCGCAGCAGCGACGCATAACGCTGGTAGTTGTCGTACGCGCTCTGTGTCGTGAGCGGTCCCAGCCAGTGTTCGCGGCGCGCCGGGTCGCCGATGCTGATGGACTCTGTCCGCTGCAGCAGCTTGGCTAGCAGGGCGTCGGCGACCTGCTCGTGGACGTACAGACGCGACAGGGCCGAGCACTTCTGGCCTCCCATGCCGAAGGCCGAACGCACGATGCCGGTCGCGGCGCGCTCGAGATCCGCCGCCGTGGTGACGATGCAGGCATTCTTGCCGCCCATCTCGGCGATGCAGGGGCGCGGGAACGGCGGCCCCTGCAAGGCGCGTGCGATGCGCATTCCGACCTCGTGCGAGCCGGTGAAGGTCACGCCGGCCACGGCCGGATCCGCGATCAGCGCGGCGCCGACCACGTCCCCCTGACCACTCAGATAGTTGAACACTCCGGGCGGCAGGCCGGCATCGCGAACACAGTCGGCGAGCAGCCTGCCTGCCCACGGCGTGGCCGTCGCCCCCTTCACGATGACGGTATTGCCGGTCACGAGCGCGGCGGCCACCGGCCCGCCCGCAAGCGCCAGCGGGAAATTGAACGGCGCGATCACGACCCAGGGGCCGTAGGGTTTCAGCACACTGCGATTGTGTGAAGCGTGCGTGCTCAGCGGATCATCCGGCAGCGGCCGATCGAAGCCGCCGTGGCGCTCGAACTGCTCGGCATACAGGCTGAAGAAGTCCGCGGTCTCCTGCGCCTCGCCCAGCGCTTCCATGCGGTTCTTGCCGACCTCCAGTGTCAGCGCCGCGGCAATGTCGTAGACGCGCTCCTCGATCAGGCCGGCCACGCGCCGCAA
>DATKEZ010000005.1:0-12727 GCA_035511775.1 Steroidobacteraceae bacterium | reverse complement strand
TCGAGGCTGCCGAAGCCCTCGAGGTGCTCGGCTCCGGCATTGGTGATCATGCCGATGGTGGGGCGCGCGATGGCGACCAGGGCGGCGACTTCGCCGGCCCGATTGGCGCCCATTTCCACCACCGCAAAGCGATGCGCCGGCGTCAGCCGCAGCAGCGTCAGCGGCACGCCGATGTGGTTGTTGAGATTGCCGCGGGTGGCCAGACAGGCGCCGGCCTGCCCGAGGATCGCGGCCGTCATCTCCTTGGCTGTGGTCTTGCCGTTGCTGCCCGCCACGCCCACCAGCGGGCCGCGAAAATGCGCGCGCCACTGGCGCGCGGCGCGCTCGAGCGCCGCCTGGGTATCGGGCACGATGATCTGCGCCAGGGCGAGGGGCTGCTCGGCATCGACCAGCGCGCCGGCGGCCCCAAGCGCGAGCGCCGCGCCGACGAAGTCGTGGCCGTCGAACCTCGGCCCCCTGAGCGCGACGAACAGCTGTTGGGAGCTAAGCGTGCGCGAGTCGCTCACCACGTCGGTATAGGCCGCATCGCCGCCGGAGAGTCGGCCACCGCAGGCGCGCGCAAACTCCGCCAGCGTGCGCTTCATGCCGGCAGCCTCGCGAGCTCGGCGCTGACCACCGCCTGGTCGCGGAACGCGCGCCGCACGCTGCCGTGGATCTGATAGTCCTCGTGCCCCTTGCCGGCGATGAGCACCACGTCCTCGGGGCCCGAGCGCTGCAGGGCCAGGCGGATGGCGAGTGCCCGGTCATGCTCGATCACCAGCGGCGCGCGCGGATCCACACCGGCGAGGATGTCCGCCACGATCCGGGCCGGATCTTCGCTGCGCGGGTTGTCGTCGGTCACGATGATGTCGTCGGCGAGCTCGGCCGCGATCTTTCCCATGAGCGGACGCTTGCCGGGGTCGCGGTCGCCGCCACAGCCGAATACCACCCGCAGCTGTCCGCGGCAGTGCAGGCGCGCCGCGCGCAGCGCGTTGGCGAGCGCATCGGGGGTATGCGCGTAGTCCACGATGGCGAGCGGCGTGCGTCCGCGCCCGCCGAACATCTCCATGCGCCCGATCGCCGCGCGGCTCAGCGACAGCGCGCGCGCCGCCTCCCGGAGCGGGATGTTCCAGGCCAGCAGCACCGCCAGGACCGTGAGGGCGTTGTCGGCGTTGAACTCGCCCATCAGGCGCACCGGCAGCTGCACGCTTCCGGAGCTCGACTCCACCGCGATGCAGAGCCCGCCGGGCTCGGGTGTTATGCGTGCGGCGCGCACGAACTGCACGCCGCTCGGCAGCGCCGCCGCGGCGCGCGTCGTGACGGTGAGGCTTGCGGTGGAGCCCTCGGCGGCCAGGCGTGCCCCGAACGGATCATCGACGTTGATGACCCGGTGTGCGAGCCCCGGCCAGGCGAACAGGCGCTCCTTGGCGGCACCATAGGCCTGCATGGTGCCGTGATAATCAAGATGATCGCGGGTCAGGTTGGTGAAGGCGGCGGTGTTGAAGCGCACGCCGTTGACGCGCCCCTGATCGAGGGCGTGCGAGGACACCTCCATGCTCACGCACTCGGCACCGAGGGCCCGCAGCGCCGCGAGCTGGCGGTGAACGCTCACCGCATCCGAAGTAGTGTGCAGCGTGGGAGTGAGCTGCGCGGGCAGGCCTACACCGAGCGTGCCCATGTACGCGGCCGGCCGGTGGCAGTGCTGCAGCGCCTGCGCCAGGAGCCACGCGCAGGTGGTCTTGCCGTTGGTTCCGGTAATGGCCGCGACCGTGAGTCGCTGTGAAGGCGCGCCGAAGAAGCGGTCGGCGATGATGCCGGCGCGCTCACTTAAGCGGGGCACCGCGGCGATGAACGTGCCGGCGGGCAGTTGCGGGGCTGCCTCGCCCGTGTCGCCGTCGCGCTCGTAGAGCACGGCGCGTGCGCCGCGCGCCGCGGCGTCGGCGGCGAATTCGAGCCCGTGATGGGTGCGTCCCCGGCAGGCGAGAAACAGCGCGCCGGGCAGCACGGCGCGGCTGTCCAGGGTCACATCGCTCACCAGCACCTCCGCAGGCACGGCGGCAAAGTCGGCGGTGAGCTGCGCCAGCGAGTGCCTCGCCCGCGTGCCCGTGTGCGCGGCCCCGCTCATGGCAGCGCCGCCGTGCGGGTGCCGCCCAGGGCGGGGCTGGCCGGCAGTTCCTCGGGCGCCTTGACGGGCTGGTCGGGCGCCACCGCGAGCAGGCGCAGCGCCCCGCCGATCACCCGGGAGAATACTGGAGCTGCGACCTGTCCGCCCATGTGCTGTCCGGCGCCCGGTTCGTCGATGACCACTACCGCGGCCAGGCGTGGCTCGCTCGCGGGAGCCACCCCGCCGAACACCGCCATGTAGCGATCGGTCGAATAGCCGCCGGCGGTGGCTTTCCACGCGGTGCCGGTCTTGCCCGACACGCGGTAGCCGGGGATGGCCGCGAGCTTGCCGGTGCCTTCCGCGGCCACCACCGACTCGAGCATGCTGACGAGCTCGCGGCACACCTGGGCTCCGAGCGCCCGCTCCCCGGGCGCCGCTCCCTCGACGCGCAGGAAGGACACCGGGCGGGCCATGCCGAACGCGCCGATGGTTGCGTAGGCGTGCGCCAGCTGCAGCGGCGTGACCGACAGCCCGTAGCCATGGGACATGGTGACGATGCCGATGGGACGCCACTGCGCGTAGGCAGGCAGCAGACCGGCCGACTCCCCCGGATAGCCGCTGGTGGTGACCTGACCGAAACCCAGATGGTTCAGCGTGGTCCAGATCTCTTCCGGCGGCAGTGTGAGGGCGATGTGCGCCATGCCGACGTTGGAGCTCTTGGCGAGCACGGTGGCGATGTCGATCGCCCCGAAGTTGTGCTCGTCCTCGAAGATCTTCACGCCGACCTTGAAGAAGCCCGGCGAGGTGTCGATGACGCTGCGGGGGTCGTATTTGCCCGAGGCGAGCCCGGCGGCCACGAAGAACGGCTTGATGGATGAGCCGGGCTCGAAGATATCGGTGGCCGCGCGGTTGCGGTAGACGCCGCTCTGGATCTGATCGCGGTCGTTGGGGTTGTAGGCCGGCTGGTTCACCATGGCGAGCACCTCGCCGCTGGCGACGTCGAGCACCACCGCGGAGCCGGCGCGGGCGCGCTGGTCGCGGATCGCCGCCTTCAGCTCGCGGTACGCGAGGTACTGGATGCGCAGGTCGATCGACAGCACCAGGTCGCGCCCTGGGCGTGCCGGGCGGATGCTCTCCACGTTCTGGACGATGCGCCCGTAGCGGTCCTGAATGACGCGCTTCGCGCCATCCTCGCCGGCCAGCCAGTGATCGAAGGCGAGCTCCAGGCCCTCCTGCCCGGCATCGTCGACGTTGGTGAACCCGAGCAGGTGCCCGGTCACCTCGCTGGCGGGGTAATAGCGGCGGTACTCGCGCGAGGTGTACACGCCCGGGATCCCGAGCGCCTTGATCCGCGCGGCTTCCGCGGGCTGGCGGTGGCGCGCGAGGTACAGGAACTCGCGCTCGAGATTGCTGGTGACCCGGCGCGCGAGCTCCTGGCGGTCGAGCTGCAGCGCGCTCGCGAGTCGCGGAATCTGCTCGGTGGCGAGCGCCAGCTCGCGCGGATTCACCCACACCGAGTCGACCGGGGTGCTGACCGCGAGCGGCTCACCGTAGCGGTCGGTGATGGTGCCGCGGTGCGCGGCGATGTCGAGCACGCGCGAAAAGCGCGCATCGCCCTCGCGGGCGAGAAAGCCGTGATCGACGAGTTGCAGGTTCACGGCGCGCCACGCCAGCGCCAGCGCGCTCATCGCCAGGAGGCCCTGCAACAGGTGCGCCCGCCAGCGGAACGAGGCGGGTGCTGCATCGCGTGCGCTGCGCGGTTTCATGGGGCAACGATCTCGATGTCCTTCGCGGGCGGCATCGCCATGTGGAGCTTGGCGCTGGCGACGCGCTCGACGAAGGCATGGGTGGCCCAGGCGCTCTGCTCGAGCTGCAGCTGGCCCCATTCGATTTCCAGGTTGTCGCGGCGCGCGTTCAGAGCCTCGAGATCCACGAACATCTGCCGTGCGCGGTGCTTGCAGTAGATGTCGCCCGCCGCCGAGCCGAGCGCCGCCAGCCACAGCAGCGGCACGGCGATGATGAGCGCAGCACGCCTGCTCATGCGAGCCGCTCCGCCACGCGCAGCAGCGCGCTGCGGGCGCGCGGATTCTTCTGCAGTTCCGCCGGCGCC
Source organism: Steroidobacteraceae bacterium (assembly GCA_035511775.1). Classification (GTDB taxonomy): domain Bacteria; phylum Pseudomonadota; class Gammaproteobacteria; order Steroidobacterales; family Steroidobacteraceae; genus 13-2-20CM-66-19. The sequence continues at coordinate 8,534 of DATKEZ010000005.1, read as the reverse complement.
GGCCGGGTCTTGCGGCCGATGAGCTTGAGGCGCGGTTGCGCGCCGGCGGGCACGAGCGGCAGATCCCTCAGGGCCGGGTCGATCTGCGACTCGCGCTGCATGAAGCGCTTGACCACTCGATCCTCGACGGAGTGGAAGCTGATGACCGCAAGCCGCCCGCCGGGGGCGAGGACCCCGAGGGCGCCCTTCAGGCCGCGCTCGAGCTGACCCGTCTCGTCGTTGATGAACATGCGCAGCGCCTGGAAAGTGCGGGTCGCGGGGTGCTTGCCGGGCTCGCGCGTACGCACGGCGGCGGCGACCAGGTCGACGAGTTCGCCGGTACGGGTCAGCGCACGCTCGCGCCGTGCCGCGACGATGGCCCGCGCCACGCGACGCGCAAAACGCTCCTCACCGAGGGTGGCGATCACCTGGCGGATCTCGTCAAGGCCCGCACGAGCGAGCCACGCAGAAACGGGTTCGCCGCGCGTCGGGTCCATGCGCATGTCGAGCGGGCCGTCAGCTCGGAAGCTGAAACCGCGCTGCGGATCATCGAGCTGCGGCGAGGACACGCCGAGGTCGAAGAGCACACCGCGGCAAGCACGATCGTGCGCGTGTGCCGGCACGAGCGTGCCGAGGTCGGCAAACGACGCGTGCACGAGCGTAAGCCGCATTTCGTCGGCAAAACGCTGCCGGCCGGCCGCGATGGCTTGCGGATCGCGGTCGAGCGCGAGCACGCGGCCTTCTCGACCCAGGGCCTGGAGTAGCAGTGACGTATGACCGCCACGCCCGAACGTCGCATCGACATAGTAACCGCCCGCCTCCAGGGCGAGTCCTGCGAGCGCCTCGGCGGCGAGCACCGGTGTGTGCTCATCCACCCGCGAAGCGGAACGGCCCCGCCCCCATGAGTGCGCTTGCCACGGGCTACGCCCAACCAGCCTGTCGAAACCCTTACAGCGACAGTGACTCGAGCTCGGAGGGCAGATCGGTCGGGGTGTCCTCGTTCGCAAGCCAGGCGTCGCGGCGCTCGCTCCAGCGCGCCTCGTCCCACAGCTCGAAACGATTGCCCTGACCGATCAGCATTCCGTGCCGCCCGAGCTTCGCGAACTCGCGCAGCTCAGGGGGCAGCAGGACCCTGCCGTGCCCGTCGAGGGGCAGATCGGTCGCGTGGCCCACCATCAGCCGTTGCAGCCGGCGCGCGGTTGCGTTCAGGCTGGGCAGGCTCATGAGCTTGCGTTCGATCTGCTCCCATTCGGGCAGGGGATAGATGAGGAGGCACTGATCCTTGTCGACGGTGACGACCAGTTTCCCCTGGGCAAGTTCGGCGATCTGCTCCCGGTAGCGGTTGGGCATGACCATCCGCCCCTTGTCGTCCAGGGTGATCTTTGTTGCACCGCGAAACATGACCGTCGGGGCGAGAGTTGCCCCATTTCCCCCCACTTTCTCCCACCGGGCGCCACTATAGGAATCGGGGGCGAGCTATGTCAATTCAAATAGTGAGAAATTCGTCGCATTCACAAAGACTTATGTGGAGAGCACTTATGTGAAAAACCACAGTGTCGCAAGGCCCCGCGGCGCATTCATTGTTAACAATCAGCGGTTTGCCCGACGAACTTTATACAGTGCCTGACCGAAAGCCCCCCTGTGCGAGTGCCTCAGGCCTCGAACGCGTGCTGGATCCACTCGATGCGCGGCGCCTCGCCGTGCGGATCGCGCACCACGAGGACGTCGAACCGCACCGGCAGCTGCGCGAGATCCGCACGCTGCTGCAGGAGCTGGCTCGCGGCGCGGGTGATGCGCCGCTGTTTGCGCGCATCGACGCTCGCCGCCGCGCCGCCGAACGCTGCGCTCGAGCGGGTGCGCACCTCGGCGATGACCAGCAGCTGCGCGCGCCGCGCGATGAGATCGAGCTCGCCGAGCCGGCGCAGGTAGTTGCGTTGCAGGATCTCGAAACCGTGTGCACGCAGGAAATCGGCGGCCAGCTCCTCGGCGCGTCGTCCGCTTTGCTGTCGTGCGGTGGGCATCGCCCCGGTCAGCTGCCGTCAGGTGTCAGGTGTTATATCGAATCATGGGCCCGGCGCCGGCAACAACCGCAGCTCCCCGTTGTGCAACTGCGCCCAGTCCATCTCGCGGTGCACGCGCCGCTCGGCATCGACACTCAGGCGGCCGGTCAGGCCCTGGAGGCTGACGTTGCCCGGGGCGCCGCGCCGGCGCAGTGCCTGCGCCAGGCGCAACGCATCGAAGCCGAACGCAAACAGCCGGCCGCGGTGTGGGCCGCCGCTGGGCCACGCCTCGCGGGTGGCGGCGCGCACCGCATCGGCCAGATCTCCGCCCAGCATCCACGGCATGTCCGGAAACATCAGACCATCGAGTTCCTCGTTGGCGCGCACGTCCGGTTCGAAGGCATCGGAGGTCGCGTAGGTGGGAAGGTCGCCGGCGTAGTGAAAGCGCAGCTGCGGCCGCAGCAGCCGTTCGGTGTTGGCCTGTGCGGGCGCGAAGATGAACTCGATGTCGCCGCGACGCCGCGGCTCGAACTGCAGCCTGGTACCCAGTGCCGACTCCAGGCGCCGGTAGCGCGCCGTGCTGTCGCTGATGCGCAGCACCTCGGTGATCGAGGCGGTGTAGTCGGTGCGTGACGCATCGATCAGCGCGGTGCCGAGGAGCTCGCCCCCGCCCCCCTGCAGCTCCTGCTTGAAGGCGCTGAGCACCCGCTCGCCCCAGTCCCCCGCCGGCACCAGCGCCACCCCGCGGCGGTGATGATCGTCCAGGATGCGCCGCGCCGCGAGGCGCGCCTCGTCCTCGGGCGACAGCGCGTACTGATAGAACTGCGCCGGCGCCGGCTGTTCCGCGGGCAGGAAGTTGAGCGCCAGAAGCGGGGCACGCGGCGCGGAAAACTCGGCGGCGGCCACCACCTCTTCGCGCGTCAGCGGACCGACGATGAAGTCGGCGCCCGCATTCGTCGCCTGCACCAGCGCCTCCGCCACGCTGTGCGTGCCGGTGTCGTAGACGCGCACCCGCGCTCGCTCAGCCGCCGGGGTCTGGTAATACCCCGTCATGAAACCCTCGCGCACGCTGATGGCCGCAGCCGCCGCGCGGCCGGAGATCGGCAGCAGCAGCGCGATGTGCGGCCCGACCTCCTCCGGTGCTGCGCCGGCGAGCCCGCCCGCGGGGCGGCCGCTCGCGAGCGCCGCGCGCGCCTGCAGTTCGTGATAGCGCGCCGCCTGCGCAGCGCTGCGCGGTTCGGTGATTGCGGCGAGCTGCTGCAAGGCGTCTCTCCCCTGGCCGCGCTCGATGGCGAGCTCCGCGTTGGAAAGCGCGCGCTCGGTGCTCTGCTCCGGGGACAGCGGGCCTTCGGGCAGCGCCAGGACGCGCGCCGCGTCCTCCGCACGGTGGGCCGCAAGATAGCCGCGCGCGGCGCGCAACAGCAGCGCGTTGCGCTCCGCACCGCTGTTCTGGGCCGCCAGCTCCTCGTACACGCGCGCCGCGCCCGCGGCATCGCCGGCACGCTCGAGCGCCTCGGCACGCTCGAGCGATGGCGGCAGCCCGGCGCGCTCGGTGAGACTCGGACAGGCACTCAGCAGCAGTGCGGCCGCTGCCACCAGCACGAAACGGATGATCGAGTGTTTGGGCATCTGTTGAAGGGCCTGTCGTTGGCGCGCAGGATGCGGTGGGGCCGCAGATCCCTGAGCGGCATGAGGCGGAGATTATAGTGGGCAACAGCAACGGGCGGCTGCTGGTCGTCGCCACGCCGATCGGCAACCTCGCGGACCTGAGCGCGCGGGCGCGCGAGGCGTTGCTCAGCGCCGAGGTGATTGCCGCCGAGGACACGCGTCATACCCGCGTGCTGCTCACGGCCATCGGCATCGCCAAGCCCCTGGTGTCGCTGCACGAGCACAACGAGGCGCAGCGCACGCCCGAGCTCCTCGCCCGGCTCGCGGCCGGTGAGACCATCGCGCTGGTGAGCGATGCGGGCACCCCGCTCCTGTCGGATCCGGGATTGGAGCTGGTGCAGCGTGCCGCGCACGCGGGCTTCGAGGTGCACACCATTCCCGGGCCGTCGGCGATCACCAGCGCGCTCGCGGTCGCGGGGCTGCCGACCGGCCGCTTCTGCTTCGAGGGCTTCCTGCCCTCGCGCGAGCGCGAGCGGCGTGCGGCGCTCTCAGCTCTCGCGCACGAACCGCGCACGCTGGTGTTCTTCGAAGCCCCTCACCGCATCGTGAGGACGCTCGCCGATATGGCGGCGCAGTTCGGCGCCGAGCGCCCAGCGGCCGTGGCGCGCGAGCTCACCAAGGTGCACGAGACCGTCTACCGCGGCACGCTGCAGGAGCTGCTCGCGCGCGCGCAGGCGGAAGCGAACTTCCAGCGCGGCGAGATCACCATCGTGGTGCACGGCGCCGCCGCGGCCGCGGGCGCCGTCGACGGACAGCTGTTACGCCGCACCGTGGAGCTGCTCGCCCCCGAGCTGCCGCCCGGCAGAGTCGCGGCGATCGCCGCGCAGCTGACCGGGGCCACCCGCGCCGCGGCGTACGCGCTGGCAACGCGCGGCGCGTCCGGCCCGAACCACCGAGGCACGGCTGAGGATGACCCAATGTCCTGATTCGCGGCGGCACACAGTGCCCGCGCCCGACCTGCGCGGGCGGCCCCATTTGACTTCCTTACGGGCGCCCGTATCGTGACCCGCGAGAGTCGGCCGGGCAGTCGCTGCCTTTGCCAGCAATGGCGCGGGTGGAGGAAAGTCCGGGCTCCGGCGGATCGGGTGCCAGGTAACGCCTGGGGGGCGTGAGCCCACGGAAAGTGCAACAGAGAGCAGACCGCCCAAGTCCCTCACGGGACCGGCAAGGGTGAAACGGTGCGGTAAGAGCGCACCGCGTCGGTGGCAACACACGACGGCACGGTAAACCCCACCTGGAGCAAGGCCAAATAGGGAAGCCGCTTCCGCCCCTCACAAGGCGGACGCAGCGCTGATCCGCGCGCGCTTCCGGGTAGGCCGCTAGAGGTCCTCGGTGACGGGGACCCCAGAGGAATGATTGCCCTCGACAGAACCCGGCTTACAGGCCGACTCTTTCCTATGCGCTGCGCGCAAGAGTGCATACTCGGCGGCACCGAGCGAGGTTTGAAGCCGATCCACCGCAGGCGACCGCGACGCGCGGCTACTTGACCACCTTCAGCTGCGGGCGGCGGGCACCGCCCTCCTCCGCGCTCTTGGGCCGCGACGGCGGCTCCGGACCCAGGTCCTGCTCGGAGAACACCATTCCCTCGCCGGTCTCGCGCGCGTAGATGCCAAGCACCGCGCTCACCGGAAATCTGACGTGGTGGATCACGCCGGCGAAGCGCGCGTCGAACTCCACCTCCTCGTTGCCGAGGCGCAGGCGCTGGGTGGCGCCTTCGCTCAGGTTGAGCACGATCTTGCCGTCCTTGACGTAGGCACGCGGCACCTCGGCCCCTTGCCGCCCCGCATCGACGATCGCGTGCGGGGTGTTGCCGCACTCGGTGATCCATTGATGCATGGCGCGCAGCAGGTACGGGCGCTTGGGCAACACCTTGCCCGTGGCGCTCACAGCCGCATCTCCTGCTCGCGCTCCGACAGGCCCTCGCGGAACGCCGGGCGCGAGAACACCAGCTGTGCGTACTTCTCGATCGGCTGGGCCTGTGGCGGCAGATCGATCTCATAGTAAGGCAGCCGCCACAGCACCGGCGCAATGGTGGCATCGACCAGCGAGAACTCATCGGACAGAAAGTACGGCTTCACCTTGAACAGATCGGTGCTCTGCAGAATCGTATCGCGCAGGATCTTCTTCAGCTTGACGCTCTGTTTCTTGTCCGGCTCCTGATCGATCTGGCGCGCGAGCGTGTACCAGTCGCGCTCGATGCGGTACAGCGCCAGCCGGAACTGCGCGCGGGTCACCGGATCGACCGGCATCAGGGGCGGATGCGGGAAGCGCTCGTCAAGATATTCGATGATGACACGCGAGTCGTACAGCACCAGATCCCGGTCCACCAGCGTGGGCACGCTGTGGTAGGGGTTGAGATCGAGCAGATCCTCCGGAAAGCGCCCGGCTTCCACGCTGACGATATCGATGCTGATGCCTTTTTCGGCCAGCACGATGCGCGTGCGATGACTCCATGGGTCATTGGGCGCGGAAAACAGTGTCATGATGGATCGTCTGCTCGACAAGTTTCCGCTCCTGCGACCCGTCTGTCGGAAGCGCCCGCTGCCGCCGGCGCCCCAGCGCGACGCTCAGTGCACGTCCTTCCAGTACTCGCGCTTCACCAGCCAGGCGAGCCAGGTGAAAACCAGCAGAAACAGCACCACCCAGACGCCCAGTGCGCGGCGCGCCGTCTGGGTCGGTTCGCTGACGTAGTCGAGGAAGTTCACGGTATCGCGCACGAAGCCGTCGTACTCCACGGCGCTGAGCCGCCCGGGGGCGATCTGCTCGAAGTGGTCGAACACCGGCTTGCCGGTGACCTGCCCCCCTTGCGCGGTGCCGGCCGCTGGCCGGTACACGGCGCGTTTGAGTCCCTCGAGCTCCGAGAGCACGTGCGGCATGGCCGTTGCCGGCAGCCGCAGGTTGTTGGCGCCCGTCTGACTCGCGGAATCCACGTAGAAGGTCCTCAGGAACTGGTAGAGGTAGTCCTGACTGCGGGCCCGCGCCATGAGTGACAGGTCCGGCGGGGTCTTGCCGAACCAGGCCTGCGCATCCGCCGCCGGCATGCTGGTGAGGATGTACTGCGCGGGCTTGTCCCCGGGGGGCAGCAGATCCTGCTCCAGCAGCCGCGGCGGAACGCCCAGGTCCTGCGCCAGCCGCGACCAGCGCTCGTACTTGAGGGAATGGCACCCGAGGCAGTAGCTGACGAAGTTGCGCGCGCCGCGCTGCACCGAGGGCATGTCAGATACGTCGTTGGCGGCGCGCCAGCTCTCCCAGTCGGCGCCGAATCCGGCCGCGGCCTCCGCACCGCCGGCCGCCTCCTCGGCCGCCCACGCGCCGTGCGTGGCGGGCGCCGCCGCCGCCAGCAGCGCCGCGGCCAGTAGTGCGCGCCGGCCGCGCCCGGCCTCAGTGCGCATGGTAGACCACTCTGTCGGGCACGGGCTTCACCGCGTCGATGCGGCTGTAGAACGGCATGAGGAGGAAGAACGCGAAGTAGATGGCCGCGAAAATGCGCGCCAGCACCACATACAGGCCTTCCGCCGGCTGCAGGCCGAGGTAGCCGAGCGCCACGAACGACACCGCGAACAGCGCCAGCGCCGTGCGCGAGATCCAGCCGCGATAGCGCATGGACTTCACCGGCGAGCGGTCGAGCCAGGGCAGGAACAGGAACGACACCACCGCCAGCAGCATGAGCAGCGCCCCCATACGCTGATCCGGCACCGCGCGCAGGATCGCGTAGTAAGGCGTGAAGTACCACACCGGCGCGATGTGCTCGGGTGTGGACATGGGATTGGCGGGCTCGAAGTTCGGCGCCTCGAGGAACAGGCCGCCGAGAGTCGGTTTGAAGAACACCACCAGCGCGAACAGCAGCAGGAACACCCCCACCGCGACCAGGTCCTTGACCGTGTAGTAGGGGTGGAACGGAACCCCGTCGAGCGGCTTGCCGTCGCGGCCCAGCTTCTCCTTGATCTCGATGCCATCGGGATTGTTCGAGCCGGTCTGGTGCAGCGCCACCAGGTGCAGCATCACCAGCAACAGCAGCGCGAGCGGCAGCGCCGCGACATGCAGCGCAAAGAAGCGGTTCAGGGTCGCATCGGCAATGCCGTAGTCGCCGCGGATCCATTGCACCAGGGGGGTGCCGATCCCGGGGATAGTGCCGAACAGGTTCACGATCACCTGCGCGCCCCAGAACGACATGTTGCCCCAGGGCAGCACGTAACCCATGAAGGCCTCGGCCATGAGCGCCAGGTACACCAGCATGCCGATGAGCCACAGCAGCTCGCGCGGCGCCCGGTACGAGCCGTACAGGAACGCCCGGAACATGTGCAGATAGACGACGATGAAGAACGCGGAAGCGCCGGTGGAGTGCAGGTAGCGGATGAGCCAGCCGAAGTCCACCTCGCGCATGATGTATTCGACCGAGTCGAACGCGGTGAGCTCGCCGGGCTTGTAGAACATGGTGAGGAAGATGCCGGTCACGAGCTGCATGACCAGCACCAGCAGCGCGAGCGAGCCGAAGAAGTACCAGATGTTGAAATTCTTCGGCGCGTAGTAGCCGGTCGCCTGCTCGTGTATGAGCTCATCGAGGGGCAGGCGCTTGTTGAGCCAGGCCCACAGGCCCTTCTTCGGCGCCACGCCTCCCGGCAGCCGGGCCGGTGCGCCGGTTGCGGTCTTCACCGTCATCAGGCGACTCCTTTCTCGTCCGTACCGATCACCAGCGTGCGCACGTTCGGATAGGAGTACGGCGGGACCCGCAGGTTGGCCGAGGCAGGCGAGCCGTCGAACACCCGGCCCGCGAGATCGAACCGCGACCCGTGGCAGGGGCAGAAGAAGCCGCCCGGCCAGTCCGGATACAGCTCGCCCGCGCCGAAGCGCTGCTTCGGCAGGCACCCCAGGTGCGTGCAGGTGCCG
>DATKEZ010000004.1:0-3972 GCA_035511775.1 Steroidobacteraceae bacterium | reverse complement strand
CTGCGCTCGACGAAGCTCACCGGCGAGAGCGGCACGTAGTTGGCGGGGTTCTTGTCGAGGAACTCGTCGTAGATGCTCATGACCGCGCTCAGCTGCCCAGCGCGCCGTCGTCGAACTTGACCGCGGCGTGCGAGCCGTCGCAGAAGGGCTTGTGCTTGGAGGCACCGCAGCGGCACAGGGTCACGCGATTGCGCACTTCGTACGCGAAGCCGTCGGCGGCGATGACCGGGATTGCGCCACGCAGCCACAATGGCCCGCTCACACCCTCGACCGGATCCTCGATCACCCCGATCGATACCGGCAGGGGGTGCTCGATCGCCTTGCCGGTGGCATTGTCCCACGCGACCAGGCGTCCCGAAGGACAGTTGTTCACCTGCCGCACGAACATGGCGCGCACCTCGGCCTCGTCGGTGCGCTCGACCTGCTTCCACACCTGCCCGTTTGGGTCGCAGAAGCGCGCGAACGCGCACAGCGATTCGGCATCCGACAGTGCCAGCGCCGGTCCCTGCATGAGCTGCGCCTGCTCGCGGTACGGCTGGCGGCTGGCGGTCTCGGTGCCGTCGAAGCCGATCTTCTTGTGGGTCCCGTCGCAAAAGGGCTTGTTGGCGGAATGCCCGCAGCGGCACAGCGCGTAGCTCTCCTGCGGCGGAAAGGGATCGCTCTCCCGCCACTGCTCCGAGCCGCCCTCCTGGTCGGCCACGATCGTCTGCCGGGCCATCGGCACCGAGCCGCTCACCAGATAGGGCCCGTTCTTCGTGACCACCACCCGCGGCTCGCCCCTCGGCTTTGTCATGGATGACTCCTCGGACCTGAGCTGTTGTTTGGATCGTCCGCGGCGCTCGAGTGCCTAGACTGCACCCAAGCGGGTGCGCGCCACAAGAGTTCTGGCCCGCGGCTTGTGCCTGCGGGAATAATGCTCCTCGGCACGCTACCCCGGCAGCCTCATCGGAGCAGAACATGGCCAAAAAGACCCATTTGGCACCGCCCCTCCCGACTCTCGGCAAGCATCGTTACGCGCGCGAGCTGCACCGGCTGCAGATCGAGCTGGTAAAGCTCCATCGCCATGTCATCGCCGGCGGGCGCAAGGTGCTCGTGATCCTCGAGGGACGCGACGCCGCCGGCAAAGACGGCACCATCAAGCGCATCGCCGAGCACCTGAGCCCGCGCGAAGTGCGGGTGGTAGCCCCCGGAAAGCCGAGCGATCGTGAGGAGACGGAGTGGTACTTCCAGCGCTTCACCGTGCACCTGCCGGCCGCCCAGGAGATCGTGCTGTTCAACCGCAGCTGGTACAACCGCGCCGGTGTCGAGTACGTCATGAAGTTCTGTACGCGCGCCGAGCACGAGGCCTTCCTCGAGGCAACCCCGGGCTTCGAGCAGATGCTGGTCCGCTCGGGTATCCACCTCCTCAAGTACTATCTCGACATCAGCCGCCTCGAGCAGGCACGCCGGCTGCGGGAGCGGCGCCGCGACCCGCTCAAGCAGTGGAAGCTCAGTCCCGTCGACGAGGCGGCGCAGCAGCACTGGCGCGATTACAGCCGCGCCCGCGACCAGATGCTGCTGCGTACCCACACGCGCGCTGCGCCCTGGATGGTGGTGCGCGCCGACGACAAGCACCAGGCGCGGCTCAACGTCATTCGCGACATGCTCGCCCGTGTTCCGGCTCCGGATGTCAAGCGCCGGCTGGCCCGGCCCGATGCGCGCGTGCTGCGCGAATTCAGCGAGCCGCTGCTCGGCGGGTGGGTGGCGCGCTGAGCCGTGCTGCGCGCACGGCAGAAGGTGTTGGACGCGCCGCGCGACCTGGTAAAAAGCGCCCGCGGCAGCGCTCACCTTTAGTTACAATCGCCGCACCCGCATGCAACAGCCACGCGCCGCCACGCCCGCCTTCGCCGTCCAGGCGCTCATGTACGTCGGCATGGCGTTCGTCATGCTCGGCAACTACTACGGTTACGACTCCATCGCGCCCGTTGCCGAGCAGCTGTCGCGCGAGCTGCACTTCAGCGACACGCAGATCGGCACGCTGAACGCCATCTACAGTCTTCCCAACATCTTCCTGGTGGCGGTGGGCGGCGTGCTGGTGGACCGCTTCAGAGCGCGGCGCCTGGCGGTCCTCACCACCACGCTGTGTCTGGTGGGCGCGGTGGTGACCGCCCTCGGCACGCAGTTTCCGCTGATGGCGATCGGCCGGCTGCTGTTCGGGGTCGGCTCGGAAACCCTGGCGGTCGTCACCACCGTGGCGCTCGCCCAATGGTTCGCGGGTCGCTACTTCGCGCTGCTGTTCGCGCTCAACCTGTCCCTCGCGCGCCTCGGCTCCTACCTCGCGGACCGCTCACCGTCGTTCGCCGACGGGCTGTACGCGCGCGGCTGGCAGCCGCCGCTGTGGCTCGCGGTCGGCTTCGCGCTCGCGTCCTTCGCCGGAGCACTTCTTTACTACTGGCTCGACCGGCGCGAGGCGCCGCGCGGAACGCTGGCGCTGGCACCGCCGCCCGCGCGCCTCGACTGGAGTCAGCTGCTCTCCTTCCGCAGGGAATACTGGCTGCTGGTGGCGGTGTGCGTGACGTTCTATTCGGTCATCTTCCCGTTCCGCAGCACTTTCGCCATCAAATATCTGCAGCAAGCGCAGGGCCTGAGCCTCAGTGCCGCGAGCACGCTCAACAGCTACGTGTTCCTCGGCGCCGTGTTCGCCACGCCAGTGTTCGGCCTGCTGCTGGATCGCACCGGGCGCAATGCGCCGCTGCTCGCGGCGGGCGCGGGGCTCTTGCCGCTCAGCTTCATGGTGCTGGCGGTGTTTCCGGGCAGCGCGGGGTTGTCGACGACGCTCCTCGGCGTGAGCTTCTCGTTCCTGCCGGCGGTGCTCTGGCCCACGGTGGTGCGCTATTCTGCGCCCGAGCATCTCGGCACTGCGTACGGGCTGATGACGGCATTGCAGAACGCGGGGTTGTTCGGCGCCAACGTCGTCGCGGGTTACCTGAATGACACGAGCGGAGCGAGCGCCGCCAACCCGGCCGGCTACGCTCCGATGCTCTGGTTCTTCGGCCTGCTCAGCCTCGCGGCGTTCCTCTGCACGCTCCTGCTGTGGGTGCTCGATCACGGCGCCGCGGTGCGGGCCACCGCGGCCGCCGACGGCCCCAGCTGACGAATCTGCCGTCGTGGGCTGGCTCACCCCGCTGTTCGTGCTCGCAGTGCTCGCCGGCGCCGCGATCGAGCTGTGGCTCGGGGAGCGCCAGCGGAGCGCCGTCGCTCGCCACCGCGGCATCGTGCCGCAACCCTTTGCCACGAGCGTCTCCGCGGCCGAGCACGCCAGGGCGGCCGACTACACCATCGCGAAGCTGCGCCTCGGGCGCATCGGACTCGGTGTGGATACCGCACTGGTGCTCGGTTTCACCATTGGCGGCGGCCTGGCAGCGCTCGATGCCCTGTGGAGCCGGGCGCACCTCGCAGAGCCCTGGCTTGGGCTTGCGGTGATTGCCTCGGTCGCGCTCATCGCCCGGCTCGTGAGTCTGCCGCTCGCGCTGTGGCGCACCTTCGGACTCGAGGCGCGCTTCGGCTTCAACCGTACCACGACCGCGCTCTACCTCGCCGATCTCGCCAAGAGCCTGGTGCTCACGATCGCGCTCGGCGGGCCACTGCTCCTCGCGACACTGCTGCTGATGGAGCGTGCCGGCCGCTGGTGGTGGCTCGCGGCGTGGCTGCTGTGGATCGCGGTCATGCTGGTGATGGCCTGGGCGTGGCCGGCCTTCATCGCCCCGCTCTTCAATCGCTTCTCGCCGCTCGCCGATGAGGCGCTGCGCCAGCGCATCGAGGCGCTGCTCGAGCGCTGCGGCTTCACCTCCAGGGGTGTGTTCGTGGTCGACAGCTCGCGCCGCTCGAGCCATGGCAACGCCTACTTCACGGGCATCGGCCGGCACAAGCGCATCGTGTTCTTCGACACGCTGCTCGGGACCCTCGCTGCCGGCGAACTGGAGGCAGTGCTGG
>DATKEZ010000003.1:0-25131 GCA_035511775.1 Steroidobacteraceae bacterium | reverse complement strand
ACTTCGGTGGTGAAGTACTTCTTCCAGCCCAACGTCAACGAAGAGCTGTCGTTCGCGCAGATCACTGCCGTTTCGCAGACCAACCTGCGGTCCGCGCCCCCCGGCACCACGCCGCCCTTCATCCTCGCCTATAACGCTTCCTCGGTCCCGATCCTGCAGCTCGCCTTGTCGAGCGAGAGCCTGTCGGAAGCCCAGCTGTTCGATCTGGGCAACAACATCATCCGCACCGGACTGTCCACTGTGGCGGGCGCCTCCATGCCGTGGCCGTACGGCGGCCTGCAGCGCCAGGTGCAGGTCGATCTGGATCCCGACGCCCTGCGCGCCCATGGGCTGTCGGGGAACGATGTGACCGCCGCCTTCACCACGCAGAACTCGATCCTGCCGGCGGGCACCGAGAAAATCGGCGACCGCGAGTACTTCGTCTCGGTCAATTCCAACCCCACGACGGTGGCGGAGCTCAACGACCTGCCGATCACCACGCGCAATGGCAATGTGATCTACGTGCGCGACGTGGCGCACGTGCGCGACGGCTATCCGCCGCAGACCAACATCGTGCGCCGCGACGGGCATCGCGGTGTGTTGTTGAGCGTGCTCAAGACCGGCAGTGCCTCGACCCTCGACATCATCCGCAGCATCAAGCAACGCCTGCCGCGTATCCGCGAGGCGCTGCCGCCGGGTTTCAACGTCGACCTGGTGGGCGACCAGTCGCTGTTCGTGCGCGCCGCCATCTCTGGTGTGGTGCGCGAAGCGGTGATCGCCGCCGCGCTGACGGCTCTCATGATCCTGCTGTTCCTCGGGAGCTGGCGCAGCACCCTCATCATCGCCGTGTCGATCCCGCTGTCGATCCTGGCCTCCATCATCTGCCTGTCGGGGCTCGGTGAGACGATCAACATCATGACCCTCGGGGGCCTGGCGCTCGCCGTCGGCATCCTGGTCGATGACGCCACGGTCACCATCGAGAACATCAATTGGCACCTCGAGCACGGCGAGGACGTGGAGGCGGCGATCCTCAACGGCGCACACGAGATCGCCGTGCCGGCGTTCGTCTCCACGCTCGCCATCTGCATCGTGTTTGTGCCGATGTTCATGCTGGTAGGTATCGCCCGCTACCTGTTCGTGCCGATGGCCGAGGCGGTGGTGTTCGCCATGCTGGCCTCGTACCTGCTGTCCCGCACGCTGGTGCCGACGCTCGCGAAGTACTGGCTGCAGCGGCACGATGCACACGCGACACAGCCGCCGCACGGCCTGCCGCAGCTTGTGCAGCGGCGTTTCGAGGAATGGTTCACGCGAGTGCGCGCGGGTTATCACGCGCTGCTCGAGCGGGCCCTGGCGAGCGGCACACGCTTCGCGCTGCCATTCCTCGCTGCCATGGCGGCCACCGCGCTCCTCGCCTTCCCGTTCGGCCACTACCTGCCCGGGCTCGGCCAGGACTTCTTCCCGAGTGTCGACGCCGGGCAGATCAAGCTACACCTGCGCACCCCGAGCGGCCTGCGCATCGATGAGACGGCAAGCCTGTGCGATCGCATCGAGGCCACGATTCGCGAGCTGATTCCCGCGCACGAGATTGCCACCATCGTCGACAACATCGGCGTGCCCTACAGCGGCATCAATCTGGCTTATTCCACCTCGGCGCCGGTCGGGCCAGGCGATGCCGATATCTTCGTGAATCTCTCTGCGGACCATTCACCGACCGCGGGCTACGCGCGCACGCTGCGGGCGACCCTCACCTCGCTCTACCCCTCTACCAGCTTCGCGTTCCTGCCGGCGGATATCGTCAGTCAGATCCTCAATTTCGGGCTGCCGGCTCCGCTCGACGTGCAGGTATCGGGCTTCAACGTCGCAGCCAACCGCGCGTACGCCAACGCGCTGCTCGAGAGGATGCACCACATCCCCGGGGTGGTTGATCTGCGCATTCAGCAGGCCTTCGATTACCCCACCCTCAACGTCGAGGTCGATCGCAGCAAGGCAGCGCTGCTCGGGCTGTCGGAGACCGATGTCGCATCCGATCTGCTGGTATCGCTGTCGGGCAGCTCGCAGACCACGCTGTCCTTCTGGATCGATCCGCAGAGCGGCACCCAGTACAGCATCGCGGCCCAGACCCCGCAGTTCCGGCTGACCTCACTCCTGGACCTGGCCACCACACCGGTCACCGGCACCACAGCGGGCGTCGCCCTCACACCGGTCGGGAGTAGCTCCGCGACCACCGGCGGGGCTGGCCATACTGCGCAGCTGCTCGCCAACCTGGCGAGCTTTCATCGCGGCGTGGCGCCGGCGGTCGTGAGCCATTACGACGCCACGCCGGTGATCGACATCTTCGGAGCCGTCGAGGGGACCGACCTCGGCTTCGTGTCCGCGCAGATCGACAAGGTGATCGCCGACACGCAGCGCTCCGTGCCACACGGCTCGCAGGTCACCGTGCGCGGCCAGGTGAAGACCATGACCGATTCATTCGCGGGGCTGCTGCTCGGGCTCGCGGCCGCGATCGTGCTCGTCTACCTGCTGATCGTGGTCAATTTCCAGTCCTGGCTCGACCCGTTCATCATCATCACCGCCCTGCCCGCGGCGCTGGCCGGGATCGTGTGGATGCTGTTCATGACGCACACGCCCGTAAGCGTGCCGGCCCTTACCGGCGCGATCATGTGCATGGGGGTAGCCACCGCCAACAGCGTTCTGGTCGTCAGCTTCGCGCGCCAGCGCCTGGACGCCGGCGATGACGCATCCCATGCCGCCCTGCAGGCGGGGGTCACGCGCTTGCGCCCGGTGCTGATGACCGCGCTCGCGATGATCATCGGCATGGTGCCCATGGCGCTGGGGCTCGGTGAGGGCGGGGAGCAGAACGCGCCGCTCGGCCGCGCCGTGATCGGCGGCCTGGTTTTCGCTACCGTGGCTACACTGTTCTTCGTCCCCACCGTATTCACCCTCATCCACGGACGCCGGAGCAGCTGATGTCCGATCTGCCGCCCTTCCCTGCTCCAGCGGCCACACGCGTGCGGCGCCTGGCGCTCATGGCACTGGCTTTCGCCCTGGTGCTGGCGGTGTGGGGCATCGTGAGCCGGCTCAGCGCGCGCAACACCCTCGGGCGCGAGGCCGCTGAGGCTGCGGTTGCGACGGTCGCGACGGTGAAGCCCAGCCGCGGTCCGGCCTCCAACACCCTGGTGCTGCCGGGGAGCGTCCAGGCCTACTACGAAGCGCCGATCTACGCGCGCACCAGCGGCTATCTCAAGGCCTGGTACACCGACATCGGCACGACGGTGAAGAAAGGCCAGCTGCTCGCCGAGATCGATACCCCGGAAGTGGACCAGCAGCTGCGCCAGGCGCAGGCGGATCTGGCGACCGCGCAGGCCAACTACGAGCTCGCGCGCACCACCAACGAGCGATGGAAAGGTCTGCTGGCGACGGAGTCGGTTTCGCAGCAGGACGCCGATCAGCGCGCCGGGGATGCGGCTGCCAAGGCCGCCGCGCAGCAATCGGCGGCTGCCAACCTGGCACGTCTGGCTGACCTGGAGTCCTTCAAGCGTGTGGTGGCGCCCTTCGGCGGAGTGGTCACCGAACGCAACACCGACGTCGGCGCATTGATCAACGGGCAGAACCCGGGCAGCGCTCTGTTCCGGGTGGCCGACACGCACCGGCTGCGCATCTACGTGTCCGTGCCGCAGGCGTATGCGGCCGCCATTCAGCCGGGCCTGACGGCGGAGCTGGTATTCGCGGATCGCCCCGCGCAGCGCTACTCCGCCTCCGTCGCTTCCACCGCGCGCGCACTGGATGCCACCTCCCGCACGCTGCAGGCGGAGCTGCAGATCGACAATACTCAGGGCGAGCTGCTGCCGGGCTCCTATGCGCAGGTGTACTTCACCCTGTCGGCCGGCGCGAACACCCTGCGGGTGCCGGTGAACACGGTGTTGTTTCGCGCGCAGGGCCTGCAGGTCGCCACGCTCGACCGCGAGCATCGCGTGCACCTGAAATCCATCACCCAGGGGCGGGATTTCGGCACCGAGATCGAGGTACTGACCGGGCTCGACGCGGCTGACACCCTGGTGGTCAATCCCCCCGATTCCATCACCGAGGGGGCCGCGGTGCGCATCGCGCAGCCGCGAGCGCCGCCCCATGGCGCGGCAGGACCTTCCTGATGCCACGTGCGGCATCGCTCACCGTGGCGGTGCTGGCGGCGCTGAGCGCCTGTTCGCTCAGCCCGCGTTATCAACGCCCGTCCGTGCCTGCCGCGCCGGATTCCTACAAGGAGGCCGGCGAGTGGAAGCTCGCCACACCCGCGGACGCTACAGCGCGCGGCCGCTGGTGGACGATGTACCGGGACCGGGAGCTCGATGAGCTTGAAGCACAGGTCACGGATGCCAATCAGAGCCTGCGGGCGGCGCTCGCACGTCTCGATCAGGCGCGCGCCCAGACCCGCATGGCACGCGCAGCATGGTTCCCGACGCTGACGGCGCAGGCGAACGCCACCCGCTCACAGACCTCGCTCAATTCGTCCACCTACACCCCCGGCAGGCCACCTGTCGGGAATGTCTTCACCGCCGGGGCAGATCTGTCCTACGAGCTGGACGTGTTCGGCCGCGTGCGTAACACCGTCGCCGGCGCGCGTGCCAGTGAGCAGGCGAGCGCCGGGGACGTCGCGGCGCTCGATCTCAGCGTGCGCGCCGAGCTGGCCAGTGACTACTTCACGCTGCGCGGCCTGGACATCGAGCAGCAGCTGCTCGATCACACGGTCACCGAGTACGCGCGGGCACTGCAGCTCACGCAGAACCTGTATCACGGCGGGGCCGCGGCCATCGCCGACGTACAACAGGCGCAGGCCCAGCTGGAGTCGGCCCGCACCCAGGCCGAGGAGACCCGCCTGCGACGCGCTCAGACCGAGCATGCCATCGCCGTGCTGGTCGGCCGCCAGCCTGCTGATCTCAGTATCCACGCGCGCACCGAGGGCGATGATCTGCCCGTTCCGCAGGTCGCCCCCGGCCTGCCCTCGGAGCTGCTGGAGCGCCGCCCGGACGTCGCAGCGGCGGAGCGCCGCGTGGCGGCGGCCAATGCCGGCATCGGTGTGGCGCGCGCGGCCTACTTTCCCGTTTTCAGTCTGCTCGGCACCGCAGGCATGGAAAGCACCACCGCTTCCAACTGGATCAGCGCCCCGAGCCGCTTCTGGTCGGTCGGCCCGCAGGCGTTGATGACGCTCTTCGACGGCGGCCTGCACGCGGCACAGTCCGCCGCCGCGCACGCTGCCTACGACGAGCAGGTCGCCAACTACCGCGGCACGGTGCTCACGGCCTATCAAGATGTCGAGGACAATCTCGCCGCGCTGCGCCAGTTGCAGCGCGAGAGCGTAAGTCAGGCGGCCGCCGTCACCGCCACGCAGGGGGCACTCGACCAGGCGAACCTGCGCTACAAGGGCGGGCTCGTGACCTACCTCGAGGTCGTGTCGACCGAGAACGCGGCACTCGCGGCCCACCTGGCCGCGGTCGACATCAGCATCCGCCGCACCAACGCCACCGTGCTCCTGGTCAAGGCCCTGGGCGGGGACTGGCAGCCGCGCTGAGCGCCTATCTCAGGTAGGCGTGCACCACCTCGATGAGGTGTCGCGCTCCCCGGGCGCGCGCGCGGTCCCGGTCGTGCGTCGGATCCGAGACGTGCATGCGGATGTGGTCCTCCAGCAGCTCGGCCATCAGGCTGTTGGCCGCGCCGCGCGCCGACACCGTCAGCTGCATCACCTTGGCGCAGTCGGCATCCTTCTGCAGGGCGCGCTCGATCGCCTCCACCTGGCCGCGCAGTCGCCGCACGCGCTGCAGCAAACGAGTCTTGTCCTCGACCGTGTGTCCCATGCCGGTGCAGCCTCCTGCGCCTTCCTATATAGGGTGGGGGGTATAGTACCTCCGAAAGGTTGCTGAAAGGCGCCCCCTTTAAGCTACGCCCATGCTGAGGCGACTTACGGCCGGTGGGCGGCGCTGGCTCGGGGCTGCATTGCCCCTGGCCGGGCTGGTGCTGGCCGCGGTGTGGCTGCTCGGCCAGAGGGCGCATGGGGTGGCGGCGGCGCCGGGCACCGCCACCGCAGCGGGCACCGCCACCGCAGCGGGCACGCTGCACCTGAGTGAGGCGCAACGAGAGTCGCTCGGCGTCGAGCGCATCGGCAGCGCGCTCTTTCATTCGCAGATCCGGACCGACGGCCGCATCGTCTTCAACGCTGATCGGCTCACGCCGGTGTATTCACCGTACTCAGGCCGGGTGACCCGCGTGATCGCGCCTCTGGGAGCGCAGCTCAAGCAGGGGCAGCCGCTGTTCGAGCTCGATGCTTCCGAATTCGCACAGGGCCAGAGCGATCTTCTGGCCACACAGGCACAACTGAGACTGGCGCTCGCCAACGAAGAGCGCCGCCATGCCTCCTATGATGTGCACGGTGCCTCGCTCCAGGACTGGCAACAGGCGCAGAGCGACCTGGCGGCCGCTCAGGCCGCCGCGGGGGCGGCGCGCAATCGCCTGCGCATCCTGGGGCAGAGTGAGACGCAGATCGAGGCACTGCTCGCGAGCGGTGCGCGACCCCGGGCGCGTGTGAGCGCCGCGGCACCGCTTGCCGGTGTCGTGGTCGATCGGCAGCTCGGGCCCGGTCAGTATGTGCAGGCCGGCGCAAGCCCGGCTGTCTATACGATCGCGGAAGTCTCCAGCGTGTGGCTGCTCGCCAGTGTGCGCGAGGCCGATGCCGCCGCCGTGCGCGTGGGACAGCCAGTCACGGTGTACGTGACCGCGATACCGCAGCGGCAGTTCAGGACGCGCGTGAGCTACGTGGCGCCGACCGTCGACCCGAGCACCCGGCGCGTGCTGGTGCACGCGGTGATCGGCAATGCCGACGGCGCACTCAAGCCGGAAATGCTCGCCAACGCCGCGATCCAGACCAGCGACGACGTGCCCGCGCCGGCGGTGCCGCGGCAGGCGGTGATCTATGAAGGCGATCGCGCGCGGGTCTGGGTGCTCGCCTCCGAGCACGAGGTGGCATTGCGTCAGATCCGTCTCGGGCGCGAGCACGACGAGCGGCTCGAGGTACTGCAGGGGCTCGGCGTCGGCGAGCGCGTGGTGACCAGCGGGGCGCTGTTCATCGATCGCGCCGCGAGCGGCGAGTAACCGCTCGCCTCGAGCGAAGGCGTCACCGCACTCATGGACGCGATCATCTCCTTTGCGCTCAGGCAGCGCCTGTTCATGGTGGCGCTGCTGGTGCTGGTACTGGCGACGGGCGTCGTGAGCTTTGCGTGGCTGAACATCGAAGCCTATCCGGACCCGGTGCCGCCGCTGGTGGATATTGTCACGCAATCCTCGGGGCAGTCGGCCGAGGAGATCGAGCGCTACATCACCATCCCGATCGAGATCCAGATGGCCGGCATCCCGAGCGTCAGTTCGGTGCGCACCATCTCCCTGTTCGGGTTGTCGGACGTGAAGGTGCAGTTCACCTATGCCTACAGCTACCAGCAGGCCGAGCAGTGGGTGATCAATCGCCTGGCGCAGCTGGCAGCGCTGCCTAACGGCGCGCAGCCGCAGATCTCCCCTTGGAGCCCGATCGGTGAAGTGTTCCGCTATCGCATCCTGGGCCCCCCGGGCTATTCGGTGGTGGACGCGAAGACGCTGCAGGACTGGGTGCTCGAGCGGCGCTTCAAGTCCGTGCCGGGCGTAGTCGATGTCACCGGCTGGGGCGGCATGACCCGCGCGTATACGGTTACTGTGAACCAACGCCTCCTCGCCGCCTACCAGCTGTCGTTGCCGCAGGTACTGCAGGCGATCGGTAACGCCAATCTCAACGTCGGCGGTCAGACCCTCAACATCGGATCGCAGGCGGCGGTGGTGCGCGGCGTCGGCCTGATTCGCTCGCTCGAGGATCTGCGCAACACCATGGTAGGTTTCAGCCACGGTACCCCGGTGCTGGTAGCCGACGTCGCCGCGGTCGAGGTGGGCCATCAACCGCGGCTCGGCATCGCCGGCCAGGACGCCGATGACGATATCGTCCAGGGGATCGTGCTGATGCGCCGGGGAGCGCAGAGCATGCCGACCATCCGCGCGGTCGAGGCGGAGGTGGAGCGCATCAACGCCACCGGCATCCTGCCGCCGGGAGTGCGCATCGAGCGCATCTACGACCGCAGCGATCTGATCGGCGTCACGACCCGCACGGTGCTGCACAACATGGTGCTCGGTATCGTGCTGATCTTCCTGGTGCAGTGGCTGTTCCTCGGCAACCTGCGCAGCGCGCTGATCGTCGCCGCCACCATACCGTTTGCGCTGTCGTTCGCGATCACCCTGCTGGTCCTGAGCGGGGAGTCGGCCAATCTGCTTTCGGTCGGCGCGATCGATTTTGGCCTGATCGTGGATGCCTCGGTGATCCTGGTCGAGAACATCTTCCGCCACCTGGCCGAGAGCCGCGAGGCACGCAGCGCCGGCGCGGCAATGCTGCACCGGGTGCGCAGCCGGGGCGAGTTTCACGGCAAGTTCGCAGTGATCGCCAACGCCGCCACCGAGGTGAACCGCGCCATTGTGTTGGCCGCCGCCATCATCATCGCCGGCTTTGTGCCGCTGTTCACCATGAGCGGCATCGAGGGTCATATCTTCGGGCCGATGGCGCGCACCTACGGCTATGCGATTGCCGGCGGACTGATCGCGACCTTCACCGTATCGCCGGCGCTGAGCGCGTTGCTGCTGCCGCTCAACGTACGCGAGAGCGAGTCGCGGGTCCTCGCCGCGTTGCGCTACGCCTACGACCGGGCGATCGTGTACTCGCTGTCACACCAGCGCATCGTGCTCGGCGGCGCCGCGGCGCTGCTGCTGATCGCGGCGTTGGCGCTGCGCACGCTGGGACTCGAGTTCCTGCCCAAGCTCGAGGAAGGCAATCTGTGGATCCGCGCGCAGATGCCCGGCTCGATCTCCCTCGAGGAGGGTAACGGCTACGTCAATCGGATGCGCCGGCTCATCGGTGCCTACCCGGAAGTGCAGACCGTGATCTCGCAGCACGGCCGGCCGGATGACGGCACCGATGCCACCGGGTTCTTCAATGCCGAGTTCTTCGTGCCGCTGAAGCAGGCCGCCCGCTGGCCGCGACACGTGACCAAGGAGAGCCTCACCTCGCAGATGACCGCGGCCCTGCAGGCGCAATTTCCCGGGGTCGACTTCAATTTCTCGCAGTACATCCAGGACAACGTCGAGGAGGCGGCCTCGGGTGTCAAGGGCGAGAACTCGGTCAAGCTGTACGGCAACGAGCTGGCGACACTCGAGCACACGGCGGCGCGCATCCGCGACGTGCTGGCGACGGTGCCCGGCATCACCGATCTGGCGGTGTTCAATTCACTGGGTCAGCCGACGGTGGAGATCGACATCGATCGGGTGCGCGCGGCGCGCTACAACCTGGCGCCCGGTGACGTCGATACGGCCGTCCAGACCGCCATCGGGGGCAGCAGCGCCGGGGATCTGTACGAGACCGGCAGCGATCGGCACTTCCCCATCGTGGTGCGTTATGCGCGCGAGTACCGCAGCGATCTCGCGGCCATCCGGCGCATCACCGTTCCAGCCACCGATCCGGCCACCGGCGCGGCCTCCCAGATCCCGCTCGAGGACCTCGCCGACGTGCACCTGGTCTCGGGGGCCTCGTTCATCTATCGGGAGCGCCAGCAGCGCTACATTCCCATCAAGTTCTCGGTACGCGGGCGCGACCTGGGGAGCGCCGTGCTCGAGGCGCAGCGCAAGGTGGCACAGCAGGTCGCGTTGCCGGGCGGCTACCACCTCGAATGGGTGGGCGAGTTCGGCAACCTGCAGGATGCGCTGCAGCGGCTGGCGGTAGCGGTACCGGCCAGCCTGCTGCTGATCTGCATCCTGCTGTACCTGAACTTCGGATCGCTCATGGACGTGGCGCTTGCGGCGAGCGTGATCCCATTGACCCTCATCGGCGGTATCTTCGCGCTGTATCTGAGCGGGACCGCCTTCAGCGTCTCGGCCGCGATCGGCTTCGTGGCGCTGTTCGGCATCGCGACCATGGACGGGATCCTGATTCTCTCTTACTACAACGTGCACCTCGAGGCTGGCATGGAGCGCCTTGCGG
This sequence comes from Steroidobacteraceae bacterium, assembly GCA_035511775.1. GTDB lineage: Bacteria > Pseudomonadota > Gammaproteobacteria > Steroidobacterales > Steroidobacteraceae > 13-2-20CM-66-19. Next base: position 15,065 of record DATKEZ010000003.1, on the reverse strand, counting down.
CGATGTTGCACACCTGCCGCACGCAGATGCGCCCGGTGGTCATGACCTGCACGGTCGCCTGTGTGGGTCTGGTGCCGGCGGCGCTTTCGAGCAGCATCGGCGCGCAGGTACAGCGGCCGCTCGCGATCGTGGTGGTCGGCGGCATACTGCTGGCGCCGACACTGATCCTGCTGGTGGTCCCGGCGCTGATCCTGCGCTGCTCGCGGCGTCGCTCGCATGCGGCGGCCGAGGACCTCGGCACCGGGCCCGATGTCGCCTCATGAGCGCCCGCACCCGCGAAGCCGTGCTCGGCGCGCTGCTGCTCGCGGGCTGCGCGGTGGGCCCGGATTTTCATCGACCCGCCCCGCCGGCGGTGCAGGAGTATCGAGCGCCCGGGTCACAGTCGGCCGCGCCTGCCGCGGAGGATGAGTCACAGCGGCTGCAGATCGGCGCGCGCGTACCCGAGCGCTGGTGGGAGGCCTTCGGATCGGCGCAGCTCGATGCGCTGATCGACCAGGTACTGGCCGCAAACCCCGACATCCAGGCCGGACAGGCCGCGCTGCGCGCAGCCCTCGAGTCGGCCGCGGCGGCCCGCGGGGCCCTGTGGCCCGGGCTGCAGGCTTCCTACCAGGGCGAGCGGCGGCAGGATTCCGGCACGCTTTCACCCACGCTGAACTCCGCGGCCCCGATCTTCACCTTGCACACCGCGGAAGTGGACCTGGGCTACACGCTCGACGTGTTCGGCGGCAACCGCCGCAGCGTCGAAGCGCTGGTCTCCACGGCCGAGGCGCAGCGTTTCGAGCTGGAGGCGACGCGTCTCACCCTGGTATCGAATGCGGTCGTCGCGCTCATCACTCAAGCGGCCGCGCAGGCCCAAATCAGCGCCATGCAGCGGATCGTGCAGGAGGAACGCGCGGCGCTGGAGATTCTGCGCCGGCAGTACGCCTTCGGCAGCGTCTCACTTGCCGCGGTCAGTGCGCAGCAAGCTACCCTGTCGCAGGCCGAGGCGGCACTACCGGCTCTGGAGCAGCAGCGCGCACAGCAGCAGGACCTGCTCGCGGTGCTGTGCGGGCGTGCGCCCTCGCAGATGGCGGCGCTCGACGTCGAGCTGTCCGCGCTCACGCTGCCGCGGGAGCTGCCGTTGACGCTGCCGGCGCAGCTGGTGAGGCAGCGACCGGATATCCGCGCCGCCGAGGCGCAACTGCACGCGGCCACCGCGCAAGTCGGCGTGGCGCAAGCGGCCCTGCTGCCCGCCATTTCCCTGTCGGCGAACAGCGGTTCGGCGGCCGTGCAACTGTCGCAGCTCACCGCGCCCGGTACACGCTTCTGGAGCCTGGGCGGGTCGCTCAGCCAGACGCTGTTTGCGGGCGGCACCCTGGTGCACCGCAAGCGGGCCGCGGTGGCGCTCATGGATCAGGCCGCGGACAGTTATCGCAGCGTGGTGCTGCAGGCGTTTCGCCAGGTGGCCGACGTGCTCGCCGCGCTGCAGGCCGATGCCGCAGCGTTGGCGGCCCAGACTCGCGCCGAGTCCGCGGCGGCGCAGAGTCTGAGCCTCGTCCTGCAGAACCTGCAGCTCGGCTCGGTCAGCAATCTCGATCTGATCCAGGCCGAACACGATCACGAGACGGCGGTGCTGACGCTGGTGCAGGCGCGGGCGGCACATCTTGCCGACACCGTGGCGCTGTACCAGGCGCTCGGCGGCGGCTGGCCGGTCCCCTGAAGGCCATGAGCCCGGTGCGTCCGCCCCACCCCGCTCACCGGACGTGAGCCTGCAGCGGCTTCGCCGCCTGCGCGCCAGCGCCGAACTGAACCGTGACGCGAGCGCCGCGGCCGCTCGGGTTGGCGTCAATGCGCACCACGGCCCCGTGCAGTTCGGCAATTTCCCGCACAATCGCCAGACCCAGACCGCAACCCTCCCCGTGCGTCCCCGGTGAGCGGTAGAACCGCTCGAACACACGACTGCGCTCAGCCGGCTCGATTCCCGGTCCGCTGTCTTCAACGTACAGCTGCGGCGCATCGCCGGGCTGCACCCCGAGAGTGATGCGACCCCCGGAGTGCCCGTAGCGCAGCGCGTTATCCAGCAGATTGGACAGCAGCTCGGCCAGCAGCGGGCCGTCGGCCTGCACGATCAGCGGCTGATCCGGTACCGCCAGGCCGAAGTCGACACCGCGCTGCAGCATCTGCGGCACCCACTCCTCGCCCACACGGCGCGCCAGGGCTGCCAGGTCGAGTGCACTCACGTGCACCGCTTCCCCCGCCGCCGGGCCGGCACGCATCAGCACCAGCAGCTGCTGACTCAGGCGCGCAGCACGATCGGCGGAGGTGCGCAAGGCGCGCAGTGCGCGGCGCTGCGCCTCCACGTCCCCGGCACGCTCCGCCGCCACGGCGTGCAGCACCACGGCGGCAAGCGGGGTGCGCAGCTGATGCGCGGCGTCGGCGACGAAACGTTCCTGCGAATGCATCGCCGCCGCGACGCGCCCGAACAATTCATTGAGCCGCGCCGCCAGAACGCGCGCCTCGGTCGGCAGATCAGCCTCCGGGACCGGCGTCAGATTGTCGTGGCTGCGCGACTCGATGGCGGCCGCCAGATCGCTCAGCGGTTTGAGAGTGCGCGTTACGTTGAGCCACGCCAGCACGAGCGCCACGGCGAGCAGCGCGATCTGCGGTGCGACCATCACCAGCAGGATCTCGCGCGTCAGCGTCGAGCGCTTGGCCAGCGTTTCGGCAACGCTCACCGTGACATCCTCACCCGGCACCAGCGGCGGCAGCCGCATGGTCACGACGCGGACGCGGCGGCCGCGAATCTGCGAATCCCCCAGTCGCACCTCCCCCGCTGGCACGCCGGCGACCGCAATCAGCCCGGACTCCCCGGCGATGAACCCCTCACGCGAGGAGTCGATGCGATAGTAGGTGGTGTCGATCTCGTCGAACTGGAACACTTCCAGTGCCGCACGCGGCAGATCGATCCTGACACGACCGTCCTGCGCATGCACGGTGGTGGCGAGGGAGTGATTCGAATCGATCAGCCAGCGATCGTAGACCAGATTGGCGAAATGCAGCGCCGTGTAGTAACAGGCGAGCGCGTCGAGCGCCAGGAGTACACACAGGAGCGTCGCCAGGCGTAGCAGCAGTCTCCACCGCAGGCTGCCGCGGCTCATGCTCCCGCACCCGCGGCCTCGAGCAGGTAGCCGAAACCGCGCAGGGTGCGTACCCGCAGACCGTGGGGTTCAAGTCGCCGCCGCAGCCGGTGTACACAGATCTCGATGGCCGTGTCCGAGGGCGGATCGCCACCGCGGGCCAGGCGCGCGGCGATCACTTCCCGACTCACGACGTGACCGACGCGCATGGCCAGCGCCTCGAGCAGCGTAAATTCGCTCGCCGGCAGGTCGACCGTGCTCTCGCCGAGGGTGACGCGCGGCTCGCCGATCCGCAGCCGCAGCGCACCGATGCGCAGCTCGTGCGCGTTGCGCGCCTCCTGGCGGCGCAGCAGTGCGCGCACGCGGGCCTGCAATTCCGGCAGATCGAAGGGTTTGACCAGGTAATCATCGGCGCCGGCATCCAGACCGCCGACACGGTCATTGAGGGCGTCGCGCGCCGTGACGATCAGGATCGGTACGCTGGCACCTCGATTGCGCAGCGCGCGCACCAACTCGAGCCCCGACAGACCCGGCAAACCGATGTCGACGATGCCGAGAGCATATTGGCCGGTGAGCAGCGCCGAGAGCGCCGCCGTGCCGTGGCTGCACCCGTCGACACCGTAGCCGGACTGCTGCAGCAGGTCGGTGAGCACCTGGCGCAGGTCGGTGTCATCTTCCGCGATCAGCAGCCGCATGGCTTATGGTAACGCGCAGCACCGCCTCAGTACTCCAGATGCAGCCGTAGCGCCCAGAAGCGCGCCGGACCACGATCGCGGTTGTAGCCGGGATTGCGGATGTACTGAAAATCCGGTCCGACCTGCCAGCGCACCGGACCCGGCTGCCGCGGCCACAGGTATTGCAGCCGATAGTAGGCCTCCAGTATCTGCTCAGGGCCGTAATTCAAGCGGCCGTCACCCAGCAGAAACCCCACTCCGCCCGCGGCCAGATAGGCACGATGGGTGGCCGACAACGCCTCGCTCACCAGCGCCAGGCCGAGGCGATCGTCGGGGCGCTGCCAATGGCTACCGGCGAGTTGTCCGCCCAGGGTCTCCGCCTGATCGACCTCGGTAAAGGCGAAACTCTCCGTGTGCCCGTCGTTCCAGCCCCAGCGCAGAAACACTCCCGTGGCCCCCTCATCCGCCAGCGGCTGCTCCGCGTTGACCCCGAAGCCATGCTTGTGCCGTCCCTCGCGATCGTCCGCGACGATGTTCGGGGTGCTCCCGCTCGCCGTGGCAATCGCCAGCGCCTCGGCGTAGTTCCCCATGCGCGCGGTATTGAGATACCCGAGCAGCCGCACCACGGGCCCGCTCGGCCACGGCGCGAGCGTGAGCTGCAGGTTCTGCCCACGCGCGTGCCGGAACGATGACTCGAGGGTCTGCTGGTTGGCGAGGACCGGCATCAGATAGGCCCCGTACTTGAGGTTCCAGGAGGGGCTCACGTAGCCAATGACGAAACCATCGGTATAGCCGCGCGTGTTGGCGGCGTAGTCCCAGGCAGTGTTGGCCCACAGCGACCAGTTCATGAACTGCGTGCGTGGCGAGCCGGCGTAGCTGTTCTGATCGAAGTCGTCCGGGAGCGCCATGCGGCCGACCTTCAATTCCAGGCGGGTGCTGGCCTCGGCGCCGGGAATCTGGTCCTGGGCGCGCGCGAGCGGGGCGACGGCATTGCCCAGCGGCAGCATGAATCGCAGGTAGCTGCGCGCGATGTAGAACTGCTTCTTCAGGTTCGATGCGCCTTCACGCACCACATCGCCGTTGGCGAGTCCCGCGATGCCGGTGGCGTTGCTCACCCCCGCGCCCATGAACTTCTCGACATCGAGGTAAGCCTGCGCCCAGGCGAGCGGCGCCCAGCCCGCATAGAGACCTACGGTGTGGGTCGGCTGCGTGTCCCCGTCCGGATTCAGGCTCAGCGGTCCCGCATAAGGCGAGCGCAGCCCGTCCTGATGTTGCAGGATGTAGGTGTACTGGGCGCCGAGCAGCAACGGCGCACCGCTGGCCGCAGCAGGGCCCGGGGACGGATCATCGGCGCCGGGCGGGCCGGCCTGCGCATGGCGCAGGCCGAGCAGCGTCAGCGCCCCCAGCAGGCGCCAGTGGCTCGAGATGTTGCCCATTCGATTTCCCGCAATACTCGACGTCCGCTATAGCACCCGGGTATTGCAGCAACGCTGCAGTGCGCCGCGTGGTTGCGAAGAAACACTGTGCTACCAGCGCCGCCGTCGTCGCGCAAGATATACTATACCCCCTACCCTATATTCAAGGCACGGTGCAACGGGATTTCCAAGACTCGGCCTCCGCCCGCGGCGGGTAGCCGGGCGCCGGGGATGGCGCTAGCCGATGTTGCGTGCCTCTACCGCGTGTATTACACTTCTGCCGTATGGGTCAGACAGTCACCATCCGTCTTACAAAAGAGCTCGCCACCTGGCTCGAGCAGGCTGCGAAGCGCTCCGGCATGCCGCGCGGACGCATCATTCGCGAGCAGCTCGAAAAGGCACGCGAGAGCGGCGGCGAGCAGGCGTTCATGCGGCTGGCGGGAAGCGTTCGGGGCGCCCGGGATCTGTCGGCGCGCAAGGGCTTCTCGCGTTCGTGAAGGGAATTGCCGACACCGGCTTTCTCGTCGCGTTCGCCAATGGCAACGACAGGCATCACGGCTGGGCAGTGCAGCTCGCGAGCGACATCACCGAGCCGCTACTGACCTGTGAAGCCGTCCTGGCGGAGACGGCGTTTCATCTCGACAGCGCCTCGGTGGCCCTTGCCATGGTGAACGACGGGCTGGTCGCGCTGGCCTTTGACTGCCGCGATCACCTCGTCCAGCTCAGCCGGCTGGCGGACCGCTATGCGGACCGAAAGCCCGACCTCGCCGATCTGTGCCTCGTGCGGATGAGCGAGTTATTCCCGAAGCATTCCGTGATTACGATCGACCAGACCGACTTTCGGGTGTACCGGCGCAACAAGCGCGAGTCGATTCCGACGCTTTGTCCGCCGGAGCGCTGAGCGCCCGCTCCGCCGCTTGTCTTCCTGGGTTTCGTCAGGTCGCGGCTGCCTCCGGCGCAACCGCCGATAAAACCGCAGGCCCTGTGCAGCGGCGCGCTCGGGCGGCGCGCCGGTGGGGAGCTCGATTGAGCCCCCCACGCTGCGCGGGGCGGGCTGGAATCAGCCCTGTGGCACGCGCGTGTCGCTACGCGCCTGTTCCTCGGCCTTGCGGACCTCGGCCTTGACGTTGGCATCGGGCTTCAGCTGGTGAATTGCCGCACCGAGCTTGGTCCCGCCGGTCACTCTCGACTTCAGGTCCTCGAAGGGAATGCTCAGATTCTGCGAGGCGTGCAGGGTCGCCGCACATTCCTCGACAGTCCTGAATCCCGCGCAGGCTTCCTGCGCCGACATGCCCGAGGGCACGAGCGCCGCGAGCCGCGTGCTCTGCGAGGCCGATACGCTCGACTGTGCCGTTGCCGAGGGGTCGGTCGGCGCAACGCCCGGCGTCGCCGGGTCGATCGAGGGCATGGAAGGCTGTTCGGCAGGGGATGGCTGAGCCGCGCCGGCCTGATCCTCGGGTCCGGCGTACGCAAACGCCGCCAGTTCCAGGGCCGTGGCTGCCGCAATCAAGGTCAAAAAGCGCTTCATGTCGTACCTCCATTACTACGAGAACGCATCTAAGCGCCTCGAAACCCGGCAGGGCAAAGTGTCTGTGATGTGCGCCGTGTAAATTGTCGGCGTCGCCGCGTGGGACAGCGCGCGAGGCAAACGCGCGCTTGTCAACACGGCACTCAGGCGTGCACGAAATCGATGTAGCCGCGCTCGACATCGGTGCGGGTGAGCTGTACGCGCAGCGCATCACCCACGTCCAGCCCTTCAAACCCTCTGACCAGCCGTCCTTCCGCAACCGGCTGCAGGATACGCACCCACACCCCCTTGTCCGAAGCGCCGGTCACCAGGGCATCGAACTGCTGGCCGATACGCGATTCGAGCAGCATGGCGGCGGCGCACTTGCGCACCTGGCGCTCGACCTTCGCGGCATTGCCTTCCTGCTCGGTGCAGTGTGCCGCGAGCTCGCGCAGCTCCTCGTCGCCGTAGGGCGCGGAGCGCCCGGCGAGCGCGGCCTTCAGCAGCCGCTGGGTGATGACGTCCGGGAAGCGGCGGTTGGGCGCGGTCGCGTGCGTGTAGTCATTCACTGCCAATCCGAAGTGTCCTTCGGCAGCCTGTCCGGGGCGCTTGAGCACATACTCGCCGGCCCCCAGCAACTTGACGATCGACAGCGACAGGTCCGGAAATTGCGCCGGCGCCGCCTGCTGGCGCTTGACGAGAAAGGCACTGAGCGCCCGTGCGTCCGGCGCCACCGGCAGAGATTCGCCAAGCCCTCGGGCCAGCTCGACGATCCGCCCCCAGCGTTCCGGCTTGCGCAGCACGCGGCGCAGCGATGCGGAGCCGCGGCGCTCCAGGTACTGCGCCGCCACGGTGTTGGCCGCGATCATGAAGTATTCGATGAGCTCCTTGGCGCGATTGTCCTCGTCGGGCCTGAGGTCCGCGAGCACTCCGCCGTCGTAGACCGCGCGCGCCTCGATGGTGCTGAGTTCCAGCGCGCCCTGCTCGTGCCGCACGCGTTTGAGCAGCTGTGCCACGCGGTCCTGGAGGCGCAGCTGCTGCTCCATGCCGCTGACCGCTGCGGCGCGCGCCGGCATTTGACCCGTGCCGAGGAGCCAGGCCGCGACGCTGTCATAGGCGAGCTTGGCGCGGTTGCGCACCACCGCGCGATAGATCTCGGATGCCACGAGCGCGCCGTCGGCGGCGATGGTCATGTCGATGACGATGCTGAGGCGCTCCTGGTCCTCGCCCAGGGATGTGAGGTCGGTCGACAGCCGCTCGGGAAGCATCGGAAAGATCTGAGCGGCGGTGTAGACGGTGGTGGTGTTGGCGCGGGCGTGCGCGTCGATCGGTGAGCCGGGAGCCACCGTGGCATCCACATCGGCGATCGCCACCAGGATCCTCACTGCAGCGCCGCTGAGGGGCTCGGCAACCGAGAGCTGATCGAGGTCGCGCGAGTCGTCGTTGTCGATCGAGCACCACAGCAGGGTGCGCAGGTCACGGATCTGCCTGCCGCTCTGCGGCGCGGGCCGGCCGAGGCTGCGCAATTGCTCCACCGCGGGTGCGGAGAAGTCCGGCTCGAGTCCGTGCTCGAGCATCGCGCGCCGCGCGATGCTCCTGAGCTCGTTGCTTCGGTCAGGTGGCATCGCGGCATGATACCCGCGATGGCGCACTGTCGAGGGGGCCGCGGATCCTGCGCGGCGCCCTTCCCTCTTCCGAGCGAGGCGTCCGGCCTCGCCAAACTCGCTCCTGAGCGTCAGAAACTGGGCAGCATGCCCGTGAAGTACACCAGCACGTAGGCCTTGAGCGAGCCGGCCTGCGGCACGCCAAAGACCTTGACGGCTGTGCCGGGCACCAGCCCGGCCGTGATCGCCGCGAGGCCGCTGCTGGTGGTGACGTCGATGGGTGAGATGGTGATGATGCCGTTCGAGCGGTCGACCTGGTAGACCAGCGTGGCCGACTGGGCGGTGGTGCTCACATCGACCATGGCCGCCTTAGTGCCGCCGAGCACGGTCATCGCGAAGGAGTTGCCGGCGAAGGCCGTCGTGACAGCGCCGAGCGGCACCGGTGTCGGGATCAGCACTGCGTTCCTGAGCGACCAGCCACTGGGATTCGCCGCATCGCCCCAGGTCGCGCCGCTCACGCCCCACGCCGTCTGCGGGCCCACCGTGCCGCCGAAGTCCACCCCACCGTTGGTTGCGGCGACGAACGCCGCAACTGCGTTCATGCCCTCGGTGGCCAGCGTCGGAAGGGTGAAGTCCCACCACAGGAATCCCATGACCGAATTGCCGCTGGGATCGATGTTGGCGGTGGCGCCGGAGATGTAGTCGAGCGTCACCGTGTAGTCATCCGTCGCGCGTGCGAACTGCCGGTTGTAGGTGAAGCCGGTGTTGGTAGCGCCCGAGATGCGCCCGGAATACGCGGCGGTCTCGATATCGATGCTCTGCGCCACCAGCGGGGTGGCGTGCGCATCGACCGGGCTCACATGCACCTTGAAGCCGCGCACCAGATCGTTACTGGTGAGGAAGCCGGTGCCGGTGGCGATCGGCGTGGTATCGGCGCTGGCATCCGCCGGGGTGCGCAAGAAGAACTCGGTGTTGGCGTCGACCGTCACCGGAACGCCCACGCCGGACTCGTCGGCTACCGTGATGACATCCGTCGTGGTATCGACGTGCAGTACGTGCCCTTCGGGGCTCAGCCACACCTCGCTGAACTGGCTGCTCGCCCACACGCGCACCGCCACCAGCGTGCCGTCGACCTGGTAGCGCGCGGCGATGCGCACGAACTTGTTGGGCAGGCTCATGGCTTCGCCCGTGAAATCCTTGACGACCGTGCGGGTCTTGGCGTCGAGGTCGTAGAGGATCGTGCCGTTGGTGGCGTCCGCGAAGATCTGCAGCGACAGCGAGCTCGCGATCGGGGTCTGCGGGTTGGTCACCGGCAGCACCGGAAAGTCCTTGGTGATGGTGAGCGACTTGCCGTCGGAGGCCACCGCCGTCACCGTGCCGTAGGTGTGTCGCAGCACCAGGCGCGTGATGTCGCGCACCGGATGATGGCGCACCGGCCCGTTGAAGTTCACCGCCCACAGCGTGGCGCCGCCCCCCAGCGGAGGCGTGTGACCGACGATGAACGCCGGATGGGCAAGATCGAACTCCAGGTCGAGCGCGTTGTTCTGACCGGTGCTGACGGTCAGGGGGGAGTCAAAGGTGACCTTCACGGGCACGGTGAAGGTGCCGCTGCTGCCCTGCATGCCCTGGATATAGATCTGGTTGGACGCAATGCTGGTTCCGGCGGCGAGCGGAAAGCCACTCTCGGGATTTGCAGCGACCGTCAGCAGCAGGTCACCGGGATTGGCGCTGATGGTGAGCACCGCCCCGGTATAGGTGCCGACCGGCACGCTCACATTGCCGAGGATCTCGCCCAGCTGGTCGAGCTGCTCGAGGTTCACGAACGGCGCCGGGCTGGGCGCGGTCCACACCGTCACCGCGCTGCCGCCGCCCTGCGGCACGAGTGCGATGCTGAGCAGCTTCACGCCGATGGTCCCCCAGTCGTCCGAGGACGCATCGCTGATCGTCAGCGGCATGGTCCCCGACATCGGGGGCGGCGATGTGAGGTCCGTGGAGCCCGAGCCGCCGCCACAGGCGCCAAGACTCGCGGTGAGAGCTATCAGGAGCGCGCCGTAGAGTCCGCTCCTCAACATATTGCGCTGCATATCCAAATCCCTGTGTTGGTTCGAGACCGCCGACTTGCAGCACGCCTTGCATCGGCTGCCGTGAGCATAGCGAGTGAGAGCCACATCGGTTGACGCACGACGGTGGTACCCCGCCCGCCTGTCGCGCCGCGGCGACAGCTCACTGAGCCTGCAACAGCTCCAGCACGTGGCGCCTGGCGCGCGCGCAGGCGTCCCCGAGCTCGATGCCGGCGGCAAGGCCTGCGGCTATGCCCGACGCCAGAGCACAGCCTGTCCCGCGATGGGTCCTCGCGCTGCGTACGGCGACCAGTCGGCGAGGCGGCGCCTGCGCGCTCACGAGCAGATCGACGGCCTCGCCCCCGCTCCCGTGCCCGCCTTTGATCAGCACCGCCGCCGGTCCGAGCGCGAGCCAGGCGTGTGCCTGACGCAGCACCTCCTCCTCGGTCGTCGCCGGCTCGATACCCAGGAGCAGCGCCGCCTCGGGGATGTTCGGTGTGACGAGCGTGGCGCGCGGCACCAGCTGCTCGCGCAGCGCTTCGCGCCCGCGGGCATCCAGCAGCGCGGCGCCCGAGGATGACGCCAGCACCGGATCGAGCACCATCGGCACCCGCTCACGCGGCGGCAGGCACGCGGCCACGGCGAGCGCGACGGCGCCGGTGCCGAGCATGCCGATCTTGATGGCCCCGACCCGGCCCGTTGCCAGCGCCGCTTCGATCTGTGCCCGCACCAGCTGCGGCGGCAACGGGTGTACCGCGCTCACCCGCGAGTCCGATTGCACGGTCACCGCGGTCACGGCGCACATCGCTTCGGCTCCGAAGCGGGCCAGGGTGTGCAGGTCACGCGCCAGGCCCGCCCCGCCGCTGCAGTCCGAGCCGGCGATGACCAGGACCGCGCTCACTCGCCCATCGCGATGAGTGCGACGTTCGCGTGGCCCTGGCTCTGCAGCGCCCGCGCTGCACGCCAGGCGCGTACCCCGGTGCGGCAGCACAGCACGATGCGCGGCTCGACCGGGAAGCTCATCCGGGCCTGCTCCAGCGCCTCCACACCGATGCGCATCGCCGACGGAAACGGCGACACCGGCACTTCGGTGAGGCTGCGCAGGTCGATCACGATGTCGGCGGCCGAGACTTCCGTCGGCGCGATGAATCCAAGGGCCGTGCCCGTGGGTTCGCGCGCGCCGGTGAAGGAAAAGCCTCCCAGGCGCAGGGTGCGAAAGTCCACCGAGATCAGGCGACCGAGCGGGCTGGGCTGCCACTTCAGAAGCAGCGCGAGCGCCAGATGCGCCTGCAAAGTGCCCATGACACCGACTGCGGTCCCGAGCACCCCGGACTCGGCGCAGGAGCCCGCCGCGCGCGGCATTTCCGGAAAGACCGCGCGATAGCTCGGCGCACCAGCGCAAAACACACCGACGTAACCGGCAAGTCCCAGTACCGAGGCGCTCACCAGCGGTGTCGCGGCATCCCGGCAGGCGTCACTCAGTATGTAGGTCACGGCGAAACTGTCGGCCGCGTCGATGACGACATCGGCCTCCTGCACCAGAGGCGCCGAGTTGGTCGCGCTCAGGCGCGCCGCCACGGCATCCACGCGCACCGCGGGATTTATCTGCTGCAGCGCCGCGCAGGCCGCGTTTACCTTGGATTTCCCGAGATCGCTCATGCGATACAAGGGCTGGCGGTGGAGGTTGGACTCCTCGACGCTATCGTGATCCACGACCATGAGGCGCCCTGCGCCCGCCGCCGCCAGGTACTGCAGCACGGCACAACCCAGTCCGCCCGCGCCGACGATGAGCACCGTCGCGCCGGCAAGGCGCGCCTGACCTTCGGCCCCGACCTCGGGAAGTATCCTCTGACGCGCATAGCGATCGCTCATGGTCACCCTCCGCAGTCAGGCCGCCGCCGCCGCGGCGAGCCATTGCCGCGCGCGCGCCTCCGGCTGCGCGTCGCGCACGATGTCGGTCACCACCGCGGCGACATCCGCCCCCGCCGCGAACACTCCCGGCAAACGCTCGAGCGTCAGTCCCCCGATCGCCACCAGCGGCACTGAGCCCACGCGGCGCTTCCACCGCGTGATCCGCTCAAGACCCTGCGGCGGCCACGGCATGGCCTTCAGCAGCGTCGGATAGATCGGACCGAGCGCCACGTAGTCGGGTTGCAGGGTGAGTGCGCGCGAGAGCTCGCCCTCGTCGTGCGTGCTGACACCCAGGCGCACACCGGCGCGCCGCAGGGCGGGCACATCCGCGCCGTCCAGATCGCCCTGCCCGAGGTGCACGAAATCGCAACCCGCCTCGAGCGCGAGCTGCCAGTGATCGTTGACGATGAGCTGCAGACCCGCCGCTGCGCAGCACTCGCGCGCCTCACGAATCTCGGCGCGCACCTTCTCCTGCGGCTGCTCCTTGATGCGCAGCTGAACCAGCCGCACGCCGAGGGGCGCTAAGCGCCTCACCCACGCGGCGCTGTCGACGATCGGATAGACGCGCGGGAGCTTCATCCACGGAACGCCGTGCCAATCACCGGCGTCGAGGGTGCGGCGAGGTCACGCGGCTCGATCGGTCCGGCCAGCCGCGCCGAGCGTCCCGCCTCGACCGCCTGGGCAAACGCTGCCGCCATCTGCACCGGATCGCCCGCCTGCGCGACCGCGGTGTTGATCAGCACCGCGTCGAATCCGAGCTCCAGGGCGCGCGCGGCGTGGGAGGGCACGCCGATTCCGGCATCGATGATCAGCGGCACATCGGGGAAGTGGGCGCGCAGCGCCGTGAGGCCAAACAGGTTGTTGAGTCCTCGGCCGGATCCGATGGGCGCGCCCCACGGCATCAGCACCCGGCAGCCCACCGCGAGCAACCGTTCCGCAACCACCAGGTCCTCGGTGGTATACGGAAACACCTCGAACCCCTCCGCGCACAGGATGCGCGCGGCCTCGGTGAGCCCAAACACGTCCGGCTGCAGCGTGTCGTCCTCGCCGATCACCTCGAGCTTGATCCACGGGGTGCTGAACACCTCGCGTGCCATGTGGGCGGTGCTGACGGCCTCCTTCACCGAATGGCAGCCCGCGGTGTTGGGCAACACCCGCACCCCGAGCTCGCGGATGATCGACCAGAAGCCCTGTCCGGCGCGCTCACCGCCTGATTCGCGGCGCAGTGCCACCGTCACCACCTCGACGCGCGCCGCGCGCACCGCCGCGGTCAGCACCGCAGGCGACGGGTAGCGGGCCGTGCCGAGCAGCAGCCGCGATCGGAGCGACGTGCCGTAGAGCTGCAGCATCAGCCCCCCTGCATGGGCGCCAGCACTTCCACGCGGTCACCCTCGGCGAGGCGGGTGCCTGGCCGCACACCCGCCGCCACGAATTCGCCGTTGACGGCGGTCGCTACCACGGCCTCGCCATAGCCAAGCTCCTCGAGCACCGCGGACAGCTCGGCGGCGACGGTCTCACGCCAGGCGCCGTTGACGAGGATTCTCATCCTCAACCTCCGGAAAATGTCTTCCCTGCAACATCACGTCGGCCGCGCGACGGGCGAGTGCCGGCGCGATGAGAAAGCCGTGCCGATACAGGCCGTTCACATACAGCGTCTCGCCGTGGCGGCGCAGGCGCGGCAGGTTGTCGGCAAACGCTGCCCGCACGCCGGTGCCGATCTCGACGATCTCTGCCTCGCCGAACGCCGGATGCAGCGCGTAGGCGGCCGACAGCAGCTCCAGCATGGAACGCGCACTGATGCGCGTACCCTGATCGCTCTCGATCATGGTGGCGCCCACCATGAAGAGCCCATCCGCGCGCGGTACGACATACACCGGCACGCGCGGGTGCAGCAGGCGCACCGGGCGGCACAGCGAGATCTCGCGCAGGCGCAGCAGCAGCATTTCTCCCTTCACCCCGCGCAGCTCCGTGAGCTGGCCGCGCGCGGCGAGTCCGGTGCAGTCGATCAGCTGCCGCCCGGCGAGCAGGCTCGCCGAGGCCTCGACGCCGTAGTGGATGGCCACGCCGAGCTCCCCGAGCCGCGCGGCGAGCGCCGTGAGTGCCGCCCGCGGGTCGAGATGGCCCTCGTCCCGGAAATAGAGCCCCTGCGTGAAACGTCCGGCCAGGTCAGGCTCGAGGCCCGCGATCTCTTCAGAGGCGAGGGCCTCGCAATGCCCGGTGCGCGCGGCGAACTGCGTGACATCCGCCGCGTCGCGGCCATGCGCCACAACCAGCGTGCCGTTCACGACGGTGCCGGCGAAGCGCTCGCGCCACCAGGGGATACTCTCCGCACCGAGACGCGCGATCAGGGGATCGCAGCTCTCCAGCTCACACCACGGCGCCAGCATGCCACCGGCGAACCAGGAGCACGCGGGCGCGCCGAGTTGCGCGCTGCGCTCGAGGACCTCCACGGCGACGCCGCGCTCGGCGAGCTCCAGCGCGCATGTGAGGCCCGCGACCCCGGCACCGATGACGGTCACGCGCACGGCTTCAGCGCTCCGGTGGGGCCGGCGCGGGCACGTACAGCTCGCTCCCACCGGCACGGAATCTCGCGGCCATGTCGCGCATACCCTGCGCGCGGGCTTCGGCGCGCACCTCGTGCGAGATGCGCATGGAGCAGAACTTCGGCCCGCACATGGAACAGAAATGCGCCACCTTGTGACCTTCCTTCGGCAGCGTCGCATCGTGGTAGGCGCAGGCGGTGTCCGGGTCGAGTGCGAGGTTGAACTGATCCTGCCA
>DATKEZ010000002.1:0-3103 GCA_035511775.1 Steroidobacteraceae bacterium | reverse complement strand
CCCGGGGCCCACAACTCCACCAATGGCACCAGCTGCGGCACGGCCGGCGTTCTGCCGACCTCGAGCATGAGCGGCTGGTTCATCGACCTGAATGCCAACGGCACTGGTGAGCAGACAGTCACCTCGGCCATCATTGCCGCGGGCATGGTCGCCTTCAGCACCAACCGGCCGATACCCGCATCGTCCGGCACCTGTTCCTCGAGTCTCGGTGCGGCGTATGGCTACTGGCTGAACCTGTTCAACGCCTCCGGCGGCATCAGCGCCACCGGTCAGGCGTGCGGCGGGGCACGCGACGCCTCGTTCGTCGGCGGCGGTCTGCCGCCGTCCCCGGTGGTCGCGACGGTGCCGGTCGGCACCCAGGTCGTTACCGTCGTCATCGGCGCGGCCTCGCTCAATGGCGGCACCAGCTGCGGCATCTGTGCACAGCAGGTGAGCCCCTCGATCGTGCCCGAGCGCAAGACGATCTTCTGGAAGGGCTCGGGCGACCCCTGAGCGCGGGCGCTTGCGGCTGCGACGCCGCGCTGGGCGGGCGAATCCCCCAGGGATGTGAGGTAGCGCTCACTTCACCCACGTTTGGTCAACTAGCCCGCTGATTCCGTTAAGTTTCGCACGAAACGCCCTGCCAGCGTGTGCGACAACGGGCGCCGGACCGCTGGATGGGTTCGGGGGTCGATCTTGTTCTCGCTGCTAAAAGAGTCTCAAGGCAACGGCTGGCGGGCGGGTGTTATGTCCGCGGACCGCGACAGCGCGCTCGCCCTCGTCAGGTCGGTGAAGGGAGCGCGCCCGCTCCTGCAGCACTGCACGGCGCAGCGCTCCGGTGAGCTGCGTGCCGAACAGCTGTTTGCCCCGCTCGCCAACGGACCCTGGCGCGCCCGCGTGCCGGTGAGCGCCGTCATGTCCGACTATCAGCTCGTGCAGGTGGAGGCGCCCGAGGTCCAGCCGGCCGAGATGCGCGCCGCAGTCCGCTGGGCGCTGCGCGATGTCATCAACTACCCGGTCACCGAAGCCGTCGTCGACGTTTTTGCCCTGCCCGAGCAGGCGCGCTACGCCAAGAAACCGATGGTGTTCGCCGTGGCGGCCCACGGCGAGGCGGTCCGGCGCATCGTCGAGCTGGTCAGGCCACGCGCCCGCGGCTTTGACGTCATCGACATTCCGGAGCTGTGCTTGCGAAATCTGAGCGCGCTGCTGCCCCAGGACGAGCGGGGTGTGGCCCTGCTCGCTCTCGCAGACGGCTACGCGCAGCTCGTGCTG
This sequence comes from Steroidobacteraceae bacterium, assembly GCA_035511775.1. Lineage (GTDB taxonomy): Bacteria > Pseudomonadota > Gammaproteobacteria > Steroidobacterales > Steroidobacteraceae > 13-2-20CM-66-19. Next base: position 1,852 of record DATKEZ010000002.1, on the reverse strand, counting down.
ACCTGCCAGGGGGCGCTGTATCTCGCCCGCCGGATCGATCTCGGTGCGCGCTCCGACACCCTGTCGCTCGACGGAGGCGCCGAGTCCGATACCCAGGCGCTGGCGATCGAGCTGCAGCGCTCGCTCAACTATTACGAGAGTCACTACGATCGCGCCCAGATCGCCGACGTGTTCGTGGCTTCGGGGGATGCCCGCGCCCAACAGCTGCTCGAGCCACTGCGCAAGCAGACGGGCCTGGACTGCCGGCTGTTCGACGCCCGGGAACTGTTCGACCTGGCGGCCGGCGTCGAGCCCGACACTCACTTTTCCAGCCTGTGCGCTCTCGGAGCGGCGCTGCGCACGGAGCGCACGCGCGCATGAGCAAGCTCAGGCAACAGGTCAATCTGTACCAGCCCGCCGCCGAGGGCAGCGGCACTGCGTTCTCCTTCGGCACCGCCCTCGCGCTGGCCGCGATCGTGGGTGTCAGCCTGCTCGCGTTGTGGGGCTGGGGTCAGTGGCGGGTCAACCGGCTCGAGCGCGCCGTGAATACGCTGCGCGAGCAGCAACAGCACCAGGCCGCCACCATGACCGCGCTCACGGCAGCCCGGGCTCAGGGGGAAAGCCCGGAACAGATAGAGAGCCGCGTGAACGAGCTCTCCCTCGTGCTCGCGACGCACTCGCGCGCGCTCGAGCTGCTGCGCGCCGGATCGGTCGGACAGACGGATGGATTCTCGAGGCGACTCAGTGCGCTCGCACGCCACCCACTCGGCGGGCTGTGGATCGATCGCGTCGTGCTCTCGGGCATCGACGGCACCATGAGCGTCGGTGGCATGACGCTCGATCCCGAGCTGGTGCCGCGCTATCTGCGCGGTCTCGCCACCGAGACGGCTCTCACCGGTATCCGCTTCGACCAGTTCGCGATCGAGCGCCCGAGCGGCGCCAAAGGCACCGAGCCATCGGCGGCCCCCGCCCGTGACGCGCGGCTCGATCACGCATTCAGGTTCAAGGCGGAGAGCAACTCAGCGCCGAAGCCCGTGCAGGCGGGCACCTCATGAGGCCGCTGGCGCAACTCAGTGCCTGGGCGCGCAGCTTCGATCGGCTGTCGCAGCGCGAGCGGCTGCTGGTGCTCGGCGCCGTCGTGGCACTGCTGATCGGCGCCTCGCAGCTGCTGCTGACCGGCCACGTGGAGGCGCGCCGCCGGCAGCTCCTCGAGGACCTGACGACGCTGGAAACGGCCATGGGGCTTGCCGCCAAAACGGCAGCGGCCACCACTGCCGCCGATCCCGCCAACACCGCCGCGGGACGCATCGCCGAGCTGCAGGCGCGCCTGCAGAGCGTCGACGGTCAGCTGCTGGCGCGCTCGGCCGGAATGGTCCCACCGCAGCGCATGGCGGAGGTCATCCGTACCGTGCTCAGCCTGCAGCACGGCCTGGTGCTGGTCAGTCTGCGCAATCTCCCGCCGACCAGGCTCCCTCCCGATGCGCCCGGCGCGACACCCGCAGACGGTCCGAGGCCCTACGTGCACACGGTCGAGCTGGTGGTGGAGGGTCAGTACCTGGACCTGCTCGCCTACCTCGAGGCCCTCGAGGCGCTCCCCTGGCGCTTTTACTGGCAGCACCTCGAGCTCACCACCACGCGCTATCCGATCAGTCGAGTCCAGCTCGAGCTCGGCACCATCAGCCTCGACAGCGAATGGATCGACCTGTGAGAGCGTCGTTCCGCGTCGCGCTATGCATCGCCGCTGCGCTCGCCGCCGCCAGCTCCCTGCGGGCATCCGAAGCGTTGGTGGATCCCACCCGCCCGGCGCCAAGCGGGCCGGCGCGCGAGCAGCCGCCGCCCGAGGCGGCGGGCGTGCGCCTGCAAGCCATCGTCT
>DATKEZ010000001.1:0-5883 GCA_035511775.1 Steroidobacteraceae bacterium | reverse complement strand
CTATCCGCTCGCGATGGCGGCGTATCTGTTCGCCCTCGCCTATCTCGGGGCGTTCATCACCTACCGCGTGGCGCTCGCGCTCGGCGGTGGGGCGGTGCTCACATGAGCCGGGTGCCGGAGTGAGCCTGCTGCTGCAGGGCGCGCTGGTGGGCCTCGCGGTCGCCGCGGGCGCGCTCTACAGCGCCTGGCGGCTCGCCTCGCTCAAGCTGCGGATGCGGGTGATCGAGGGGCTCGGCGCGCTGCCGACGGCGCTCACCGCGCCGTGGCTCGCGGCGCTCAGAAGCCGCACGCTCGCGCAGCTTTCCGGCGGCTGCGCCGGTTGCGCCGCGGGCGGCGCGCCTACGCGGGACGCGGCGGCGCGCCCGAATCAAACACCTGGTGCACTTCGCCGTTGATGACGCGCTCCTGGTAATTGCCGCGCGTGTAGCCGCCGACCACGCGGCGCCAGAACCGCACCGCGTCCCCGTTGCGCAGGTACTCGCTGATCTCCCAGCGTCCGGCGAAGCGATTCAGGATGAGCTCGACGGCCGTGCGCCCCACGCCGAGCCGGCGCCGCGTGCGCGTGATGAAGAACTCCGCCATGCGATAGTCGGTGCGCGGCCGCGGCGGCGCCGCGGGACTCGCGCGCAGCACGCGGGCGAAGCCCACCGGCTCGCTGCCCTTCAGGATCACCAGCGGAAAGGTATTCGGATCGCCGAACCAGTGCGCGATCTGGTCGCGCTCGCGGTGCCCGATCTCCCCCAGCGCGGGGAACAGGCCGGTGCCGGGATTCAGATCATCGAGGTAGTCGCGATAGACGCTCTGGATCCAGAGCCGGTCGGCCGGCTGGGCACGTGCATCGCGCACGCTGACGGTCACGGCGGGCATCGTGGCGGCTTCAGAAAGACACGGCCCGGACGGCTCGCGCGTGCGCTCCGTCCGGGCCGCGTTGTTCAGCCGTAAGACTCGAGGCTTACTGCTTCGGCGGCTCTTTCTGATCGGCCGGAGCGGCAGCCGGAGCAGCGGAGCCCGCAGCAGGTGCAGCAGCGGCGTCAGCAGGAGCAGCCGCCGTGCCCGCGGCCGGAGCGGCCTGGTCAGCGGGAGCAGCGGCCGGCGCGGCAGCCGGAGCAGGAGGTGTAGCAGCGGTGTCGGTGCCTGCGGCTTCCTGCTTCGCGCAGGCCGTCAGCATCAGCGCCGCAACGATTGCGCTAAGAGCAAGTTTGGTGTTCATCGATATTTCCCCGAAGGAAGCAAGAGTTGTGTTGAGAAGACCACGGCCGCGTGCGACCGTTCCGCGCCTCTCAATCGAGCCGCGGAGGACGCAAATTCTATAGAAGTCCCGGTACGATTGGAAACCGGCCCCAGGGCCGCGCGGCGCGGGCCTGGGTGTCGGGTTAGCGCGACAGGCGCCGAAGCGGCTGTGGCTCACGGGAGACAAGCGAATGTCAGACATCGAACCCGATCTCGCACGAGAACTGGAAGAGTCCTTCGGCCCGCATCTGGCGGCTCTCGCCAACCGCACCGCCGAGGCACTGAGCGCCTGTGGCTTCACGAGCCTGCTGGTGCATTCGGGCTCGGCGCTTACGGTGTTCGAGGACGATCGCACCTACCCCTTCGTGGCACACGCCCCCTTCAAAGTCTGGGCTCCGCTCCACGATGCGCCCGACTCATATATCTGGTTCGAGCCCGGATCGCGCCCGAAGCTGCTCCTGCACCAGCCCCGGGACTATTGGCACAAGCCCGCGGATCTGCCGCGCGGCTACTGGGTGCGCCATTTCGACGTCCTGCCCGTGGCGGACAGCGCCGCCGCGCGCGCCGTACTCCCCCGGGATCTGTCCCGCGCGGCCTACATCGGCGATACCACGCCGGAGATTGCCGCCTGGGGGCCGGCAGCGGTGAACCCGCGCGCGCTGATGCGCACGCTCGACTACGACCGTGCAGTCAAGAGCCCCTACGAGCTCGCCTGCCTGCGGGCGGCAAACCGGCTCGGCGCGCGCGGCCATCTCGCCGCGACGCGCGCCTTCGAGGCCGGGGCGTCCGAGTTCGAGATCGAGCTCGAATTCATCGCCGCCTGCGGGTTGCGCGAGCAGGAGCTGCCCTACAACCCGATCATCGCGCTCAACGAAGGCGGCGCGGTGCTGCACTACCAGGTGCTGAACAGACACGCGCCGCACGAGCGCCACTCGCTGCTGATCGATGCCGGCGCGCAGTTCGCCGGCTACGCGAGCGACATCACCCGCACTCACGCCTACCGGGATCCGGACTTTCGCGCCCTGATCGCGCGCATGGACGAGCTGCAGCAGGGGTTGTGCTCGGGGGTGCGTGCCGGGGTGGACTGGCGCGACGTACAACTCAAGGCGCACGAGCAGACCGCGCGGCTGCTGCGGGAAGCGGAGCTGGTGAGTTGCGCCGCCGAGGAGGCCGTGGCGACGGGCGTCACCCGGGTATTCCTGCCGCACGGCATCGGGCACCTGCTCGGAATCGAGGTCCACGACGTCGGCGGATTCATGAAGGGCCGCGGCGATGGGGACATCCCCCGGCCTGAGGGGCATCCGCACCTGCGCCTGACGCGGGTGCTCGAGGCCGGCTTCGTCGTCACCATGGAGCCCGGGATCTATTTCATCCCGCAGCTGCTCGAGGCGGCGCGGGCCGACGCAGCTCAGGCGGCCCGCATCAACTGGCCGCGCGTTGCGGGACTGATGAAATTCGGGGGCATCCGCATCGAGGACGACCTCGCCATCACGGCGTCAGGCTCGGAGAACCTGACGCGCGATGCCTTCGAGGCCGCCGCGGCGGGATCTGCTTAGCGCTTTGCCAGCAGGTCCCTTATCTCCTGCAGCAATACTTCGCTGCGGGTGGGCGCTGGCGGGGGCGCGTTGGGCGCGGCCGCCGGGGCACGCTTGAGCTTGTTGATGCCCTTGATGACGATGAAGATGGACAGCGCGATCACGACGAACTCGAAGATGGTCTGCATGAAGGCGCCGTACTTGAGCAACACGGGCTTGCCCGCCGCGTTCGTCGCGATCTGAACCGCGAGCTCGCTGAAGTTCACGCTCCCGAGGATGGGAGACAGCGCCGGCATGATCACATCGCCGACCAGCGAGGAGACGATCTTCCCGAACGCTCCGCCGATCACGACCCCGACGGCGAGGTCGATGACACTCCCCTTCATCGCAAATTCTTTGAATTCCGAAGCAAAGCTCATGACGAGACTCCCCCTGGCACGACCCTCACCGCGCTCAGGCGGCGGCGGTCTTCTTCTTGCGCGTACGCTTCTTCGGGGCGGCTTCCTCTGCAGGCGGGGCCTCCGCCTTCGCCGCCTTCGCGGTCTTCGATTTCGCCTTGGCCTTTGCGCGCCGCGGAGCCTGCTTCGCTTGCGGCTCGGTCGGCTGCTCGGCCGCAACGGCCGCCGGACCCTCGACGAGCTGCATCAGTGCCATGGGCGCCGAGTCGCCCGGCCGCGGCATCATGCGCAGGATGCGTGTGTAGCCGCCCGGGCGCGCCTTGAAGCGGGGACCCAGGTCGGCGAACAGCTTCTCTACCACCTCGGCGTCGCGCAGCCGCGCGAACGCCAGGCGGCGGTTGGCCTCCGCATCGCTCTTGGCGAGCGTGATGAGCGGCTCGACCACGCGGCGCAGCTCCTTCGCCTTCGGCAGCGTGGTGCGAATGGTCTCGTGCCGCAGCAGCGAGACCGACATGTTGCGCATCAGCGCGTGGCGGTGCGAGCTGTTACGCGACAGCTGGCGGCCGGAGAGTTGGTGACGCATAGTTAAATGACTTCCCGGCTGCTTTCCTCGTGCTGCTTCAGGCCGGCCGGCGGCCAGCCGTCGAGGCGCATGCCGAGCATCAGGCCGTGACTCTGCAGCACTTCCTTGATCTCGGTGAGCGACTTCTTGCCGAGGTTCGGCGTGCGCAGCAGCTCCACCTCGGTGCGCTGCACCAGATCGCCGATGTAATGGATGTTCTCGGCCTTGAGGCAGTTGGCGCTGCGCACCGTGAGCTCGAGCTCGTCGACCGGGCGCATCAGGATCGGATCGAACTGCATCTCGGAGACCTTGGTGGCCGCCTCTTCCTCGCCCTGCAGGTCGATGAACACCGACAGCTGGTCCTTGAGGATGGCGCCGGCGCGGCGGATGGCCTCCTCCGCGTCGATGGTGCCGTTGGTCTCGATGTCGATCACCAGCTTGTCGAGGTCGGTGCGCTGCTCGACGCGCGCCGCGTCCACCGAGTAGGTGACACGCCGCACCGGCGAGAAGGACGCATCGAGCTGCAGCCGGCCGATCGGGCGCGTCTGCTCCTCGAAGGCGACGCGCGCGGCTGCCGGCCGGTAGCCACGGCCGCGCTCGACGCGCAGCGTCATGGTGAGCTCGCCCGCCTTGGTGAGGTTGGCGATCACCAGCTCCGGGTTCACGACCTCGATGTCGTGATCGACCTGGATGTCGCCGGCGGTCACCGGGCCCGGGCCCTTCTTGTGCAGGCGCAGCTCGGCGCTCTCGCGCGAGTGCATCTTGAGCGCGACCGACTTCAGGTTGAGGAGAATGTCGACCACGTCCTCCTGCACGCCCTCGATGCTCGTGTACTCGTGCAGCACGCCGTCGATCTCGACTTCGGTGATGGCGGCGCCCGGCATGGACGAAAGCAGCACGCGCCGCAGCGCGTTGCCGAGCGTATGGCCGAAGCCGCGCTCGAATGGCTCGATCACCACGCGCGCCTGGCGCGCGGTGAGCGGCTGTACTTTCACCACCCGGGGTCTCAGGAACTCGCTTACAGAACCCTGCATTGCAGTTTCACCTTGCCGGCAACACGGCCGGCGCAAAAAAGAGAAATTCGCTTACTTCGAATACAGCTCGACCACCAGGTTCTCGTTGATGTCGGGCAGGACGTCGTCCCGGCCCGGCGCCGACTTGAACACGCCGCGAAACTCCTTGTCGTTGACCTCGACCCAGTCGGGCAGCCCGACCTGCTGCGCGACGTTGAGCGCGCTCTGGATGCGCAGCTGCTTGCGCGACTTCTCGCGCACCTGCACGATGTCGCCCGCCTTCACCTGGTAGGAGGCGATGGTCACGGGCTTCTCGTTCACGGCGATCGCCTTGTGACTCACCAGCTGGCGCGCCTCGGCGCGCGTCGCGGCGAAGCCCATGCGGTACACCACGTTGTCGAGCCGGCACTCGAGCAGGCGCAGCAGGGTCTCGCCCGTGGCGCCGGTCTTGCGCGCCGCCGCCTTGTAGTAATTACTGAACTGCCGCTCGAGCACCCCGTACATGCGCCGCAGCTTCTGCTTCTCGCGCAGCTGCAGGCCGTAGTCGGAGAGCCGCTGGCGGCGCTCGCTCTTCAAGCCGCCGGGCGGCACGGTGAACTTGCACTTGTTCTCGAGCGGCTTGACGCCCGACTTCAAAAACAGGTCCGTGCCCTCGCGGCGGGCGAGCTTGCAGGTAGGTCCGATGTAACGCGCCATAGTTTCCTCGTTGCCTCTACACGCGCCGCTTCTTGGGCGGACGGCATCCGTTGTGCGGAATGGGTGTCACGTCCGAGATGCTGGTGATCTTGAGCCCGCAGTTATTGAGCGCCCGCACGGCGGATTCGCGCCCCGGGCCAGGTCCTCCGACACGCACCTCGACGTTCTTCACGCCGTGCTCCTGCGCCGCGTTGCCGGCCTTCTCGGCCGCCACCTGCGCGGCGAACGGCGTCGACTTGCGCGAGCCGCGAAAGCCGCAGCCGCCGGAGGTCGCCCACGAGAGCGTGTTGCCCTGGCGGTCGGTGATCGTGATGATCGTGTTGTTGAAGGACGCATGCACGTGCGCGATCGCATCGAGCACGTTCTTGCGGGCCTTCTTCGGCTTTTTCGGCGTTGCCGCCGCTGCCGGCGTTGCGCCTGCCGCCGGCGCCGCAGCCGCAGCGGCCGCT